>DATAYD010000054.1:0-8812 GCA_036272715.1 Caulobacteraceae bacterium | reverse complement strand
GGCTGGATTGTCGGGGTGGCCGGCGGGTCGGGTTCGGGCAAGAGCCTGTTCGCCCGCGCCCTGGCTGAACGCCTGGGCCCGCGCACGGTGGTCCTGATCAGCGAGGACGACTATTATCGCCGCTTCGATCATCCGGGCTTCGATCCGCGCCGGTTCGATTTCGACGTTCCCTCGGCCCGCGATCACGCCCAATTGGCCGGCCATCTTCAACGATTGCGCCAGGGATTCACGGTCGATCGTCCGGTCTATTCCTTCCGCATCCATGCGCCCCTGAAGCGGCGCGCACCCACGCCGCCGGCCGATGTGGTCATCGTCGAGGGCCTGCACGTGCTCCATGACCCCGCGGTGCGGGCGGGGCTGGACTTCAGCATCTTCCTCGAGGTCGACGACGACCTGCGGTTCATCCGACGCCTGCTGCGCGACATCCGCGAACGCGGACGCTCGGTGCGCGGCGTGACGGACCAGTACCTCGCCACGGTGAAACCGGCGCACAGCCGCTATGTCGCGCCTGCCAAGGCGCTGGCCGATCTGGTCCTGACCTATGAGGCGCGGGAGGGCGACAGCGACGCGGCGAACCTGGAACTCTGGCTGAACCAGGCCTCGGCGGCGCTCGAGGCGATGATGGGAGCGGGGTAGGGGCGGCGGCGCAGAATCCTTCCCCCTCGATGGGGGAGGGGCAGGGATGGGGGTGAACGCACTCGATCGGGGCGAAGGATGCGGGAGGAGTCTGACGCGACCCTTCTTTCAACACCCGCTTCCGCGCCCCCACCCAACCCTACCCGATCGAGGGGTAGGGCTATCGCTCGACGCCCGGCCTGAACAGCAGAGACTCCCGCGTCAGGCGACGAGCGGCGGCCGCGCTGGTTGCGACCGGTCGCCGCGCTCGGCTCGCTTGCGCAACCAAGGCTAAGGTTCCGCGTTCCCGCGCCGGGAGCTTGAGAGGACTGGCGAACACGCGGCGCGGTGTTCGCACCCGCGAGCCAAGCGTCCGACGCGTGGAGGGGCTCATGGGGTGGCGATCGTCGAGCCGTGGGTTTCACGGCGCCTTGGTGGAGCTGAAATGGCGTCTCGAAGACCGGACTTCAGCCATCGGGGGGCCCAGCGACGGCGTGGGGCGGCGATCGTCTCCACGATCGTCCTGATGCTGTTCGCCCGTGTGGCCGACGCCCAGGTCGCGCCTGAATGGGCCGTCAAGGCGAGCTTCCTCTACAAGTTCGCGCCGTTCGTCACCTGGCCGGCCGACGCCTTCGGCGGCAGCGATGGCCCATTCGCGATCTGCGTGGTCGGCGACGACCCTTTTGGCGCGGTCCTCGACCAGGCGGTGATGGGGCAAAGCATCGGCGGGCGGCCGATCGTGGTGCGGCGGATGGCGAAAGCCGACCGGACGGCGCCTTGTCCCGTGCTATACGCGGGCGGGGGCGCGGCGCAGGTGAAGGAGACCTTGCAGGTGGTCGATGGCGCCCCGATCCTGACCGTCACGGACGGCGCGGGTCCGACCGGAGTCGTGGACTTCGTGGTCGAAGACGGCCAGGTGCATTTTCGCCTGGATGACGACGCCGCGGCCAGGAACGGCCTGGTGATCAGCTCCAAACTGCTCGGCCTGGCGGTCTCGGTGAATCGGCGGAAGGCGGCGCCGTGAGGCGCCTGCTCGACGCGCTCACCCAATGGCGCCCGGTCCTGGTCGCCGCCAGCGTGGCGGCTTTCGTCGGCCTCAGCCTGTTCGTGGCGGCCTATGGCGAGCGGCAATACGAGGCCCTGGCCACGGCGAGCGCCAACGCCCAGGCGCGGGTGCTGGCCGAAACCGTCACCGCGGCCTTGTCCTTCGACGATCGGCAAGCCCTGCGCGAGTTGGTGCGGGCGCTCGAGGCCAATACCGAGGTCGATGCGGTCGGGGTTTATGACGAGCGGGGCCGGTTGGCCGCCAGCTATGAGCGCGGCCCGCCGTCGTCGGAGTTCAGCCAGGCGCTGACGCGGAAGGCCGCCCCGGGGCGCATCGTCGTCACCACGCCGGTGGCCCAGGCCGGGCAGCGTCTGGGCACGGTCTATCTGCGCTACCGTTCCGAGCCGGCGCTGCGCCGCGCCAGCCGCTATGTCGGCCCTGTCCTGCTGGTGGTCATGGCCCTCCTGATGTTCAGCGTCATGACCCTCGACGCCCGCGCGCTTGGCCGCACCAACCGCAGCCTGAAGACTCAGATGGCCGAGCGGCAGAAGGCCGAAGCGGCCCTGCGCCAGAGCCAGAAGATGGAAGCCATCGGACGGCTGACCGGCGGCATCGCCCATGATTTCAACAACATGCTGGCGATCGTGCTGGGCAGCCTGGATCTGCTGAACCGCCGTTACGCCGACGCCGACCCCAAGATGCTGCGGCTGATCCAGCAGGCCATGGAGGGCGGCAAGCGCGCCGCGGCCCTGACCGCCCGCCTGCTGGCCTTTTCCCGGCTGCAGCCGCTGAAGCCGTCCTCGGCCGATATCGGCAAGGCGGTGGTCGAGATGACCGAGCTGCTGCGCCGGACCCTGGACGAGAGCGTCGCCATCGAGGCGGTGACCATCGGCGGCCTGTGGCGCGCCCATATAGACCTGCCGCAACTGGAGACCGCGATCGTCAACCTGGCGATCAATGCGCGCGACGCCATGCCGGGCGGCGGCAAGCTGACGATCGAAAGCGCCAACGCCTTCCTTGACCGCGTCTATGCCGACCAGGACGGCGAGGTGACCCCCGGCCCCTATATCATGGTCTCGGTCAGCGACACCGGGACCGGCATCGCGCCGGAGATCCTGGACCAGGTGTTCGAGCCGTTTTTCACCACCAAGCCGACCGGGATGGGCACCGGGCTCGGCCTGAGCCAGGTGCACGGCTTCATCAAGCAGTCCGGCGGCCATGTGCGGATCCACAGCGCGGTCGGCGTCGGTACGACGGTCAAGCTCTATCTGCCTCGCTCCCTGGCGGAGGCCGGCCCGACCGTGCTGTCGGCGATCGGGCCCGAGGGCGGGGTTCGGCGCGGGATCACCGTGCTGCTGGTCGAGGACGAGGCCGGGGTTCGCGAATTCGCCGCCGAGGCCCTGAGCGACCTGGGGTTCGACGTGCTCGCCGCCGAGGGCGCGGCGCGCGCCCTGGACCTGCTGGACCGCAGCCCCGAGGTCGGCCTGCTGCTGACCGACGTGGTCATGCCCGAGGCCAATGGCCGCGACCTAGCCGACGAGGCGCTGCGCCGGCGCCCCGACCTGCGCGTGGTGTTCATGACCGGCTACACCCAGGACGCCATCGTCCACCATGGCGTCGTCGACCCCGGCGCCCGCCTGGTCACCAAACCCTTCACCCTCGCCACGCTCAGCGCCGAACTGGACGCGGCGTTGGCGGGGTAGGGGCGCCGGCGGCCAATGACGCCCCTGTGGAAAAATTAACCCAATGTAGACCAGCCGACAGAATTCCGCACAATTCGCGTCTAGAATGAGGTATGAATGTCAGTTTGAGGAGGCCGACATGGATTACCGGCTCTATTTCCTCGACCGCGCTGGCCGGATTCAAAGGTTCGAGGCCTATTCGCGCGACACGGACGAAGCGGCGGTCTTGCTCACCAAGGCCAAGATCTGCGACCAGCCGATCGAGCTATGGCAGCAGGACAGATTCATCGCCAAATTTCCGAGCCTGCACGAAGTCCTACCGCGCAAGCCGTTGGCGGATGAACGCGCTCGTCCGGGGTCGGGTCGGTGTGAGAGCGATCGTTCCGCCGTTTAGGCGCCGTCTTTCCTCTCGATAAAACTTGTATTTTGAGTGTGCTCTCCTTTAACGGCGGCATGCGGCCCCGCCCGGATATCCATGTGGGGGCGACCGAATTCGCCGCCGTTCGCAAGATCCTATGTCCCGCTGTTGGTCCGCTCCCAAGACGTTTTACAGAGCTTGGTGAGGTCACGGGTCACCGCGAGGCCGTGCAGGTGCACGGCGATGGTCTCATAGTTGAAGCCCTCGACCTTGAGGGCGTCGCGTACGTCTTTGATGCTTCGGCATTTGCCGGACCGGGCCAGCGCATACGCCCGCTCAAGAACCGTCGCCTCATCCATGGCCCCATGAAAGCGCAGGCCCGGCTCCGTGTTTGTCGGTCCGCCGACAGTTGGACGGCGCCGGGGCGTAAAAGTTGCGAGGGGCGCCGGCTTTAGTCAGGCTCCTATGAGCGAATCCAGAACGGACCGGAAATGGTCGGCCAAGGTGACCGAGACCAGTGACGCCCTCGACCTGAAAGCCCATCTTTTCGAACAGTCCCGATCCTGCGGGGCAGGGTCGAAGCACCCTAGATCACGATGATTTTGGATTGAATCAATCCGAAATCATAAACCTGATCGATTCTAAACATTTAGAGCGGGATGCGGCCGGAAAACCGCTTCGCGCTTTTCCTCATCCCACTCTAAAATTCGCGGGTCAAGCCGATCTGGGCCTGGTCGCGGTCGTAGGCATAGAGGGCCAGGTTGCTGGCGTTGTGGGTGTGGGTGTAGGCGATCCGGGGGGTGAAGCCGAAGAAGTCGATGCGGCGGTTGAGCAGCGAGATCTGGATCACCGACTGGCGATCGCGGCGGGCGACGCCGAAGGCGGCTTGGGCCAGGTCATAGTCGATGCCGGCATAGCTGGGTTGGATCAGGATCGAATATCCCAGGGGCAGGTCGCGGGCGTAGCCCAGGCGGATCTGGCTGGCGGTGTTGGCGTAGAAACCGAGGCTCGCGTCCTGCCGGCTCACCGACATGGCGGCGGTGATCGCGCTCAAGGGGTCCAAGGTGTAGAGGAAGCCTAACGATCCGGACACCGTGGGGCCGTCTTGGCCCTTGGGCGGTCCATAGGTCACCTGCTGCGCGCCCAGCGTGCCGGTCAGGGCCAATCTAGGCGTCGCGTAATAGGTCGCCTGCAGGCTGCCGCCGACGCCTTGATTATAAAACCGGTTGCTGAACCAGCGTTCGAACCCGGTGGCCAAGGGGCTGATGTCCCAATGCTGGGTCAGGAACCGCGGTCCCGCATAGGCGGCGAGGGTGGTGTCGTTGAATTCGCCGCCTGGATAGTCGGTCGTGTCGATCTGGGCGCCGATCCGTAGGCGGATGGTCTTGGTCAGGGCGGGAGAATATTCCCCGCCCGCGCTGATATTCATCCCGACCCCGCTGTGCTGGCGCGCGTCGGCGGACAGTTGGAACGGCAGGCCGAACAGGTCCACGATGTTGACGCCGGGACCGGCGCCTTCGTTGGTATCGGGAACCACGGCGGCGGACAGGTTATAGGTCCAGCGCCGCGCCTGACGGATCAGGTACAGATATTGGTCGACATTGGCCTTGGCCGCCGGCGACAGATCGCCGGCGCGGGCCAGACGGAACTGGCGCTCGGCGTTGTCATAGTCCTTGGCGAGGAAGAAGGCCCTGGCCAGTTCCAGCCGCACGCGCGTCACGCCAGGCTCGCGCACCAGGATCGCCCGAAACCGGTGGATCGCCTCGGCGTAGTGCTTTTCCTGGACGGCGATCAGGCCGAGCAGGAATTGCACCTCGCTGTCCTGGGGCGCCTTGGCTTCCAGCGCCACGAGGACGCGCTTGGCCTCCGCGAACCGGCCGCCCTGAATGAGCAACTGCGCCGCCTCGCGCTCCGATATCGACCGCGGCGCCGCGCCGATTTCGACGGAAGATTCCGCTGGAGACGGCGCGGCGGCGCGCGCGCCGTCCGGCCGTGCGGCGCCGGCCAGCACGGCGGCCGCCAGCAAAGCTCGAAGAACGCTCAAACCCCCTGCCTCCGACCGCGCCCGAGTGGTTCGCTCAGGCGGCGGCCTTGCGCTCATAGGCGGCGACGGCCGTTTCGCCGGCGGCGCGCATCTGATCGAAGTCCGCGATGTCGAGGCCCAGCTTGGCGTAGTCGACGATCAGCAAACCGCTGGGGCGCCGGATCACCGCCGAGGCGAACCGGGGATCGTCCAGCAGGTCCTGGGCCATCACGCCGACGAAGGTGCGCGGATCGGTGAGGTAGCGGAAGCTGTAGAGTCGCAGGCCGTTGGCCGCCCGGCCCAAGGGCCTGATGTCGCGCTTCAGCCGGCGATCCGACGGGGCGCCGCCGCTGCGGGCGACAAACGTGCCGAACGCGCTTTTGACGCCGCCGAACAGCGACCAGACCGCGCCGACGTTCTGGGCGGTGGGTCCGTAGAAGGCGCCGTTGACCACTCCCGTCGCCGTGGGGCCGAGCGTATAGACGCCCGCCGGGGTAGGGGCGAACGAGACCGAGGTGGTCCCCGAGAAAGCGGAGCCAGAGATCGTGCCGGTAAGCACTACGCCGTTCCAGAGCTCGGTCGAACCGCCCGCCAGGGGCGTGGCCTGCATCCCCGAAAGCGCGCCCGAGAACGCCCCCGTCCCGAAATTGGCGTTCAGCGTCGCGGTCCCGGTGAGCGTGGCGGAAAGGGAGGTCAGCCCCTGGGGCGCGCCTACGAGGCCGATGGTGGTTCCCGTGAAACTGGCCGTGCCGGTCGTCGGCATGGCCATTGTGGGCGTGACATAGCCGAACACCCCGACGGCCGCGTTGCTGGCGACGTGGAAGTCGCCCGTCGGCAGCACGGCCCAGATTCCCGCGGAGACGTAGTCGAGGTTCTGCAGGTCGATCTGGACCGTCTTGGTCCCGCCAAGACTACCCGAAAAGAGCTGGGGCGAATTTCCGTAAAAAGGATCCGGTCCCTGGAAGCTCAGCGCGACATTGTTGATCCCAAGGCTGGGGATGCTGACGCTCACCGCCAGCGGCCCGCCGATGCTCGTCGGCGGCCCCACCGTGACCGTGGCGCCGGCCGCATTGATCGCCGCATCCGCCGACGTCTCCCGGGAGGTGATCAGGATGGCCGATTGCAGGTCGGGGAAGGCGGTGCCGGCGACAGGCTGGATGCTGTTGGAGCCGTTCAGGGTCGGGCCCCCCATTGACGCCGTCTGGACCGCCGTGTTGGCGCCGACGGTCGCCGCGGCGGCCGGGCTGAACACATAGGCCAGTTCGGGGGTGTCCGCGCCGAACCCGCCGACCGCGGATTTGGTCCCGTCGGACAGCGTCCAGACGGCGGCGACTTCGTCGGCGTTGGGGCCGTAGAAGCCGCCCACGAGCGATCCCGTCGCGTTGACCGAGAGCGCGTCCGAATTGGGCAGAGTCGCGGCTGTCGAGGTGGTTCCGCTGAAGGTGGCGCCGGAAATACTGCCGACAAGCGAGACGTTGTTCCAGGGATTGGTCGTCCCGGCCACCGGATCGCTCGCCACGATGTTGGTCAGCGTCCCGGTGATCCCGCCCTGGCCGAAGGTCGCCGTCAAGGAGACGTCGCCGCTCAAGGACAGGTGCTCGGCCTGGCCAAAGGCGCCCGGCGCGCCCGGGATGAACAGGTCGCCCGACACGCCGCCTTGCTGGCTGTACCTGGCGCTTCCGGCCGTGGGCATATTGGCCAGCGGGGTCTGAAAGCCGCCGATGAACATGGCGGCGTGGGTCACGTTCTGGTCGGTGGCGTCCTTCAGCACCCATTCGCCCAGAAAGGCGTAGTCGAGGCTGCCCAGGCCGCCGGGCGTGCGGTCGGCGACGGAAACGAACCCGCCGTTCACCGCCGTGTCCGCGCTCGCCCCGATGACGACATTGGCGTCCACGCCGAGGCTGGGCAGCTTCAGTTCGATGGTTCCGGTCGAAAGGTCGACGAGCGTGGCCGTCGCGCCGGCCCCGTTTGTGGCCGTGTCCGCCGAAATGCCTGACGTCGTGACCTGGAGCGCCGATTGGGTGAGGGCGAAAGTCGTTCCAGCAGCCGGCGTCGCGCCGCCCGAGAGGACGAAGTTCGGCGCGACCTCCGTCGCCTGCTGGAAGCCGGCGACCGTGGTCGAGGGCGGGGTGCTTCCAGCCGTCGCCGGCGCGAGGGCGCCCAGCGCGAACGGGGTCGCCGCGCCCAGCGCGCCCACGGCCGATTTCGATCCGTCAGACAGCGTCCAGACAGCCGCGACTTCATTGGTCAGGGGGCCGTAGAACCCGCCGTTGATGGAGCCGGTCGCGTTGGCGTTGAGCGCGTTGGCATTGGCCGGCGCCGTCGCCGCGGTCGTGCCGCCGCTGAACGTGTCGCCCGTGATGTTGCCCGAGATGGCGACCTTGTTCCAGGCCGTGCCGGCCGCGCCGGGGGCGGTCGCGACGATGTTGGTGAGCAGGCCGGAAACGGTGTTCGCGGCGAAATTCGCGGTCAAGGACGCATCGCCCGTCAGCGACAGGCGCACGGCGGGATCGGTCGACGTGGGACCAGGGACATAGAGATCGCCGGAAACACCGCCCATACGGCTGTAGGTCGCCGAGCCGCTGGTCGGCACGCTGGCGGTCGGGGTCTGATAGCCGATCGCGAAGACGCCGGCGTCGGTTTCGGTCTTATCGGTCGAATCTCTCAGCACCCACTCGCCCAGGATGGCGTAGTTGAGGCCGCCCACGCCGCCGGGGGTCAGGTCGGTCACGGACGCGAAGGTTCCGTTCGGCAGTTGGGTGTCCGCGCTGGCGCCGATGGCTAGGTGCGTGTCGACGCCAAGGTTCGGCACCTTGAGCTCGATGGTCTTGGCGGATAGATCGACGATCGTCGCGGTGGCGCCGGCGGCGTTCGTGGCCGTGTCCGCCGAAACGCCGGCGGCGTTGATCACCAGAGTGGACTGGGTCGCGGCGAACACCGTTCCCACCGAGGGCAATGATCCCGCCGTCAGGTTGAAATTCGGGGCTCCGGCCGTCGCCTGCTGGAACCCGGCGGCGGGGCTCGTCGGCGGCGTCGCACCCGTCGTGGCTGGAGCGAACGCGCCGATGGTGGGGGCCGGGGCGGCTGGA
>DATAYD010000053.1:0-18515 GCA_036272715.1 Caulobacteraceae bacterium | reverse complement strand
CATTATCATTCTCATCACCTGTCGATGGGCGTCCGGGACTAATAAACATGGCCTATTCATTTGAGAATGTCGATCCAAACATACCTCAAGAACCAACCCTGACCACAACAGGGCTTAATCCGAATGTCTCACTCGAATACGGAGCATCGAATGTTCCCGGTCAGATCGACAATTGGAGCACACAGTTCCAGTATGGAAACTGGACCGACTTCTCCGCCACCAACCCGTCATCCGTGAGCTTCGACTTTAACACGACCCAGTTTCCACCACCGGCCCCGCCAGCCGCTTTCGGCGTAACCGTGCAGAATCTCTCGCTTACGCCATTTCGAACACAAGAATCGATTCTATCCTCGCCTGATGGTGAATCGATACCTCTATATTATCGTCCAATGACCAATGCATGGCTTAACTTGAGCAACTTCACCAGTTTGTCTCCGGCGAAAATGTTATCGACTGTGGATAGCGCCATAAATCAGGTCAATGTTTCCGCGGCGGCGATCGGAACCCAACAGAATACGATAACGATCGCTCAATCACAGGCCAACCGCACGGAAGACGCCCTCACGGAAGGGCTTGGAAATCTCGTGGATGCGAACATGGCGCAGGAATCCGCGAAGCTTCTGGCTGATCAAACCAAGCAACAATTGGCCGTGAAGTCCCTCAGCATCGCCAACTCGCAACCGCAGATATTGCTTTCCCTATTCAAATAGTTAACCGACAATACTTGAATCTCGGCTCCACCAGGGTTTCCCCTCAAACCCCCGCTTTCAACCCCAGCCGCTCACCCGCGTGCTGCTTCAGCGGGCCCCACCAGTCCGCGCGGTCGAGGTACCAGCGGACGGTCTTGGCCAGGCCGGTTTCGAAGTTCTCCGCGGCGCGCCAGCCGAGTTCGCCCTCCAGCTTGGTCGCGTCGATCGCGTAGCGGTGGTCGTGGCCCGGGCGGTCGGTGACGTGGGTGATCAGGCCGCGGCGCGCGCCCGAGGCCAGGGCCGGCGCCATCTGGTCCATCAGGTCGCAGATGCGCTGGACCACCTCCAGATTGGCCCGCTCGTTGCGGCCGCCGACATTGTAGGTGTGGCCCGGCCGCCCCTTGGCCAGCATCAGCCGCAGGGCCGCCACATGGTCCTCGACATAGAGCCAGTCGCGGATATTGGAGCCATCGCCATAGACCGGCAGCGGCCGGCCCTCCAGGGCGTTCAGGATGATCAGCGGGATCAGTTTCTCGGGAAACTGGTAGGGCCCGTAATTGTTCGAGCAGTTCGAGATCAAGACCGGCAGGCCATAGGTGTGGAACCAGGCGCTGGCCAGGTGGTCGGAAGCCGCCTTGGACGCCGAATAGGGCGAGCGCGGGTCGCGCGCGGTGGCCTCGGTGAAATAGCCCTCCGGCCCCAGGCTGCCGAACACCTCGTCGGTGGAGATATGCAGGAAGCGGAAATCATCATGGCGCGCGCCGGTGAGGCCCCGCCAATAGTCGAGCGCGGCCTGCAGCATGACGTAAGAGCCGACCACATTGGTCTCGACGAACGAACGGGCCCCCGTGATCGAACGGTCGACGTGGGATTCGGCGGCCAGGTGCGCCACCGCGTCCGGCTGGAAACCCTCGAACGCGGCTTGGATCGCGCCCTCGTCGCGGATGTCGGCCTGGATGAACCGGTAGCGGTTCGAGCCCTCCAGCCCGGCCAGCGAGGTCGGCGAAGCGGCGTAGGTCAGGGCGTCGATGTTCAGCACCTGGTCCTCGCCGTCCGCGACCAGCGCGCGGCAGAGGGCCGAACCGATAAACCCGGCGCCGCCGGTGACCAGGATCTTCATGTTGTGCTCGCGGGGACGTCCCAATGGGTGGCGTTCGAGGTTTTAAGGGGAGGTGGCGCGAAAGACGAGACCGCGAACGCCCTGGTCGGGCGATCAATCGGATTTCGGGGCGCGACGACGAAAGCCTGTGCGCGGTTTGAGCGGTTTACGGGTCTCGCCGCCAGCCTTGACGGCGATCTCCTTCAGCTTGACCGCCTGCAGGGCCGACAGCGCCTGGCCCGGCGCGCCCTTGTCCGGATCGGCGAAGGCGCGGCCATGGATCTTCAGCCGGTCGGTCACCGAGCCCAGGAATTCGTCCTCCCAGGCCGACAGCGTCACGCCCTCGCGCGCCGCCTTGCGCCGCGCCCGCCGAAGGGCGTTCAGCGCGGCGCGCCTGGCCTGGTCGCGCGGATCGGGCGCGCTACGCTTCAAAGGCCCCCGATCGCCGACAGGTAGAGGTCGATCAGGGCCTCTTCCTCCTGGCGCTTGGCCTTGTCGGTTTTGCGCAGGCGGACGACCTTGCGCAGGATCTTGACGTCGAAGCCGTTGCCCTTGGCCTCGGCATAGACCTCCTTCAGGTCGGCGCTGACGGCGGCCTTGTCCTCTTCCAGGCGCTCGATACGCTCGATGATGGTCTTGAGCTGGCTCTGGGCGGCGCTGTTCAGAACGTCGACAGAGGAGGAATCGTCGGCCATGGATCAGGTCTCGTACGCTGGAAGGAAGATGAGAGTCGCGGAGCCTAGAGGAAATTCGCGCGGGAACGAACCGGGAATTTTGACGACGCGAGCCATTCCTCCGCTCTCCCAAGACCGTCATCGCCGGCCCCCGCGCCGGCGATCCATTCCGTAAGGTTCAGACGAACAACTCTGTTCGAGGATGCGTCAGCGCCAGCACGGCAGGGGTCGCCGCGACAAGCGCGGCGATGACGTGGGGTGGACGGGGTTGGGCGCGGGTTGGGGATATCCTCATCCCTTGAGCCGCCTATACACCGGCCGGCGGCGCGAAATCGCCAGCGGGCTCCAGGACAGCGCGCGGGCCAGGTCCAGGAGCTTCCTCGGCCGCCAGCGGGACCGCTCGGCCAGGAACGGTCCCACCCCGCGCCAACCATCGGCCAGGGCGCGCAGCCGGGCCTCGCGCATCTTGGGCGACTGGGCGCGCAGCAGCAGGAAAATGACCAGCAGGATGTGGCCGGGCAGGGCGATCGGCATCAGCGCCAGGGGCATGTCGCGCGCGAAGGTCCAGAGCCGGTTGCGCATGCCGTGATACTCGGCGAATCCGGAAATGGCGTTCGAGCTGGCCGAGCCCACATGGCGCACCACCGCCCGCGGCTCCAGCACGCAGCGCCCGCCGTTCAGGCGCAGGCGAAAGCCCAGGTCGACATCCTCGTGGTAGCAGAAGAACCGCGCGTCGAACCCGCCCGCCGCCTCGAACGCCTCGCGGCGATAGAGCGCGGCGGCGGCGCAGGCTGCGAACACCTCGACCGGTTCGCGAGGCTGTAGCGACCGAGGCTGCAGATAGCCGCCGCGCCAGGCCACGCCGATCACGCTCATCATGTCCCCGGCGCCGTCCAGAATCCGGGGGTCCTCGTCGGTCAGTTGCAGCGAGGCCACGCTGGCCGCGCCCGTGCGCCGCGCGGCGCCGACCAGGATCTCCAGCCAGTCGGGATCCGGGAACGCGTCTGGATTCAGCGTTACGATGAACGGCGCGCGGGACAGGGCCGCCGCGCGGTTGTTGGCCGCCGCGAACCCCAGATTGTCGGGACCGCGCACCACCCGGACCCCGGGACCCACGCGCAAGGCCTCGACCGCGCCGTCGGTGGAGGCGTTGTCCCAGACGATGGTGGTGAAATCGGTGAAGCTTTGACGCGCCAGGGCGTCGATCACGGCCTGCAGGTGCGGGCCGCTGTTGAAGGCGACGATCAAAACGACGACTTCGGTGGGGGACCCCGTGGGGGCGGCGTCGGCCGGCGGCGCGGCCGGCCCGGCGACCATGTTCAGCCCTGCTTGGCCTTGAAGCGGGGGTTGGTCTTGTTGATCACATAGATGCGGCCCTTGCGGCGCACCAGCTTGCAGTCGCGGTGACGCGTCTTCAGCGACTTCAGTGAACTTCTGACCTTCATGACACGTCTCGTCCGGGCGGGCGGCCCGCCCGTGGGGCGTTTGCCGGTTGATCTGGAGGGCGGGCGTATAGGCTGGGGGGCCTTTGAAGTCAATCGCTGGAGCGGTTTCAACCCGAATTGACGCGCCGTTACACCGAACCTGGTTCCCCCAGGCGCCAAATGCGGCCAATGCTGATCCATGGATCGGCGATTGTTCCTGCTGATGGCCCTGGCCGGGACGGCCAGCCCGCCGGCCGAGCCGGATCGGCTGGGCGCGCCGCCCTTGGCCGTGGAGCCGCCGGGACCCGCCACGTCGGGCGATCCGGCTTTCGACCAATGGGCCAGGGATTTCGTCGACCGGGCGATCCGCGATGGCTGGCCGGCCGAGGTGCTGCGACGCGAATTCACCGGGCTGAGGCCCGAGCCTGGCGTCCTGGCCCTGGACGCGCGCCAGCCGGAATTCTCCAAGCCGGTCGGCGATTATATCAAGGGCGCCGTCAATGCCGAGCGGGTGGCGACCGGGCGGCGCAAGCGGGCCGAACTGACCTGGCTGACCCGGGTCGAATCGCGGTTCGGCGTGCCCGCCGAGATCCTGATCGCCATCTGGGCCATGGAATCCGGCTTTGGCCAGATCCAGGGCGATTTCGACGTGCTCAGGGTCCTGGCCACCCTGGCCGCCGCCGGGCGCCGGCGCGATTGGGCCGAGACCGAGATCCTGGCGGTGGTCCGCATCATCGCCACCCGCCAGGCGACCCGCGCCCAGTTGCGCGGCTCCTGGGCGGGCGCCATGGGCCAGACCCAGTTCGAACCCAGCGCCTACCTGGCCGACGCGGTCAGCCTTGACGGCGCCGGCCCGCCCGACATCTGGACCTCGTCCAAGGACGCCCTGGCCTCGGCCGCCAACCTGCTGGCCAAGGCCGGCTGGGTCCCCGGCGTCCGCGCGCAGCGCGAGGTGATCCTGCCGGCCGGTTTCGACTATGCCATGACCGAGGGTCCCCAGCCGACGGCCGCGGCCTGGGCCTGGCTCGGGGTCCAGCCGGCGGACGGCCGGGGCTGGGCCGGCGCCGAGGAAGACGCGGCCATGATGCTGATCCTGCCCTCCGGCGCGGGCGGGCCGGCCTTCCTGGTCAGTCCCAACCATTTCGTGATCAAGACATACAACAATTCCACCGCCTATGCCCTGGCCGTGGGCCTGCTGGCGGATCAGATCGCCGGCGCGCCGCCGCTGCGCATCCCCTGGCCGGTCGAGGTCGCGCTCTCCAGCGCCGATCGGATCAGCGCCCAGCAGGACCTGGCCCAGCTCGGCTTCGATCCCGGCGCGGCCGATGGCGTGGTCGGCGCCAAGACCCGCCACGCCCTGCAGGCCTGGCAGAAGGCCCGCGGCCTGGTCGCCGACGGCTATCTGTCGCCGGAGATGGTGCGAAAGCTGAAGGCCGAGACCAGCGGGATCGGCGGGCCGAGCGCGGATTGAAGCAGCCTCGACCGGGCCCACCGAAGGGAAGAGGCTACGCCGCCCCCAGCACCGCTTTCAGGGCGTCCACTACCCGGTCGGGATCGGCGTCGGTCATGGCGGGGAATAGGGGCAGGCTGAGGCAGCGAGCGTAATAGGCCTCGGCGCCGGGCAGGGCGAGGTCGCCGTAGCGGGCGCGGTAATAGGGCTGCCGGTGGACGGGGATGTAGTGGACCTGGCTGCCGATTCCCCGGGCGCGCAGTCCCTCCATGACGCGCCGGCGTGACAGGCCGGCGCTCTCGAAGTCGATCAGGGCGACGAACAGGTGTAGGGCCGGGTCGCAGCCATGGGGGGGCGGTACGGTCCTCACCAGGGGCGCGAGGGGCGCCAGCAGCTCGCGGTAGCGCGTCGTAAGGAAGCGCCGCCGGGCGACGAACCGGTCCAGCTTGGCCAGTTGGCTGATCCCGAGCGCGCAAAGCACATCGGGCATGCGGTAGTTGTAGCCCAGGGCCTGCATCTCATAGATCCAGGGATTGACGGACCCGTCGGCGGCGAAGGCCAGTTCGGGGTTCCGGAAACCGGCCGGATCGCGGCTGAGGCCATGGGTGCGGTAGAGCCTCGACCGCTCCGCCAGGACCGGGTCATTGGTGGTGATCATGCCGCCCTCGCCGGTGGCGATGGTCTTGACCGGATGAAACGAAAAACAGGCCATGGCCGAGTGGCGCCCGTCGCCGACCCGCTCCGGCCGATTGTCGAAGGCCATGCCGGTCCCCAGCGCATGACAGGCGTCCTCGACCAGGACGGCGCCCTGGGGTTCGGCCAGGCGCTTCACGCCCGGCAGGTCGACCACATTGCCGGCCAGGTGCACCGGCAGCACGGCCCGCAACGGCCGGCCGTCCAGCCGGCCGACCGCCTCGGCCAGGGTTTCAGGCGTCATCAGGCCGGTGTCCGGATCGACGTCGGCGAACACCACCTCGGCCCCCAGATAGCGGGCGGCGTTGGCGGTGGCGACGAAGGTGATGGCCGGCGCGATCACCGCCTCGCCGGGGCGCAGGTCCAGGGCCATCATGGCCAGGTGCAGGGCCGCGGTGCCGTTGGCGCAGGCGATGGCGTGGCGAGCGCCCACCTTTTCGGCGAAGGCGGCCTCGAAGGCCTCGACCCGAGGGCCGGTGGTCAAGAGGTCGGCGCGCAGGGCCTCGGCCACGGCGGCGATGTCATCGTCCTCGATGACCTGGCGGCCATAGGGAAGGAATGGCGGCTCAGCCATGGCCGGCCAGCAGGGCCTTCAACCCCGCCGCGTCCAGCCATTCGCTGTTGGTGTCGCTGGAATAGCTGAAGCCGTCATCGACATGCCGGCCGATATCGCCGGCGAACGGCGTACGCGGGTATTCGACGAACTGCGGCTCGATCACATAACGGTCGGCCAGTTCGGTGGTCATGCGCGCGTCGTCGCCGGAGATCATCATCTCATGCAGCTTCTCGCCGGGGCGGATGCCGACCGTGCGATGGGCCAGGCCGGGGCCGAGCGCCTCGGCCACCGCCGGCATGGTCATCGAGCCGATCTTGGGCACGAAGATCTCGCCCCCGCGCGTGATCTCCAGGCTCGAGAGCACGAAGTCGACGCCCTGGTCGAGGGAAATCCAGAACCGGGTCATGCGCGGGTCGGTGATCGGCAGTTCGGCCGCGCCCTCGGCGACCAGCTTCTGGAACAGCGGCGCCACGCTGCCGCGCGAGCCGGCCACATTGCCGTAGCGCACCACGCAGAACCGCGTGCCGATGTCGCCGGCCAGGTTGTTGGCGGCCACGAAGGTCTTGTCCGAGGCCAGCTTGGTCGCGCCATAAAGGTTGATCGGGTTGCAGGCCTTGTCGGTCGACAGCGCCACCACCCGCCGGACCCGGTTGTTCAGGCTGGCCCAGACCACGTTCTCGGCGCCGAGCACATTGGTGTGGATACATTCGGAGGGATTGTATTCGGCGGCCGGCACCTGTTTCAGGGCGGCGGCGTGGATCACGACGTCCACCCCGCGCAGGGCCAGGGTCAGGCGGCTCTGGTCGCGCACGTCGCCCAGGAAGAACCGCATCCGGCCATAGACCTCGGGCGGGAACTGGGCGCGCAGGTCGGCCTGCATCTCATATTGCTTCAGTTCGTCGCGGGAGAACACGATCAGCTTGCGCGGGGCCTGCTCGGCCAGGACGCGCTGGACCAGGCGGCGGCCGAACGAGCCGGTGCCGCCGGTGATCAGCACCACCTGGCCATCGAGCACGCGGGTCTTCGGCGCGAAGGCGCGCAGGGCGAGGTCGTTTGCGTTCGCGGGCAAGGGCGGCCCTCCGGCGCGGCGCGAATCACCGCGCCCGCCATCCTGGCCCAACATGGCCTTGGCCGCATCCCCGGCTTCCGCGACATCTCCGCACCGAACCAGTTCCTCGCCGTTTCGGGGAGGGGGAGCGGCACAACCGATTCATCCCGCCAGATTGTACGCCCCGCCCTTTTCGATCGAGCGCTGGAAGGCCGGGCGGGCCTGGAGGCGGGCGATATAGGCGGCCAGGGTCGGATAGGCGCCCAGCTTGCCGAAGGCGCGGGCCACTTCCATGACGAAACTCATCTGCAGGTCGGCGCCGGTGAACGCGCCGAGCAGGTGGTCCTTGTCGCCGAGGGCGCCGGCTATGTAGGCGAGGTTGTTGTCGATCTCGCTGGCGACGCGCTCATGCAGCGGCGCGCCGGCCTCGCCCAGGCGCATCAGATAAAGGTTCATCATCAGGGGCAGCATGGCCGAGCCTTCCGAATAGTGCAGCCATTCCAGATAGGCGACGTGGGCGCTGGAGGCCGGGTCGGGCCGCAGGCGGCCATCGCCGTATCTGGCCACCGCGTATTCGACAATGGCGCCGGATTCGGCGATCACGATGTCGCCGTCGACGATCACCGGCGACTTGCCCAGCGGATGGACGGCTTTCAGTTCCGGCGGGGCCAGGTTGGTGGTCGCGTCGCGCCGATAAGGGACGATCTCGTACGGGGTGCCCAGTTCCTCCATCAGCCAGACGATACGCTGGGAGCGCGAATTGTTCAGGTGATGGACTTTCAGCATCGCGGAACTCCTGGATCAACGGATGGCTCATCCTGCTCGTCATTCCGGCTGGAGCGAAGCGGAATGCCGAACCCATGCCGTGAACGTTCAGCCGTCACGGTGGGGAGGGTTGGGTGGGGGTGCGGACGCGATCAGTGACGAACGTAACGGGCAAGGCGTCTCTCGCGTTCTCCGCCCCAACCTTGTGCGTTCACCCCCAACCCTGCCCTTCCCCCATCGAGGGGGAAGGGTTCTGAGAAGCAACCTCGACCCAGAAGATCCTCTGTGCAGCGGAACGACTACCCGCCGGCTCGTAATCGCTGACGATTTTGAAACCTACGGCCGGTCGCGCTTCGGCAGGGCGACGATTTCGGGCTAGAGGCTTCAACGCTGGACGCGATCCAAGCCCGTTCCCGGCATTGAACGCCCAAAACGGCGGGCGCGTCGCCTCTCAAATCGGCGAGGATCCACAATGTCGCCCAAGGACCGCGGCAGGGGCGAGGCGATGCCCAGGGCCAGGGCGGCGACATGCTCGGCCAGCAGCGGCGCGGCGCAGAACCCGCGCGAACCGAGGCCGCAGAGGATATAGGGTCCCGCGGGCCCGATCGGCCCGGCCAGGGGCAGGAAATCCGGCGTGACCGCGCGGACGCCGGCGCGGCCTCGCAAGCCGCCTGGATCGAGGCTGGCGGCCAATCGGGGGCGGGCCTGGGCGACCAGATCGATATTGCGCCGGTGATCCTCCGCCCGGACTTCGGTCGAGCCATCGCCCCGATCGTGGGTGGCGCCGATCAGGAAGCCGGTTCGGGTCGGGATCACATAGCCGGCGCCGATGGCCGCGGCGGGCGGGGTCGGGGTTTCGATCAGGCTGATCTGGCCCCTGACGGGGGAGATCGGCAGGTTGGGCGCGAGCGCGGCCGTCCCGGCGCCGGCCGCGACACAGACGATCTCGGCTCGGGCGATCTCCCGGCCCTGGCCGTCGATCAGGCGCCAGGCGTCGCCGTCCGGCGCGATCGCCGCGACCTCGGCGCGCAGCCGGTCGACGCCCGCCAGCCAGCGGCCCAGGATCACGGCCGGCTCGACGACCAGGGCGTCGCGGATCATCAGGCCGCCAGCGGCCGCGGGTTCGCCGAGCGCGGCTTCGACCTCGCGAACGGATAGCCGCGCCACCGCGCCGCGTTCGAACAGCGGGCCCGCGGCGATGCGGTCAAAGCGGCTCGGGTCCTTGGGGCCGACTTCAAGCTGGAGCACGCCGCGCGCGATCACCGCGCCGTCGCGGCCATGGAGGTCGGCGGCCCGGGCCATGGCCTGGGCGTAGAGCTGTGCGACCGCCTCGCCGCCGGCGTCCAGTCGGGCCATGCTCAGGGCCGCCGCATTGCCCGAGGCTCCGGGCGCGGCGGCGTCGATCACCAGGGGCTCGGCGCCGAGCGCCCGGAACGCGCGGGCCAGCGACGCGCCGGCGATCCCGGCGCCGATGATGGCGACGCGCGGGGTCTCTGGCGGGGCGACGACGATCGCGGGTCCTGGCAGGCGCGCCTCCAGGCGTTCGGACTTGCGGCCGAAGCCGGGGCGTTTCTCGACCGTGAAGCCGGCCGCCGCCAGGCCTCGCCGCACGGCGCCGGCGACGGTGAAGGTCGCGGCCCGGGCGCCCGGCGCGGAACGGGCGGCGACGGCGGCCAGCACCTCGTCGGCCCACATGGCCGGATTGCGGGCGGGGGAGAAGCCGTCGAGGAACCAGGCGTCGGCCGCGCCGGTCCAGGCCGTCAGCGCCTCATGGACGTCCATGATCGCCAGATCGAGCACCGCGCCGAGGTCTTCGAAATCGATCCGGTGAAAGCCGCGCGCCCGGCGCGGCCATTGGTCGACCAGGCTTCGCGCGAGGTCGCCGAGCTCTGGCCACGTCGCCAGGGCGCGGCGCGCGTCGTCCCGCGACATCGGAAAGGCTTCGATGGAAAAGATGCGCAGCCGCGCGCCCGGCTCGCGGGTCTCACGCCAGAGCGCCAGGAGGGCGATGATATTGAGGCCCGAGCCGAAGCCCAGTTCGCCGACCGTGAAGGCGCGGCGCCCGCGCCAGGCCTCGGGCAATCCGCAGCCGGCCAGGAACACGGCCCGCGATTCCGCCAGGCCGTCCGCCGTCGAATAGTAGATGTCGCCGAATAGCCGCGACCTGGGAACGCCGTCGGCGTCCCAGTCGATCGGCGAATCGCCGTCCAGCGGGTTCGGGGCGTCGCTCATGCCGGCTCAAATCCGCGCGGCGGGCTTAGACAGATCCCGAAAAACAAGAAGGGTCGCCCAGGGGACGACCCTTCCCGATAACCTGTCGCGAAAAGCGACTTACTTGGACGCCGGAGCAGCGCTCATGGCGCCAGCGGCCGAAGAGGCGGCCATGGCGGCGCTGGACGCGGCGACCGAGGCGTCGGAAGCGGCGGCGGCGGCGTCGGAGGCAGCGGCAGTGGCTTCAGAAGCGGCGTCGGAAGCAGCCGCGTCGGGAGCCTTCTTGGCGCAGCCAACGATGGAGAGAGCGGCGACGGCGGCGCCGGCGACGAGGATCTTACGAAGAGCTTCGGAGGTCATATTGTCCCTGGTCCCCAATAGGAGGTTGGTGCGCAGTCCGCGAATTGATCGCCTCGCCGCGCCTGTCTCCAGGCAAGGGCGAAGTGACGCACCCACGCGCGCTGCCCCCGAATATGCCGTCAATTGCGAGAAGGGCAAGCACCAAGTTCACGGCGGCGTGATCAAATCGCGATCTTAACCTTCCGCGGGGATCGCGCTGAGCGCTTCCTCGAGCTCCAGGAAGCTTGGCTGTGAGGGGCTGGGGACGCTGCCGCGGCCGATTTCCACGGAGATCTGCGCGGCGTTGCCATGCAGGTGGGCGACCAGCACCGACTGGATGATCCGGTACATGGCGGACTCCTCGTCGACCACGTCCTTCATCCGCGCGGCCATCGGCCCGACCATGCCATAGGCCAGGAACACGCCGAGAAAGGTTCCGACCAGGGCGCCGCCGATCATGGAGCCCAGAACCTCCGGCGGCTCGGTGATCGAGCCCATGGTCTTGATGACGCCCAGCACGGCCGCGACGATCCCCAGCGCCGGCAGGCCATCGGCCAGGCTCGCGATCGCGTGGGACGGGGCCAGGGCCTCGTGATGGTGCTTTTCCAGTTGCTTCTCCATCGCGTCCTCGACCTGGTGCGGATCCTCCAGGTTCATGGTCATCATCCGCAGGGTGTCGCAGATGAAGTCGATGGCGAAGTGGTCCTTCATCATCCGCGGATAGCGGGAGAAGATCGTGCTGTCGGCGGGCTTTTCGATGTGGCTCTCAAGCGCGATCACGCCTTTGGACTTCATGGTCTTGGTGAGCAGGAACAAGAGGCTCAGAAGATCGCGGTAGTCGCCGGCCTTCCATTTCGGCCCCTTGAACACCTTGCCGAAGCCGCCGGCCGTGGCCTTGATCGTGGTCATGGAGTTGGAGATCAGAAACGCGGCGATGCCGGCCCCGAGGATCGCCATCAGTTCGTGCGGGGCCGCTTCGAGCACGACGCCCATCTTGCCGCCCGAGATGATGAAGCTCCCGAACACCGCGCCGAACAGCACGACAAGGCCGATAATCTGGAACATGAAACGCCTGGAGCCCCCTGGGAAAACGCAGGCCGACCTTGGCTGTTAATGCTTAATTCCGCGTATGCGCCGGGGTGCGTCCAAGTGTTGCGGCCCTAGAGCCCTTCCGGTTCAACCGGTTTCGCTTGAACCGGCCAGAAAGGCTCTATTTTCCTGAAGTTAGAGCGTGACGGGCGCCTCAACCGGTTCCCACTCGGGACTGTCACGCTCTAGCGGCGCCCTCTATGGTGCGGCGCCCATGAACGCCCTCGACGCCGCCCCGCTCCAGCTCAAGAAACGGCCCGCGTCGACGCCCGAGCAGGTGCGCCAGCGCGCCTTCTTCCTGCTGTTCTGCGTCTCGGTGACCACGGCGCTCGGCAATAGCGGCATGCAGTCGGTGCTGCCGGCGATCGGGCGGCAGATCGGCATCCCCGATCCGATGGTCGCGGCGATCTTCTCCCTGTCGGCGCTGCTTTGGGCCCTGGTCTCGCCGTTCTGGGCGCGCCAGTCCGACCTGCACGGGCGCAAGCCGCTGATCCTGCTGGGTCTCGCGGGCTTCATGCTGTCGATGATCGCTTGCGGCGTGGTGGTCAGCGCCGGCGTGCGCCACCTGGCGGCCCCGATGATCATCTTTGGATTTTTCCTGCTCGGTCGGGCGGTGTTCGGCCTGTTCGGTTCGGCCTCGAACCCGGCGACCCAGGCCTATGTGGCCGAGCGCACCAGCCGCCGGCAACGCACCCAGGCCATGTCGACCCTGGCCGGCGCGTTCGGCCTCGGCACTATTGTGGGGCCCTTGATCGCGACCCTGTTCGTGCTGCCGGTCGTGGGGCTGGCCGGGCCGCTGTTCGCCTTCGCGGTGATCGCCGCCATCATGCTGCTGACCGTGGCCCACTGGCTGCCGGAATCCAAGGCGCTGCCGGAGCCGCTCGACGCCGAGGAGCGGAAGTTCGTTCCGGCCGAGGCCGAGGCGCATATGGGCGAGCCGGCGACCCTGGGCGCCGCCAGGCCCGGCCCACTGTGGCGCGATCCGCGGCTGACCCCGTTCCTGGCCTATGGATTCCTGATCGCCTCGTGGCAGTCGATCATTCAGCAGATCCTGGGCTTTCTGATCATCGACAAGGTCGGCCTGCCGCCGATCCAGGCGCTGGACTACACCAAGATGGCCTGGATGACCGGGGCGATCGCCGGCCTCCTGGCCCAATGGGGCCTGATCCGGATGTTCGCGATGAGCCCGCGCCACCTGCTGCGCTGGGGCGCGGGCCTGGCGGCGGCGGGCAGCCTCCTGATGGCCTTCGCCCCCGATTATTGGACGGTGGTGATCGCCTTCGCGCTTTGCAACCTGGGCTTCGCCTTCGCCCGGCCCGGCTTCACCGCCGGCTCGTCCCTGGCGGTCAGGCCCGGCGAGCAGGCGGCCGCGGCCGGCGCCATCGCGGCGGTCAACGGCGTCAACATCATCTTCGCCCCGTTCTTCGTGGGACTTTATGGCCGTGTCCACATCGCCCCGTTCCTGGTGATCCTGGTCGTGCTGGCGGGCCTGGCGGCCTTCGCCTTCCTGAACCCGACCCTGCGCCGCGCCGGCGAGAACCCGGCCTCGGAAGAGGACGCCACCGTGTCGCTGCTGGAGCGGCACGAAGAGGGATAGAATCGTTCGCCTTGGTGCCTGGAGAGGTTCCAAGCTTGGGGGTCAGACGTTGAACCTGAAATTCATCACGTCGCCGTCACGGACCACATACTCCTTGCCTTCCGAGCGCAGCTTGCCGGCTTCCCGCGCGCCGGCTTCCCCGTTCAGGCGGACATAGTCGTCGAAGGCGATGGTTTCGGCGCGGATGAAGCCTTTCTCGAAGTCCGAATGGATCACGCCGGCCGCCATGGGCGCGGTGTCGCCGACGCCGATGGTCCAGGCCCGGGCCTCTTTCGGGCCGGCGGTGAAATAGGTCTGCAGGCCGAGCAGGGCGTAGGCGCCGCGGATCAGCCGGTTCAGGCCCGGTTCGGCCAGGCCCAGCGTCTCCAGGAATTCCGCGCGCTCCTCGGGGACGAGCATGGCGATCTCGCTCTCGATCTTGGCCGAGATGACCACGGCCTTGGCGCCGTCCCTGGTCGCCCGCTCGACCACCTTGGCCGACAGGGCGTTGCCGCTCTCCGCCGAAGCCTCGTCGACATTGCAGACATAGAGCGCCGGCTTGGCGGTCAGGAGCTGCAGCATGCGCCAGGCCTTATCGTCCTCGGCGGGAACCTTCGCCGTGAACGCGGGCCGGCCGGCGTTCAGTTGCTCCAGCGCCAGCTTGACCAGGCGCAGGGTGGCGGCGCTGTCCTTGTCGCCGCCCTTGGCCCGCTTCTCCAGGTTGACCACCCGCTTTTCGAGGCTCTCGAGGTCGGCCAGCATCAGTTCGGTCTCGATGATGTCCAGGTCGTCCAGCGGGTCGACGCGGCCTTCCACATGGGTGATGTCGTCATCGACGAAACAGCGCGCGACGAAGGCCACGGCGTCACAGTCGCGGATCGTGGCCAGGAACTGGTTGCCCAGGCCCTCGCCCTTGGACGCGCCGCGGACCAGGCCGGCGACGTCGACGAAATTGATCCGCGCCGGAATGATCTCCTTGGAGCCGGCGATCTTGGCCAGGGCGTCGAGCCGGGATTCCGGCACGGCCACGTCGCCGACATTGGGCTCGATGGTGCAGAAGGGATAGTTCGCCGCCTGGGCCGCCGCGGTCTGGGTCAGGGCGTTGAACAGGGTCGACTTGCCGACATTGGGCAGGCCGACGATGGCGACTTTCAGGGCCATCGGCTCCTCGTGATCGTTCGGATGGGGTGAGGCGGTCTTATGGCGAAGCGCGCCGTCGAACGCCAGCCCTCAGCCGGGTTGGCCCAGCGCCGAGGCGGCCAGGTCGCGCCACACCCGCGCTTCGCGGCGGAAATAGGGATCAGCGCTCCTGATGCGGCGGTCCATCTCCGCGAGGGCCTCCTGGGCCTCGGCGCGTCGCCCCGAGCGGGCCAGGAAGGCGGCGTAGCGGCCATAGGCCTCCAGCCCCGGCAGCAGGCCGGCGGCCCATTCATAGGCGGTGTCGGCCTCGCCCAACCGGCCCAGGCCTTCATAGGCGCGGCCCATGGCCAGCGCGGCCTGGGGGGTGCGCCCCCGGTCGGCGTCCTGGCCGAGCCGCTCCAGTTCGCCCAGGGCCTCGGCGAAGCGATCCAGTTCGATCAGCGCGTTGGCATGGCCCAAAAGGAGGGCCGGATCGTCGGCGTGCACGCCCTGGGCCGCGCCGCGATAGAGCGCCTCCGCCTCGACATGGCGGCCCAGCGTCACGGCGGCGGCGGCCAGGCGCATGGCGTGGGCCACGGTGGGGCTGTCGTCATAGTCCGCCTTGGCCGCGCGATAGGTCCGGCCCGGATCCAGGGTCTGGCGGGCCGCGGCCCCGACCCGCCGGGCCGTGCGGCCGCCGAACAGCTCGGGCAGGATGATGGCGACGAAATAGATCAGCCCGCCCAGCGGCTGCAGCATCAGGATCAGCCACAGCCAGTACATGTTCTGATTGGTGCGCACCACATGCACGCAGAGCAGGATCGCGACGATCAGCGAGAGGCCGAAAACGGGCAGGATCATTCCGCGTCCCTCGCGGCTTGGCGCGGGTCCAGCTTGCCCGCGGGCGCCAGGCGCATCACCTCGGCCTGGTATTTTTCGTCCTCGCCGGCCAGCAGCAGGGGCAGGGCCTCGGCGCAGGCGTTGCACAGGGCGTTGACCCAGTCCTGGTCGGCCTTGTGGAAATCCGACAGCACATGACCCATCACCCGGTCCTTGTGGCCGGGATGGCCCGTGCCCATCCGCGCGCGGCGGAAATCCGCGCCGATATGGGCGGTGATCGAGCGGATGCCGTTATTGCCGGCCGCGCCGCCGCCGGTCTTCATCCGGAATCGACCAGGGGCCAGGTCGATCTCGTCATAGAATGCCACGACCTCGGCCGGGGTCAGCTTGTAGAAGCGCATGGCCTCGGCCACGGCTCGGCCGGAATCATTGTAGAAAGTCTGGGGCTTGAGCAGCAGCACGCGCTCCGCGCCCACCGCGCCCTCGGCGACGAGCGCCTGGAACTTGGAGCGCTCAGGGCCGATCCGCCACCGTCCGGCGATCGCGCTCAGCGCCAGCATGCCGAGATTATGCCGGTTATGGGCGTATTTCGCACCCGGATTGCCGAGGCCGACGAGGATCAGCATGAGACCAGTCCGGCGTCCGCCGCGCGTTCACGCGAGCCGAAGCTCGCCGAGGCTTCAGCCGGCCGCGTCGGACTCGGCCGCATCGGCCGCCTCATCGGATTGCATGGCCGAAGAGGTCGCCACCGAGGCCACCACGACATCGCGGTCATGGGCCGAAAGTTGGACGCCCTTGGGCAGCTTCAGCGCGCTGCTGCGAACGCTGTCGCCGATATCCAGGCCGGTCAGGTCGACGACCAATTCCTCGGGGATCGAGTCGGCTGGCGCCATCAGCTCCACCTCGTGCACGGCCACGTTCAAGGTGCCGCCGCGCTTCAGGCCGGGCGAGGCTTCCTGGTTCGTGAACTGGACCGGGACGGAGATCTTGATCAACTGGTGCTCATCGACCCGGTAGAGGTCGAAATGCACGGCGTCGTCGGTCACCGGGTGGAACTGGATGTCCTTGGCGACGACGGTCTGGGTCTCCTCGCCGTATTTCAGGGTCACCATGTGGCCGAGGAGCTTGCCTGAATGCAGCGCCTTGCGGAATTCGTTGGACTTGACGGCGATGTTCACCGGAGCCAGCGCGCCGCCATAGAGGACGCCCGGCACCTTGCCGGCGCGGCGCGTCTCGCGCGCGCCGCCTGTGCCCGAACGGTCGCGGACTTCGACATTTAGGACGATCTCGGCCATGGCCATGCTCTCGAAACGAATACGCCGCGCTAGGCTCCGCGCGGCGTTGGTCAGGTGAATAGGGGCGGTTCCTTACACGCTTCCATTCCGGCGCGCAACGGCGCGGCGCCAAATGGCGGGGCAATCGGCTCGGGTTAACGGCGGGGGGGCGCGGTCGGGCTCAAACCATGATTCATCGGGCGCTTCTTTAGAAACGAGGCGTCCATGTCGTCGCCGGTTGGTCTGCTCCCCCCGGTCCGCCGCTAACCGGAGGGGTGGCTCCCCTTCCGAAAACCGGCGAGATAGGGGATCAGGAGCTGGTCACTTCTTTCGTCAGTCGTCCGCTCGTTGTCGTCGAGGCTATCCGCGCCAGGACGTTCATAGGGTAGTCCATGGAGATGGCGCTGAGCTGATCCAGGCGCCGCAGGTGGTCATCCGACAAGGCGACATCGATCGCGGCCAGATTGTCCTGTAGTTGCGCCACGGTGCGGACCCCCACGATGGGGATGTAGCTTTCGTGCTGCGCCCGGACCCAGGCCAGGGCGACCTGAGACGAACTCGCCCCGAGATCGCCGGCGATGTCACGCACCGCGAGGGCGATGTTCCTCACCTTTTCGTTCTGAGCACTGCTAGCGAGCGGCCAGTCCCGCTGGTTCATTCGCCCTCCCTCGACGGTGGGGTTGTCGAGGTACTTTCCCGTCAGGGCCCCGGACCCCAGACAACCGTAGGCCACGACCCCGAGACCCAGCGCCTTGGCCATCGGCAAGGTTTCCCGCTCGGGTGAGCGCTCGAGCAGGCTATAGGGCAGCTCCACCCCGGTGAAGCTCGACCATCCGCGTAGCTCCGCGATGGCGTTCGACCGAGAGACGACCCAGGCCGGTGTGTTCGAAGCTCCGATATGCAGGATCTTGCCGGACGCGACCAGATACTCCAGGGCGCGCATCACCTCGTCGCTGCGCGTGACCTGATCCCACGAATGCATCCAGAGAATGTCGATGTAGTCCGTCTTCAATCGCCGCAGACTTTCCTCGACCGCGACGGTGAGGCTCTTGCGATGGTTGCCGGCCGAATTGGGGTCCGGAGCATGCATCGTATTGCTGTATTTCGTGGCCAGCACCAGCCGATCGCGCATCCCCTCCATGAACTCGCCGAGGAGCGCCTCGCTCTGGGTCTCCTGATAGCGGTTGGCTGTGTCGATGAAGTTTCCGCCGGCGTCGAGGTAGGCGTCGAAAAGCGCTCGACTGCCCTCGCGGCCCACGCCCCAGTCATAAGCGTCGCCGATGGTCATCGCGCCGAGGCACAATTCCGAAACCCGCAGGCCCGAGGGGCCAAAAATCACATGCTTCATGAGGTTCTCATTAGCTCCCGTGGCTATTGGACGACCTGGGACAATGAGTTCCTTCAAATCGTCGAATGAACGCGATGGTTCGCGGCGCCCGCCCGGCCCGTGAACCCCGCCCCTGAACAAGTGGAGAGGTCATAAGGCGCACGGGCGGAATAGAACACCCTCAATTGTGCGCGCCGGCATCTAGTCTCACTGAGTCAGTTTGTCCCCTATGCCTGTGGGTGTTGATGATTCAGCCTTGGTGATTCATGGTGGATCGCGTGGAGGTAGCGGTGCTTGAGGGGGTTGAGGCTCGGTTTTCGGCGTATGTGGATGCTCTGACGG
>DATAYD010000052.1:0-10266 GCA_036272715.1 Caulobacteraceae bacterium | reverse complement strand
CATCACAGGCAAGGTAAACGACGAAACTGCCGCTTTCGACCGCATGAGCCCCCCGGTTCCACATGCCTCAAACGGCCGGCAATCGAAGGATTTTCAAAGCCCCGAACGCACGCCGAAGACGAACTAAAGCCGTCAGCTATCGGGGATTTCCGTCCCGAGCAACAACTTTTGGATCGTTGCGGGCATTATTTGATGTCATTATTTTGTATTATTTCGATCATCAGCATCCTGAAGATAGTCTCGATCGGCCATTGCCTCATTGTGTTTAAGGAAAACGCCCAAATGCAGGTATTAGAGCGAGGCGGGCGCGGTGCGGCGGCTAACCAGATTACGATGACACTGTATCGGATATTATGGTGACACTTTATGCAATCAGATTCGGTGGCGCTGTATGAAACCCTACTTATATTTCCCGGGTGGACGACCTATTTCATACAGTGTCACCGTAATTCCCGCGCCCAATGGTGGCTGCTCGCGCAGGCTTCCATGCCGATCAGGCAGGGCGGAATCTTCCCTAGAAAACCAGAAAATCCGCGCTGCGCACGGCCTTGCTGATGATCACCCGGCCCGCGCCACCAATCGCGTGAACCTGGAAAATGCTCTTGCCCAGATCAATCCCAATGGTGGTAATCTCTTCCACGGACGGCGCTCCTCTGATGATGCGTCTCGACAACGATCATCATGGCACGCAGATGCCGCTCGTGAGCGCCGTCCACACCATCACCGTAATATTATGTAATCTTAAGTTACTTCCTCAAACCGCTGACCGACCAGATGTCGCGCAGCTTCAGGGAGGGGTGAAGCGGATGCGAAACGTCAAAGGCGGAATGCAGGTTTGCAAAATTTCCTTTGCGCTATTGCTGACGGCCTGCGCGCGCCATCACCCGCCATGTGTGCCGACTTCTGTATTGCGGGTAGAGCTCGACGGTGTCGCCTATGCGATTCCGTCGGAGCTTCAGCCGAACCTTGATGTCGTGAGCGATAAGAAGACGACTGCGGTCGGCCCTTTCCCTGGCGTCGTCGGCGCGCCTAAGTTTAGATATTGCCAAAAGTCGTCTGACAAAGCATGGCAGGTTACACGCATCGCCTTCGACGGGAGTGCGCTAAAGAATTATGCGGATGTGATGCAGAAATTAGGTCCTATGGAACATGTAAAACATCTCGTTATCAATGAATATGCAAGTGTTTCCCGTACACCGTTTCCTGATAGCCACCCAGATTCTAGTGGAAAATATATTCAATACGACGTGACGGACTTTTCAGAGTACCTATCTATAGGTCGTCCTGTATTGGGAGCTGATGTTCTGATTTTTTGCACCAACTCTTTTCCTGATCGAATGCCGTGCCAAGTTAATGCTGACGTACCCGGCAAGGGTGAGGTCGGATTTGACATAGACCGCAAGGTATTTCTCGAGCATAAAGAGGGTCGAGTATTTTCATCGGTTGGGGTAATGCTTAATAACCTCACCAATCCGTAGCGTTGTGGCGACACTGTATAAAACTCTACCTACGCTTCCCAGGTGGATGGCCTATTTCATACAGCGTCACGGTAATGCCAGATTTTAGCATGAAGGGCTAGTTGGGGCACGCATTGTGCAAGTTATTGAACGCCGGACAATAGTCGAAACGCGATGTCGTAGATGCGTTCTTCATTCACAAACTCGAAGCTCATCACGTTGATCGCGGCTCGAACGTCATCCTCCGACGGATTGGCAGGCGGAACGACGCCCGACTTGCCGCGAGCGTACTCAAATAGCGCTGCTCCCCGGGCAAATATTATGCCCGCTCTCGCGATGTATTCTTCTATGTTGGCTTTCAGCACCAACGTTGACGGGCTGGTCTTGTCCGGAAGGCTGCGCAGGTTCGAGGCAAGTACCTGCCCTCCGGCGATCAGCGCGGCGATCCGATCGCTGAAGCCCTCGGGGGCATTTTCGATTGCGTCTCTAAGCTGAGGGATCACGGCCGAATCTAGCACGGGCGGGACGAAGGCGACCCTCGCGGCGACCGGGACCACCTCATCGACTGCGGATCTCAAAACAGGGAGCAGTCCGACCGCGCACTGTTGGGCGTATTCGACGAAGGCGCTAATCGCCAATGGTAGGACCGCCAGGGCCGCTTTGTGCTGCCGTTCGAGCCGGGCCTGCTCTCGGCGATCCACTGTCTGGGTCTGAAGCCAGACGAACCCCCCGCCTATAAAGGCAGCGACGATGGCCAACACCCCGGCGATCAGGGTCTGCCAGTCTTTCACGACATCGATCCAGCAAGCCATGTGGTCGCTCCGATTCGCGTGCCGGCGACAAAGGTCGCTGACGAAACACTGACGATCAGAAATCGGCCTCGTCGCCGCGCCGCCAACCAACTGAAATCATTGGAGGCCTGGCCGAGAATCGAACTCGGGTGCGCGGATTTGCAGTCCGCTGCGTCACCACTCCGCCACCAGGCCATCCGGTGCGTTCGCCCGTCCGGGCGCTGCAGAGGGCGGGATGGCTAACAGAAGGCGGGGGCGTGGGCAATGCCGTGGTCGGCCCGATTGCGTTCGACCGATTGCCTTCGAATGGCGCCCCGACCTATAAGCGGCCCTGGCCCCGCGTGAGATTCCGATGCGCGCGAGGGGCGCAGCGAGGGGTTTGATGACGTTCGATTTCGCCGCGGCGCGCGACATCATGGTCGACAGTCAGGTGCGTCCCAATGACGTGCCCGACCTGGCCATCCAGCAGGCCATGCGTTCGATCGCGCGCGAAGGCTTCTGCCCGCCGGCCAAGGCCCAGTTGGCCTATGCCGACGCCGAGCTGGAATACGCGCCCGGCCGCGTGCTGCTGCGGCCACGCCACCTGGCCAAGCTGGTCCATGCGACCGCGCCGCGCCGCGGCGAGCGCGCCCTGGCCATCGCGGCGCCCTATGCGGCGGCGGTGCTGGAGCATATCGGCCTGGCCGTCACCCGCCTGGATGGCGAGGACCTGAAGACCCCGCCCGCCGGCGCCTTCGACGTGATCGTGTGCGAGGGCGCGGTGTCCGAGCCGCCGGCGGCGTGGCTGGCCGCCCTGGCCGAGGGTGGGCGGATGGGCGTGATCGTCCGCGCCGGCCCGGCCGGCAAGATGCGCCTCTATCTGCGCGCGGGGGCTGATGTCGGCTATCGGACCGTGTTCGACGCCACGCCGCCGGTTCTGCCCGGCTTCGCGCTTCAGCCGGGCTTCGTGTTCTGAACAAAGCTTAATTGGCGGCCCCGGGCCGCGGTTCCGGCCCAGGCGGGCGGGCGGGTGAGGCCGTAAGGTTTGACAATATCAGGGTCCCGCCGCTGGTCTTTTTGCAGCCAACGGCTTATATATTTGGCGTGTCTAAACTGGCCTCCCATGTCCACAAAAGCCCCGCCACGCCGGGTAAGACCGTCCGGGACTCTTCGACGGGACGCGTGGTCGAAGTGCGGGGCTATGGCGCCCTCGAAGGCCAACTGAGCATCGCCAAGGGCGTTGACCTCACCAAGCCGATCTACGATCAGGTCAAAAAGAAGTCTGGCCGCCCCGCGCCAAAGCATCCTTGAGCCTGTGGGCGCCGGGCGCGCTACTCGACACGCACGCGCTCTATTGGCTCGTTTCAGGTACGGACGACCTCACGAATGAGGCTCTTGTCGCCATTGGGGAGAATCAGGCCGCGGGCACATTGTTCGCGTCCCCGATGACGGCTTGGGAGCTGGCCGTCGCCGCCCAAAAGCGGCCCGGCCCCGGCCGTCCCGATCTGGGCGGCTAACTCGCCCGCGAGTGGTTCCGTGAAGCGATCCGGTTGACTGGCGCAAAGCTGGCGCCCGTTCATCAGCGGATCGCCTTTGAGGCTGCCGACGTGGCGACTGTCTATGCCCGCAAAGACCCCGGCGACTGTTTCCTCATCGCGACCGCGCGCATACGCCGGATTCCGATCATCACGCGGGACGCGGCCATGGTCGATCTTGCTGAGGCACAGCCCGATTATCTCCGCGTGATCCAGTGCTAGAGGAGAGGCGCTCGGCGGCGTCACCGGATGAGCGGATTTAAATGAACCGTCTCGATTTCAATATATCCTGCCCTGGGTCACCCGCTTGAGGGACGGCTATTCCCGCCAGTCCTTGGCCTTGGCGGCGGCTTCGGCTTGGGCGTCCAGGGGGGAGCCGGCGATGATCGCGTCCACGGTCGCGGTGACCGCCGGCGGCAGGGGCGAGGCGGCGGTGCGGTAGCCGCCGGCGTTCACGCTCTCGCCCGTAGAGGCGGCGGTCGCCCGCACTTGCCAGCCATTGGGCGCGCGGCAGGCCACGCCGGCCAGGGCCTCGCCCCTCAGCACCTGGAAGGTCCGGCAGAAGGTCCGGTCGGCGCTGTGGAAGCTGACGCCGATCCGCACCACCGGGTTGGGCGGGGGCTCCTGGCCGGCGATCTGCAGATCCAGCGCGCGGGCCAGCGCGCCTTGCGCCATCAGCTCGCCGTGCCGATCGCCGATCATCGGCGTGACGCCGGGCTGGCCGAGCCCGCGCGCGACGAACACGCCGACGACGACGCAGGCGGCCAGGGCCGCCCATTGCAGCCAGGCGCGGCTCGGCGCGGGCGGCGCCTTGGGCTTGGTCTTGCGCGCGCGCACGGCGGCCAGGTCGACGATTTCGGCGGGGCGGGACGGCCGCTGGCTCCGCTCTCCGCGCGCGGCGGCCAACAGGCGTTCCGGCACGGGCTCGCTTAGGCTGGGGCGAAAGGCGCCGGCCATGGTCCCGCGCAACCGCCGATGCGCCTCGACCCGCTCGCGGATCGCGCCGTCACGGGCCATCGCCGCCTCGACCGCCGCACGGGTTTCGCTGTCGGCTTCACCGTCGGCATAGGCCATCAGAAGGTCTTCGGTGATCTGCATCGTATCTATATTTCCGCCTTCTCCAGGCGTTCCTGCAAGGCCATTCGGCCGCGAACCAGGCGGCTGGTCAAGGTCCCCATGGGAACCTCCAGCGCTTCGGCGGCCTCGCGGTAGGAAAGGCCTTCGATCAGCACCAGGGCGACCGCCAGGCGCTGGTCTTCGGGCAGTTCCGAAAGGGCGCGTTCGGCCGCGCTCGCCGCCAGCCGCGTTTCCATGTCCGGGGCCCTGGCGTCGGCGATCTGGTCGGTTTCCAGCCCCGTCTCCATCACCCGCCCGGTCCGGGTTCTGGCGCGGGTCTCGTCGATCCAGGCGTTCTTCATGATCCGGAACATCCAGCTATCGAGGCTCGAACCCGCCCGCCATTGGTTCCGTCGCTCCAGCGCCCGTTCGACGCAGAGCTGGACCAGGTCGTCGGCGTCCGCGTAATCGCGCGCCAAAACCCGCGCCAGCCGGCGCAGCCTGGGCAGCAGGTCGACGATCTCCCGCTGGAATGGATCCAAAACGCGCCTCTGTCCTATGGATGAAACGTCCGGCGTCGCGCGTTTCATCCCTGCGCCGCGCGAATAGGGCATATTCGTCCGCGAGAGCGGATCGGCAAGGAGGATGGCGGCATAGCGCGCTTCGGATCGGCATATTTGGCGGGATGCCTGGCCACGGCCATCCTGGCCGCGCCGGCGGGCGCCCAGCGGCTGGGCGGCCTGCGCGCGCTGGACCTGCCGTTGCCGACGCTCGGCGCCGGCCTGGTCCAGGACACGGTTTCGGGCTTGCGGAGCGACCTGGATGTGAACCAGATCGCCGATCTTCGCCTGTCGCGCCTGCGTCAATTGGTGCGCGACAATCCCAAGAGCCTGGAGACCGACGACCATGGCGCGCCGGTGGTCCGCGGCGAGGTGTTGGCGGTCTCGCCGACCGCCGCGGCGCTCCAGGCCGCCGAGGCCGCCGGCTTCGTCGTCGCCCGCCGCGAACGTCTCGAGCCGCTCGGCCTGGACGAGGTGGTGCTGAGCCCGCCCCAGGGCCAGTCGGCCCGCCAGGCGGTTCGGCGGCTGCGCAAGCTGGACCCGGAGGGCCAGTACGATTTCGACCACATCTATTCGGCCGCCTCGTCCGGCCCGGCGACGGATGCCCGGCCCAGCGCGCCGCCCGCCGTGGAGCACGCGCCGCCTGGAACGCGGGTCGGCCTTCTGGACACCGGGTTTTCCCGGGATGACCCGGCCTTTGCCGGCGCGCCGGTCGAGCAACAGGCCTTCGCGCCCGGCGGGATCAAGGCGGACGCGCATGGGACCGCCGTGGCGTCCCTGATCGTCGGCCAGGCCGGGCGGTTCCATGGCGCGGCGCCCGGGGCGCGGCTCTATGCGGCGGATGTCTATGGGACCGGGCCGGCCGGCGGCTCGGCGGACGCCATCGTCCGCGCCCTGGCCTGGATGGCGCGCGAGGGCGTTCCGGTGATCAATGTGAGCTTGGTCGGGCCGCCCAATCTGACGCTGGAGGCGGCTGTGCGGGCGCTGAACGCCAGCGGCGCGCTGATCGTCGCGCCGGTCGGCAATGACGGTCCGGCCGCGCCGCCGCTCTATCCGGCCTCCTATCCTGGCGTCGTCGCGGTGACGGCGGTGGATCGGACGGGCCGGGTCATTTTCGAGGCGGGCCGCGCCAAGCACGTGGATTTCGCCGCGCCCGGCGCGGACATGGTCGCCGAGAAGCCGGGCGGGGGCCTGGTCGCGGTCAGGGGCACGTCCTTCGCCTCGCCGATCGTCGCGGGGCGCCTGGCCGTGCTGTTGCACGCGCCAGACCCGCCGCGCGCCGCGCGGGCCTTGAACGCCCTGTCGGCCGAGGCCGGGCGACCGGGCGGGGAGGGCGGCCGCCTGGGGCTCGGCGTCGTCGGCGAGGATGTGCGTCTCGATCCCAAGGCGGGGCGCCGATAGCTTTGCATATGGGTTTCGACGGCTTGGAGGCGTGTTCGATAGCCCTACCCCTCGATGGGGTAGGGTTGGGTGGGGGTGCGGAAGCCGGTGTTGACGAAAGGGTCGCGTGAGACGCCTCCGGCGTTCTTCGCCCCATCCTTGTGCGTTCACCCCCAACCCTGCCCTTCCCCCATCGAGGGGGAAGGGTTCCGAGGCAAATCCTGGATGGCGTTCGCGGAAAATTTCGGCCGACGCGGATGAAATCGCCGGCGGGGGTCGTTGGACCGGGTGGGAGGCGCTGACCGCCTCGAAGACACCAGGAGCACGATCATGCGTATGCGTTCTTTTCTGCTTATCGCCGCCGCCGGGACCTTGATCGGGGGCGCGGCCGACGCCGGCGGGCTGGGCGGGGGCTTCGGCGGGGGCCTTGGCGGCTTTGGGGGCGGTCTCGGCGGTGGGTTTGGAGGCGGGATCGGCGGCGGCTTTGGCGGCGGGCTGGGCGGCGGCCTCGGCGGCCGGTTCGGCGGGAGCCTGGGCGGTTCCGGCCAGGGCATGAGCAATACCGGCGGCCTGACCTCCACCGCCGGCTCCGCGGCGTCCAGCGCCCGCTCCAAGGCTCGCCAGACCGCCGGGACAGCGCGCCAGACCGCCCAGGGGGCGGCGTCCTCCGCGGCTCAGGCCGGCCAGTCCGCCGCCGCCACGACCGCCGCCGGCGCGGCCTCGACCTCCAGCGCGGCCGCCAGCGCCGCATCCAGCCACATTCCCAGCGGCTCGGCCCAACTGTCCGGCGGCGTGTCGGCCTCGAACAGCGGCGTCAATCTCAACGGCGGCGGTTCGATCGGCGAGACATCCCCTCAAGCGACCGGGGCGACCGCGGGAGCCGGGTCCGCTCAAAGCTCGAGCACTCGGGGCTCGCACGCTCAGGGCTCCCGCACGGGCGCCGGCGCGTCGTCCGGCGCGACCGGCTCGACCAATCCTTGACCCGCTCCGTCGGCTGAACGTCAGGGGGCCGCGCTCCATCCGCGGGCGCGGCCCCGATTTCGCCCCGTGACCCGATTTCGCCCTGTGAATCGCGTCGTTTGGACGCGGCGACCTCTCCCAATGATAGAAATTGCAGACTCGGCCAACGCCGCATAGGCTTGTGGCGAATCCGCGCCCTATCCCTTTGCGAATGGCCCTGCCGATGACCGAACAAGCCGCCCAGGAACCGACAATGGAGGAAATCCTGGCCTCGATCCGGCGGATCATCTCCGAGGATGAGGCGCCGGCCGCGACGGAGGCGTTCGAAGTCCCCCCCGCGCCGGAGCCCGCGCCCGTGCATCACGCCGAGCCCGAGGATGTCCTGGAACTGACCGAGCGGGTTCCCGAACCCGCCGCCGCGCCAGCGGTCGAAACGCTCGGCGATCTGGACGTGATGCCCGCCGCCGTTCACCGTGAGCCGGCGCCGACGCCTCCACCCGCCGCCGCGCACGCGCCGTTGGCGCCTGGCGAGGCGTTGCTGAGCCAGCCGGCGGCCGACGCCGCTTCCCTGGCCTTTGGCCAGCTCTCCAAGACCCTGCTGATGCCGGCCGAAGGCCGCACCCTGGAGGACGTGGTGCGCGAACTGTTGCGGCCGCTGCTCAAGGCCTGGCTGGACGAACACCTGCCCAGCATCGTCCAGACGGTCGTGACCGAGGAAGTCGAGCGGGTCTCGCGCCGCCGAGTATAGGGCGGTTCGAACCCGCGGCCGGACATTTTCGGCCGTTTCAGCCGCTTCGCTTTCCAGTCCAGCCCTGGTAAAGGCCGCGCGGCGCCTCTCCGCGCCGTCTGTATCGCCATGTTAGAAAAAAATTTCGACCCGACATCCGCCGAGCCGCGGCTCTACGCCCGGTGGGAGGCCTCCGGCGCCTTTTCGCCCGACCGTGTGATCGCGGACAATCCGGACGCGGAGCCCTTTTGCCTGGTCATTCCGCCGCCGAACGTCACCGGTTCGCTGCATATCGGCCATGCGCTGAACCATACGCTTCAGGACGTCCTGACCCGTTTCGAGCGGATGCGCGGCAAGGCGGCGCTTTGGCTGCCCGGCACCGATCACGCCGGCATCGCCACCCAGATGGTGGTCGAGCGCCAACTTCTCGCTTCCGGCAATATGGGCCGGCGCGAGTTGGGCCGCGAGGAATTCGTTCGCCGGGTCTGGAGCTGGAAGGCGGAATCCGCCGGGACCATCCAGGGCCAGATGCGCCGCCTGGGCGCCTCGGTCGACTGGAGCCGCGAGCGGTTCACCCTCGACGACGGCCTGTCCGCCGCCGTGCGCAGGGTGTTCGTCCAGCTCTTCAAGCAAGGGCTGATCTATCGCGACAAGCGCCTGGTCAACTGGCAGCCGGACCTGCAGACCGCCGTCTCGGACCTCGAGGTCGAGAACGTCGAGGTCAACGGCCACATGTGGCGCTTCAAATATCCGATCGAGGGGCGCGACGACGAATATATCATCGTCGCCACCACCCGGCCGGAGACCATGCTGGGCGACACCGCCGTCGCGGTCCATCCCGACGACGAGCGCTATAAGGACCTGGTCGGCCAGCGGGTGCGCCTGCCGCTGACCGGCCGGCTGATCCCGATCATCGCCGACGACTATGCCGACCCGGAAAAAGGCACCGGCGCGGTCAAGATCACCCCGGCCCACGATTTCAACGACTTCCGCGTCGGCCAGCGGCACAACCTGGCCCTGATCAACCTCTTCACCCCCGAGGCGAAGATGAACGACGACGCGCCCGAGCCCTATCGCGGCCTCGACCGGTTCGTCGCGCGGGCCAAGGTGGTTGCGGACATCGAGGCGCTCGGCCTGCTCGACGGCGTCGACAAGCACCGGCTGATGATCCCCTATGACGAGAAGTCCAAGACGGTCGTCATCGAGCCCTATCTGACCGATCAGTGGTACGTCGACGCCAAGACGCTGGCCCAGCCGGCGATCCAGGCCGTCGAAGCCGGTGAGACGGTCTTCGAACCGCGCCACTGGGAAAAGACCTATTTCGAGTGGATGCGGAATATCGAGCCCTGGTGCGTCTCGCGCCAGCTCTGGTGGGGCCACCGGATCCCGGCCTGGTGGGGTCCGGATGGCCAGGTGTTCGTCGAGGAGACCGAAGCCGCCGCCATCGCCGCGGCCCGCGCGCACTATGGCCGCGACGAGCCGCTGGTCCAGGACGAGGACGTCCTCGACACCTGGTTTTCGTCCGGCCTCTGGGCGGTCTCGACGCTCGGCTGGCCCGACGACCTGCGTGACGTGCAGCGTTTCTATCCGACCGGCGCGCTGATCACCGGCTTCGACATCATCTTCTTCTGGGTGGCCCGGATGATGATGCTGGGCATCCACTTCATGGGCGAGGTTCCGTTCCACAAGGTGCTGGTCAACGGGCTGGTCCGCGACGAGCACGGCCAGAAGATGTCGAAGACCAAGGGCAACGTCGTCGACCCGCTGGAGCTGGTCGAGGAGTACGGCGCCGACGCCGTGCGTTTCACCATGACCGCGCTG
>DATAYD010000051.1:0-19635 GCA_036272715.1 Caulobacteraceae bacterium | reverse complement strand
CGCACCGTGTTCGGCTGGCAAAAGCCCTGCTATCTGCTCGGCGAAGGCTACGCCAAGACCTTCAAGGAACTGATGGACGACACCGCCTGGGACGACTATGGCGTCGGCAATTACGAAAAGTGCGCCGACTGCATGGTCCATTCCGGCTTCGAGGCCAGCGCGGTGAAGGACATCGCCGCCCACCCCTTGAAGGCGCTGGCGGTCAGCATCCGCGGCATCCGTACAGAAGGCCCGTTCGCCAAGAATATCCCGATCGACAACCAGCGACCGGCGAAGGAAGTCTTCTCAGGTCATGTCGAGCGCATGGTGACCGAACTGGCCAAAACCCAGCGCGGGTCCAAGAAGGTGGTGACCGTGGACGAGGGCTGAGAAGCCCTTTTCCGCGTCCAGGCCGGTGCGGATCAGCGCCGGGATCTGGCGGGGATCCGCGAGCAGCGCACGGATCACCGCACCGATGTCCATGCTTCCATCGGGCCGCATGCCGCGTTGCGCCGCGGGTGGCAGGGCATGGTCGGCGCCGTCCGATATGGCCCTGAGCACCGTCAGCGGCAGGCCGTGAGCGGCGGCGAAGCGGGCGGCGATGTGGGACTCCATGTCGACCGCGATGGCGCCCGATGCGCCGTGCAGGGCGGCCTTGGCCTCGGGGCTGACCAGCATCGCATCGGAGCCCGCGACCGAACCGCTGATCGCGCGGGGCAGGCGGCTGGTGATCGCCCGCGTCCAGGCCGAATGTGTCTCGAACCGCGTCGCGCCGTCCCGCACCGCCGAGGCGATGACCAGATCGCCAGGCTTCAGCGCCGGAGCCAAGGCGCCGGCGATGCCGATACTGATCACGCCTTCGATGCTCCCCCTCTGGGGAAGCTGTCGCGAAGCGACGGCGGGGGGACTATCGGTCCGTTCCTGCGACGGCGAGGCCCCTCCACCGCTTCGCGGTCCCCCTCCCCCGATGGGGGAGGAGTTGTTCGCGAACGCCTCGTCCAGCTTGCCGGCGAGGGCGGCCGCATCGCCCCCGCCGACTATGACGCGTACGTTCGGCCCCGCGATGATCCCCGCCTCGCGCAGCAGCCCGACGACGGCGAGGATCATAGGGTTGGGAGGGCGTGCATTGTCACATCCCGTACGCCACCTGCCGCGAATTGCCGCGTTTCAGGTTGCGGTAGCGCGCCGCGGCCCAGAGCGGGAAGAATTTCGAATAGCCATGGTAGCGCAGATAGAAGACCCGCGGGAAACCGCCGCCGGTATAGGCGTCCTCCGGCCAGAAACCGTCCGCGCCTTGGGTGGCCTGCAGATAGGCGATCCCCCGCGCCACCGCCGGATGGTCGACCTCGCCCGCCGCCATCAGGCCCAGCAGCGCCCAGGCGGTCTGGGATGAGGCCGAGGGCGCGGGTTCGTAGCCGGCATAGTCCAGCCTGTAGCTCTCGCAGTCCTCGCCCCAGCCGCCGTCGGCGTTCTGGATCCGGGCCAGCCAGTCGACCGCGCGCCGCACCATCGGCCTTTGCGGATCGATCCCCGCGGCGTTCAAGGCGCACAGGGCCGACCATGTGCCATAGATGTAGTTGACGCCCCAGCGGCCGAACCAACTGCCTTCCGGCTCCTGTTCCTTTTCCAGGTAGGCCAGGGCGGCGGCCATGCGTGGGCTTTGCGCGGTCTCGCCCAGTTGGGCCAGCATCCCGATGCAGCGGGCCGTGACGTCGACAGTCGGCGGGTCAAGCAGGGCGCCATGATCGGCGAACGGGATGTTGTTCAGGTAGTGGTAGCTGTTGTCGGCGTCGAAGGCGCCCCAGCCGCCGTTGCGGCTCTGCAGCCCCTCGACCCATTCGCGGCCGCGCGCGATCGCCTCGCCGCAGTCGGGTTTTTCCGTGGCCCGGTCCATGGCCATCACCACCACGGCCGTATCGTCCAGGTCGGGATAATGGGCGTTGTTGTATTGGAACGCCCAGCCGCCCGGCCGGACGTCCGGCCGCTCCTCGGCCCAGTCACCCTTGACGTCCAGCACTTGCAGGGGTTTCAGCCAGTCCAGAGCCTCCGCGACGCGCCGTTCGGCTTCGGGGCCGCCGACCTCCAGCATGGCGTGGCAGGCCAGGGCCGTATCCCACACCGGCGAGAAACAGGGCTGGCAATAGGCCTCATGGTCCTTGACCACCAACAGCTTCTCGACCGACTGGCGTGCGACGGCGCGGTCGGGATGGTCCTCGGCATAGCCCAGGACGTCATACATCATCACCGAATTGGCCATGGCCGGATAGATCGCGCCCAGGCCGTCCTCGCCGTTAAGCCGCTCGGTGACGAAGCTGATGCAGCGATCGACGGCGCGCTGGCGCAGGCCCTTGGGCCAGAACGGATCGAAGGCTTTCAGGACCACGTCCAGGGCGCCGAAACCCACGGCCCACAGCCATTTCTGGTGCGCGGCCTTGTGCTGGACATGGCCGTCGGGGGCGAACAGTTCGGGAATGCCGACGCCGCGCGGATTGCGGGCCCGCGCCCTCTTGGCCTGCAGCACCAGCAGGGGGACGATCACCGTGCGGGCCCAGTAGGACATCTTCGACAGATGGATCGGGAACCAGCGCGGCAATAGAATCAGTTCGACCGGCATGGTCGGCAGGGCGTTCCAGGAGATCTGGCCGTAGAGCGCCAGGAGGATCCGGGTGAAGACGTTGCCGCGGGCCGCTCCGCCGTGGGCGAGGATCGCCTCGCGCGCCCGGGCCATGTGCGGCGCGCCCGTGTCGTCGCCGATCATCTTCAGGCAGTAATAGGCCTTGATGGTCGCGCTGATGTCGAAGGCGCCGCCGTGGAACAGCGGCCAGCCGCCGTGCTCGCCCTGGATGCGGCGCAGATAGACCCCGATCTTGCGTTCCAGCTCCAGGTCGTCCGGTTCGCCCAGATGATGGCGCAGCAGCACATATTCCGCCGGAATGGTGGCGTCGGCCTCCAACTCGAACACCCAGTGGCCGTCGGGCCGCTGCAGGCCTTCCAGCGCGGCGGCGGCGCGGCTGATGGTTTCGTCGATGCGGCGGCCAAGCGGATCGGGGCCGGCGTCCGGCTTTTCGATCACCGAGTCGTACATGGTCGGGTCCTTATCGCGGCCGGCGAAGCTAGCCTGATCCGGCCGAGCTTTGAAGAGTGAGGCGCCGATCGGCGGGTGTTGACGACATTTTGTCCGGACATTCCAGCATGCTATATGACCACCCAGTTGGTCAGGAGAAAAGTGATGCGTTCGATCAGCTTAGCGGAGGCGAAGGCCCATTTCAGTGAACTCATCGATCGGGTCGAAGCTGGAGAGCCGATTGAAATCACGCGGCGCGGAAAGCCGGTAGCCGTGGTTACGGCCGCCGGACCGCGCAAGCCCATCGACGTGGCGAAGCTGCGGGCGCTGACGGACAGCATGCCCATGGCGCCTGTTTCGGCCGGCGACTTGGTGCGCGCCATGAGAGATGACGAACGCTACTGATGATTTATCTCGATACGTCGGTGATTGTCGCGGCCGTGACGGCTGAACTGTCAACGGCGCGAACGCAGGCTTGGCTTCTCGAACAGAGTTCCGAGACCTTCGTGACCAGCGCGTGGACGGTCACGGAATTTTCCTCCGCGTTATCACTGAAGTTGCGGACACGGCATGTCAGTCTCGAACAGCGCGCCGCGGCGATGGCGGCCTTCCATGAAATGTTGCGTGAAAATCTCGCGATCGCGGAAGTCCAATCCGCTCATTTCCAAGCTGCGGCCGGCTATGTGGACCATCACGAACTCGGACTGCGCTCGGGGGATGCGCTGCATTTGGCGGTTGCCGCCGACCTCGGCGCCATTCTCTGTACTTTGGACCATGGACTGGCTCGGATCGGGCCTCAGCTAAGCGTTCCGACGATCCTCATTCGCTAGGGACCTGCACTCCGCACCAATCCCGCCGCCGTTTCGCCCGACCTCAGCGCGCCCTCGATCGTGGCGGGCAGGCCCGTGGCGGTCCAGTCGCCGGCCAGGAACAGGTTGGGCCAGCGGGTGCGGGCGGGCGGGCGCTTGGCGTTCTGTTCGGGAGTGGCGGCGAAGGTGGCGCGGCGTTCCTTGACGATCTGCCAGGGGGGCGGCTCGCCGGAAAGGCCCAGGACGGCGCGGACGTCGGCCCAGATCCGGCTCACCAGGACGTCGCGGTCCTCATCGACGATGGCGTCCGCGCCGCTGATGGTCACCGAGATCCGGTCCGGATAGGCCAGCACCCATTCGGCGGTTCCACCGAGAACGGCGGTGATCGGCGGCGCGCCGGCGGGCGGGGCCAGCCGGAAATGGCAATTGACGATCGAGCAGAAGGCGTCGGGCGCCGACAGCGCGGGGATCAGCGTCGGGGCGATCCAGGGCGGTACGGCGAGGATCACCCGATCCTCCGGGGCCACGGGGCTGACCTGGTCGCCGAAGGCGAGGCCGCTGACCCGGCCGTTCTCGAACTCGACCCCGCGCAGGCGGCGGTTCAGGCGCACGCTCGCGCTCGGCGCGGCTTCCAGCGTTTTCAGCGCCGGTTCGATGAAGGCCGCCGCCAGGGTCGGCTCGGCGAAGCGCAGGCGGAAGGCGCGGCCGCCCCTGGCCAGGGTCTCGCGCACCACGGCGCCCGCGAGGAAGGCCGATCCGCCCTTGGGTTCGGTGTTCAACGCCGCGAGCAGGAACGGGTGCAGCAGACGGTCCCAGACCGCGCCGTCGCTCTTCACCATCTGGTCGACCCGTTGGTCCGGCCTCGCGAACATCAGCCCGCCGAGGCCCAGATAGTCGCTCGCTCGCGTGCCCGGGGCGCGGCGGTCCCTGGCGAAGATCCACCAGGGCAGGGCGCTGTCATTGGGCCGCAGCGTCCAGCGTTCATTCGCGCCCAGGTCGACGAAATTGAACTCGGCGGTGTTAGGCCCGGCCAACCGGTCGCTGGCGCCGATCGCGGCCAGGTAGCGCATCACGGCGTGGTTGCCTGACATGACCAGGTGGTTGCCGTTGTCGATGGTCAGGCCGAGCTGGTTGTCGAAATAGGAGCGGCAGCGCCCGCCCGCCTGGCCGGCCGCCTCGGACAGCTCGACGCGGATCCCCTTCGCCGCCAGCGACACCGCCGCCGAGAGCCCGGCCAAGCCGGCCCCGACGACGTGCACGCGTCGTGGACTCATCCCTTTAGTCCGCAGCGCAGCACGATCCAGAGCAGGGCCGCCTTGCCGACGCTGGCGCGGGTGCGCGGCGCCGTCCAGCCAGCGGCGGCGGTCTTGTCCAGGATCGCGCCATAGACCGCGCCCATCAGCCGGGGCGTCATCAGCCGGCCCTTGGGCTTCGAGGCCAGCACCGCGTCGGCGGCGGCGTAATGCTCACGCGCCATCACGGCCAGCTTCTGGCAGGCCTTGTCGATATGGGGATGGGCGATGACCTCGGCGGGCGTGGTCACGGCGACGCCGGCGCCTTCCAGCAACTCGCGCGGCAGGTAGAGCCGGCCGATCGCGGCGTCCTCGTCCAGGTCGCGCAGGATGTTGGTGATCTGCAGCGCGCGGCCGAGGTGATAGGCCAGCTTGATCCCCGGCGCCTCATCCATGCCGAACACCTTGACCGACAGGCGCCCGACCGCGCTGGCGACCCGGTCGCAATAGAGGTCGAAGGTCGCCAGGTCCGGCCCGACGATGTCCTCGGCCACGTCCATGGCCATCCCGTCGATGATGGCCAGGAAGTCCTGTTTGCCCAGGCCATAGCGGCGCACCGCCTCCGCCAGGAACGCCGCCTGGCCACCCGGCTGGCCCGCATAGAGCGCGTCCAGGTCGGCGCGCCACCGGTCCAGCGCCATGGCGCGGTCGGCCCGCGTGCCCTGGCCGTCGTCGGCGATGTCGTCGACCTGGCGGCAGAAGCCGTAGATGGCGAACATGGCCAGCCGCTCGATCCTCGGCATCAGTTTCATGGCCGTGTAGAACGAGCTGCCGGAGACTTTAGCCTCGAGCGCGCCGGGGTCGAAGCTCTGGTCCACCGCGATGGTCATGGCGTTCCCCCTTGGCCGACGCACACAGGAGCGTCCATGACCAACAAAGCCCTTACCCCTCGATGGGGGAAGGGTTGGGATGGGGGTGAACACGCAGGAGGTGACGCGTGGAACGGCTTAGGACGCCTGAGTCCTCTTGCCATTCCTCGCCCTGACGCTGGTGGCTTCACCTTCACCCAACCCTCCCCCATCGAGGGGGAGGGCTCTTTAATCACGATTTGGATGGTTAGGGTCATTGTGCGGCTTCGATGGCTCTTTGCGCGCGGCGACGGCGTCCCGGCAGGGCGCCGAGGAAGCCGCCGAACGCCAGCGCCGCGACGCCCAAGGTCTCGGCCTTGCTGTGATGCATGCGCTCGGACAGGGGATCACGATGAATCAGCCGCCGCGTCAAGCTTTCCGCCAGTTTCTGGATCACCGTCACCTCCAGCGCCAGGCGGCCGTCGACGATCTGGCCGGCGAAGGGCCGGGCGGTTTCCAGGAGGCTCCAGGTGCGGCGCGCAAGGTCCGAGATCACCCGTTGCAAGGCCGGGCTGGCGCGTGGCGCGGCCAAGGCTCGGGCGTCCAGGCCGGCCGCCGCCAGGGCGTCTCCCGGCACATAGACCCGGTCGATCCCACGGTAGTCCTCACCGCAATCCTGCAGGTGGTTGATCACCTGCAGCGCGGCGCACAGGGCGTCATTGGCCGGCCAGGCCCGATGCGACTCGCCGTGGACATCCAGCACGAACCGCCCGACCGGCATGGCTGAATAGCGGCAATAGTCCATCAGTTCGTCCCAGCTTGCGTAGCGGGTCTTGACCACGTCGCGGCGGAAGGCCTCGAGCAGGTCCAGGGCGTGCTGGTCGGTGAGGTTCGCCGCCCGCAGCGCGTGGCGCAGGCCCTCGCCCTCGGGACTGATCCCGCCGGCGCCTTGCAGGCCCGACTGCATCGCGGCCAGCAGGGCCAGCTTTTCGTCGGCCGGCGCGGCCGGATTGTCCGCCACGTCGTCGGCGGCGCGGGCGAAGCGGTAGAAGGCCATGATCGGCGCGCGGTGGCGCGGGTGCAGGATGAAGGAGGCGACGGGGAAGTTCTCGTCGTTATGGCCTTTGCCGGAGGCGAGTTCGGCGGCCTGAGAGGATGCGGGAAGATTCATGCCCGTCCCGCCTGGGCCTGGGCGCGGCCCTTCCACATGCCGCCGCGGCCGCGCCAGACCTGGATCGCCGATTGCAGGGTGAACCAGGTATAGGTCGCCCCGATGATCGGCAGGCCGACGCCCCAGAGCGGCGAGACGCGGTAGAATCGGGCCATGGGCAGGAAGCTGATCGCCATCAGGGTCCAGGCGACCGCTCCACAGGCGCGCAGCCAACCGGTCCCGAAGAGCGCCGCGGCGGGCGGGGCCACATAGATCAGGATCATGCCGGCGATCACGCCCGCCAGCACCAGGGCCGAATAGCCGAGCTGGGCATAGGCCGAGCGCGACACCATCCGGCCGATCTCGCCGACGGTCTCATAGGGCCGGATGCTGACCGCCCGTTCGGTCAGGCCCAGCCAGACCGGCCCCCGAGCCTTCATCCGGCGGCCGAGCGCGCAGTCGTCGATGATCTCATGGCGGATCGCGGCGATCCCGCCGGCGGCGGCCAGCGCCTCGCGCCGGACCAGCATGCAGCCGCCGGCCGCCGCCGCGACCTTGCTGGCCGGCCGGTTCACCTGGGCGAACGGATAGAGCATCTGGAAGAAGAACACGAAGGCGGGGACCAGGAACCGTTCGGCGGCGTTGGCGCAGGAGAGCTTGGCCATCAGCGAGACCATGACATAGCCGCCGGCCTCGGCGCGCGCGGCCAGATGGCGCAGGTTGTCCGGCGCGTGGCCGATATCGGCGTCGGTCAGCAGCAGATAGTCCGGCGCGCCCTCCTCGGCGCGCGCGACGCCCTGGCTGACGGCCCAGAGCTTGCCGGTCCACCCAGCGGGCAGGGGCTGGCCGCCCATCACGGTCAGGCGGGCCTCGGCGCCCAGCGTCCGCGCGGCCGCGATGGCCGTCTCGCCGGTGCCGTCGCTGCTCTGGTCGTCGACCAGGATCACGCGGAAATCGCCGGGATAGTCCTGGGCCAGAAGGCCGCCGACCGAGCGGGCGATCACGTCGGCCTCGTCGCGGGCCGGGACCACGGCGACCACCGACGGCCAATGCGCGGGCGCCGGCGGCTCGTCCCGGTCGTCGCGTTCCGCCGCGCGCCAGAAATCGCCCCGGCCGAAGATCATGTGCAGCCAGATGGCCAGGGGCAGGACGCCGAAGATCAAAATCCAGATCATTGCCGCCCCCCTTTGAACCCTTCCCCCTTCGAGGAGGAGAGGCTTAAGGAGGCCAATGCGCCGGGCAGGCGCGTCATCGGATGTAGCCCGCCTGGCGGAACCAGGCCATCGCGTCGGCCACCGCTTCCTGGTACGGCCGCGCCCGGTAGCCCAGTTCCCGCTCCGCCTTGGCCGAGGAGAAGAACATCCGATACCGGGCCATGTTCAGCGCGTCGACGGTGATGAACGGCTCCTTGCCGGTCAGGCTGGCCACCGCCTCGGCGCCCACGGCCAAGGGATAGAGCGGCCCGCGCGGCAGCTCCAGGGTCGGCGCCTTGCGGCCGGCCAACGGCGCGATCACGGCCAAAAAGCCCTGCAGGCTGACATCCTGGCCGCCCAGCACATAGCGCTCGCCGATCCGCCCGCGCTCCAGCGCCTGGATGTGGCCCTCGGCGATATCGTCGACATGGGCGAGGTTCAGGCCCGTCTGGATGAAGGCCGGCACCTTGCCGCTCGCCGCCTCGACGATGATCCGCCCGGTGGGGGTGGGGCGGATGTCTCGCGGCCCGATCGGGGTCGAGGGATTGACGATAATCGCTGGCAAGCCTTGCTCGGCGACCATCCGTTCGACCAGCCGCTCGGCCATCACCTTGCTGCGCTTATAGGCCCCGACCGCCTCGTCGGGGGTCATGGGCGCGGTCTCGTCGACCGGCCCGGTCGCGCCCTTGAGGCGCAGGGTCGCCACGCTGGAGGTGTGCACCACCCGTTCGACGCCGTGGGCCAGGGCCGCGTCCATCACCGCGCGGGCGCCCTCGACATTGGTGCGGATCATCGGCCCGGGATCGCGGGTCCAGAGCCGGTAGTCGGCGGCGACATGGAAGATGAACCGCATCCCCGCCGCCGCCCGCGCCACCGAGGCCGGGTCGGTCAGGTCGCCCAGGACGATCTCGCAGTCCAGTCCGTCCAGGTTCCCGCGCGGCGATGAGGCACGCACCATCACCCGCGGCCGCGCGCCCCGCGCCGCCAGCGCCCGCGCCACCGCCGAACCGACAAAGCCGGACGCGCCGGTGACCAATATGGGATCGCCGCTCTGAATCATCGCCGCAGGGTATAGCGGAAATGACGGGGAGGCCTAGGCGCGGCCGCTTCGCACGTCACACGCGCCCATGCGTTGAATATGGCGGGCGGTCCGATGGACTGAGTCATCGAACGGGTCTACCGCGATCTTCCACAGGGCGCGGCGGATGCGCAGCGGCTCTATCATGCGCAGGAGGTCTTCCACGCGCCAGGAGTCAGCGACGCGGTGCGAGACTATCCGGGGCGCTTTAGCAACGCGGCGGGTCATCAACGCGGGGCGGAATTATCCCGGCCGTTTCATCAAGACGGGCGTATGATCCTCTTTTCACGGATCAATTGACGGAGGGCCGGCCATGAGCGTCGCCTTCACCAAGGAAGAGGACAGCGAGTCGACGGCGGCGAACCTGCCGGATCGGCCGGTTTCGACCCATGCCAATCTGGTCACGCCGGCGGGGCTCGCGGCCCTGGATGCGGCGCTCGCCGAGGCGCGCGCGGCCTATGCCGCCGCCCAGGCCGAGGGCGGGGTCAGCGCCGACCGCACCGCCATGGCCCGGGCGACGCGGGACCTGCGCTATTATTCCGCCCGCCGGGCCAGCGCCCAGTTGGTCGAGCCGAGCGGCGAGGCCGGCAAGGTGGCGTTCGGCGGCGCGGTGACCTTCGAGCGCGAGGACGGGCGGCGGCAGACTTTCCGCATCGTCGGCGAGGACGAGGCCGATCCGGCGCGGGGGGCGGTATCCTATATGTCGCCGCTGGCCCAGGCATTGTTGGGCAAGGAAGTGGGGGATGTCGCGGTGGTGGCTGGGGCGGAGGTCGAGGTGGTGGGGGTGGGGTGAGAGTCCTCCCCTTGAGGGAGAAGGGTTTTACCGAAGCGAGGCGTTCAGTCGTTCCAGCACTTTCGCCCCCGGCGTCAGGTCGGCGTCGCCGAGCGCGTTCAGGGGCGTATCCACGGTCTCCAGCGCGTCGTGGAGATCCTCGGCGTTTTCGTTGATGTAGAGCAGGCCGGTGACGATCTCGCCGGCGGCCTGGCGTTCCTGGAGATGGGTCATGGCGCCGATCCTGTCGGTCGGGTCATAGTGTTCCGAGACCTTGCGCAGCACCAGCGTGGCCCCGTCGTGCTGGATCACCGTATGCGCGGCGCCGGGCGCGTAGTCGGCGGTGATCGGGGCGCGGCCGGTGATCAGGTCGAGCCGGTTCACCGCCGCGTTGTGCTCGCGCACATAGTCGAAGCCCTTGGTCGAGCCGGCGTGATTGTTGAACTGGATGCAGGGGCTGATGCAGTCGATGAAGGCCGCGCCCTTGTGGGTCAGGGCCGCCTTGACCAGGGGCACCAACTGGGCCTTGTCGCCGGAGAAGCCGCGGGCGACGAAGGTGGCGCCCAGTTGCAGCGCCACGCCGACGAGGTCGATCGCGCTGTCGTGGTTGACGACGCCGCGCTTGGATTTCGAGCCCTTGTCCGAGGTGGCCGAGAACTGGCCCTTGGTCAGGCCGTAGACCCCGTTGTTCTCGACGATATAGGTCATGTTGACCCCGCGCCGGATCGAATGGGCGAACTGGCCAAAGCCGATCGAGGCGCTGTCGCCATCGCCGGATACGCCGAGATAGATCAGCTCCCGATTGGCCAAATTGGCCCCCGTGAGCACCGAGGGCATGCGCCCGTGCACGGTGTTGAAGCCGTGGGAATTGCCGAGGAAATAGTCGGGGGTCTTGGACGAGCAGCCGATGCCCGACAGCTTGGCGACCCGGTGCGGCGGCAACTCCAGCTCGTAACAGGCCTGGATGATCGCGGCGCTGATCGAATCGTGGCCGCAGCCGGCGCAGAGCGTCGAGACCGCGCCCTCATAGTCGCGCCGGGTGAACCCCAGTGAATTGGGCGCCAGGGCCGGGTGGTGCAGGCGGGGCTTGGTTATGTAGGTCATTCGGCGGCCTCGGTGATGGCGGGCCGGCCAGCCACGCCGATCGACCGGCTGATTTCCCCGGCGATGAAGCGGGCGGTGATCGGCGTGCCGTCATAGTGCAGCACGGGGACCAGCCTGGCCGGATCCACGCCGCCCTCGTTGATCAGGAGGGTGCGCAGTTGGGCGTCGCGGTTCTGCTCGACCACGAACACCTGCTCATGTTCGGCGATGAAATCGAACACCGCGTCGCAGAAGGGGAAGCCGCGCAGGCGCAGGGCGTCCACGTGACGGCCCTGGGCGGCCAGGCCGTCCAAGGCCTCGTGCATGGCCGGGGTGGTCGAGCCCAAATAGATCGCGCCAGCCTTGGCGGCGCGCTTGGCGTCGCGGCGGATCGGGGCGGGGATCAGGGACTTGGCGGTCTCGAACTTGCGCAGGAGGCGCTGCATGTTGTCGACATAGACAGAACCCTCCTCGCTGTAGCGGGCGTAAGGGTTGCGCGAGGTGCCGCGGGTGAAATAGCCGCCCTTGTCCGGATGGACGCCGGGATAGGTGCGATAGGGGACGCCGTCGCCGTCGACTTCCTTGTAACGCCCGAAATCGGCGCCGGCCTCCAGCGCCTCATAGGTCATGACCTTGCCGCGATCGAGCCGGCGGCTGTCGTCCCAGGCGAACGGCCGGCACAGCCACTCGTTCATGCCGATATCCAGGTCGAGCATGACGAAGATGGCGGTCTGCAGCCGGTCGGCCAAGTCGAAGGCCAAGGCGCCCATCTCGAAGCACTCGGCCGGGTCCTCGGGGAATAGCAGGGGATGCTTGGTGTCGCCGTGCGAGGCGTAGGCGGCGGCCAGGATGTCGGCCTGCTGGGTCCGCGTCGGCATGCCGGTGGACGGGCCGCCGCGCTGGACATCGAAGATCACCGCCGGAATTTCCGCGAAATAGGACAGGCCGACGAACTCGGTCATCAGCGAGACGCCCGGCCCCGAGGTGCAGGTGAAGGCGCGCGCGCCGTTCCAGCCCGCGCCGACCACCACGCCGATCGAGGCGATCTCGTCCTCGGCCTGGACGATCGCATAGCGGGCCTTGCCGGTTTCGGGGTCGATCCGCAGGTTCTCGCAATAGCCGGTGAAGGCCTCGGCCAGCGAGGTCGAGGGGGTGATCGGATACCAGGCGCAGACCGTGGCCCCGCCATAGACCGCGCCCAGGGCGGCGGCGCTGTTGCCTTCGACATAGATCCGGTCGCCGACCGCGTCGGCGCGCTGGACCCGCAAGGGCAGGGGCTCCAGGTGCTCGCGCACATGGCCGAGGCCCAGGTGCAGCGCCTCGATATTGGGCCGGATCAGCCGCTCCTTGCCGTTGAACGCCTCCCCCACAAGCTGCTCCAGCACGCCAACCTCAATGTCCAGGAGGCCGGCCAGGGCGCCGACATAGATGATGTTCTTGAACAACTGCCGCTGGCGCGGGTCGGTATAGACGCGGTTGCAGATGGCGGTCAGGGGCGCGCCGATCACGGTGATGTCGTCGCGGAATTTGTCGGGCGTCAGGGCCTTGGTGGAGTCGTAGAAAAGATAGCCTCCAGGCTCGATCTCGTTCAGGTCGCGGTCCCAGGTCTGTGGGTTCATCGCCACCATCAGGTCGACCCCGCCACGCCGGCCCAGGCGGTCGTCCTCGGAGACCCGCACCTCGTACCAGGTCGGCAGGCCCTGGATGTTGGACGGGAAGATGTTGCGCGCCGCCACCGGCACGCCCATGCGCAGGATCGATTTTGCGAACATCGCATTGGCGCTGGCCGAGCCGGAGCCATTCACATTGGCGAATTTGACGACGAAATCGTTCGTGCGGTTTATCGACTTCTGCATACCGGACTGGCCAAGCTCATTTCCAAATTGAAGATCCGCATGTCCCAAGCGCCGGTGGGGCAGCGTTCCGCGCACAGCCCGCAATGCAGGCAGACGTCCTCGTCCTTGACCATGACCCGGTCGGTCTTGAGCGCGAAGGAGACGTAGAGGTCTTGGGTCATATTCAGCGCCGGGGCGGTCAGGCGCCCGCGAAGGTCCGCCTCGGTCCCGTTGGCCGTGAAGGTGATGCAATCCATCGGGCAGATGTCGACGCAGGCGTCGCATTCGATGCACAGCGGCGGCTGGAACACGGTCTGGGCGTCGCAGTTCAGGCAACGCTGGGTCTCGCGGTAGCCGAGGGTCCGGTCGAAGCCGAGTTCGACCTCCATCTTCAGGTTCTTCAACGCCGTGGCGGTTTCCAGCAGCGGTACGCGGTGGCGGACATCGTTGGAGATGTCGTTGTCATAGCTCCACTCGTGGATGCCCATCTTCTGGCTGGTCACCACCACCTCGGGCGCCGGGCGGATCGCCGGGTCGGCGCCCCGGCAGAACCGGTCGATCGAGATCGCCGCCTCGTGGCCGTGCGCCACGGCCCAGATGATGTTCTTCGGCCCGAACGCCGCGTCGCCGCCGAAGAACACCCGCGGGTTGGTGGCCTGGAACGTGGTCTCGTCGACCACCGGCATGTTCCACCGGTCGAAGGCCAGGCCGATGTCGCGCTCGATCCAGGGAAAGGCGTTTTCCTGGCCGACGGCGATCAGGACGTCATCGCATTCGAAATGCCGGTCCGGTTCGCCGGTCGGGGTCAGGCTGCGGCGGCCCTGGTCGTCATAGGCCGCGGCCACGACCTCGAACAGCACGCCGGTCAGCTTGCCGTCCCGGTGGGTGAATTCCTTGGGCGTCAAATAGTTGAAGATGGGGATGCCCTCGTGTTGGGCGTCTTCCTTTTCCCAAGGCGAGGCCTTCATCTCCTCGTAGCCGCTGCGAACGATCACCTTGACGTCCTCGCCGCCGAGCCGGCGGGAGGTGCGGCAGCAGTCCATGGCCGTATTGCCGCCGCCCAGCACGATCACGCGCCGGCCGATCGTCTCGATATGACCGAACGAGACGCTGGAGAGCCAGTCGATGCCGATATGGACGTTGGCGCGGGTCTTCTCGCGGCCGGGGATGTCCAGGTCGCGGCCGCGCGGGGCGCCGGTTCCAACGAAGACCGCGTCATAGCCTTCGTCCAGCACGGTCTTCAGGCTGTCGATCCGCTGGCCCAGCCGCGTCTCGACGCCCAGGTCGACGACATAGCCGACCTCCTCGTCGATCACCTGTTCGGGCAGGCGGAAGCGGGGGATCTGGGTGCGGATCATGCCGCCGGCCTTGGCGTCGGCGTCGTGGACCACCAGCTCATAGCCCAGCGGCGCGAGGTCCCGCGCCACGGTCAGCGAGGCCGGCCCGGCGCCGATCAGGGCGATCCGCTTGCCGTTGCCGGCGGTCGGGATCACCGGCATCCGGCTTTTGACCTCATCCTTGTTGTCGGCGGCGACCCGTTTCAGCCGGCAGATCGCCACCGGCTCGTCCTCGACCCGCCCGCGGCGGCAGGCCGGCTCGCAAGGGCGGTCGCAGGTGCGTCCCAGGATCCCCGGGAACACGTTCGATTTCCAATTGATCATATAGGCGTCGGTGTAGCGCCCCGCGGCGATCAGCCGGATGTATTCGGGCACCGGCGTGTGGGCGGGACAGGCCCACTGGCAATCGACGACTTTATGAAAGTAATCCGGCGTCTCGGTATCGGTAGGCTCCAACGCCAAATCTCCCCAACGACGCTCTACTCTCGTCGCGCATTGGCCTTAACCCATCGGGGGCGCCCCAACCCGGGCTTGGCCCGCCGGAGCCGCTCGCCATACGCGCCGACGTGGCGCCCGAACCATTCGTAGACCCCTCGTTCCGCCCACGCCAGACCGCCCGGTGATTGATGATCACTCTTTTCCCGCGACCGCGTCACACCCAAAGCGATAGCGCGCAAGTTGGATCAACTTAACAGTATCACGAGTGCGTGAGGCGGCCGCAAACCGGCCCTAATTGTCTTTGAGCGCGTGTGATTTAGGGCACACTCACAGCGGAGAATTCGCGCACGATCAATGAAGGAGGAACTCGCGATGACGACCCCGATCGAATTCAACAGCGTCTCTTCCGCCGATCGCTACCCAGCCGAATCGGAGTTCGAAGGCTTCTCGCTCGAGATGAGCAGCCGCGACGATGACGACAGCGGCCTTTACGAAGAGATTTCCGAACGTCGCGCCCTGCTCGAAAACGCTGACATCCTTCGCGGGGCCCGGGCGCTGTAGGTGTCGATTCCGCGATGAGGCCGGCGTTCGCCGCCGCGCCGGGCCGAGGCCTATAAGGCCTCGCTCACGCCGGGTTCCAACTGATGCTGTTCTCGAAGTCGGCCAGGAGATCCGCCAGTTCCTCGCCCGGAATGTCGGGCTCGGCGCCGATCGGGAACCGATAACGCCAGAAGCTGGTGATGTGCTGGATCGATCCCAGCCGCTCGCCCAGTTCCTGGAACAGCGTCGGCGCTTTTAGCAGGAACTCGCGGAATGCCTGGGGCGCGCCGTTCGCGGTCAGGTCGGCATAGGCGTCATCATAGATCTTCAGGGTCTTGCGGACGCTGTTGCAGGCGGCGGAGATCGCCTTGACCAGCCGCTCCCGCACCTGGGCGATATAGATTTCGTCGTCCATGCCGACGGGGCCAGTCGGCTTGATCTTCGCGATCTCGGCGGACACCGGCGCCACCCGCGGAGCTAGATCGCCCAGGGTCCATTTGTAGTAGATAAAGCCTTTCCAGCAGAACATGCCCTCTTCGAAGGTGGTCTTGTCCATGCCCAGGCCGCGTCGCAGCGGCTCGAGTTCCGCGTCGACCGAATTGGCCAGGATGATCGAGGCCAGTTTGGCGGTCTTCTCGCTGAGATGGGCCTCCATCTCCGTGTAGGACATCCCGATCAGGGGAGAGACTTCCTTGCGCACGAACTGGAACATGCGCGCGGTGTCGGCGCCGGTGATCTCGAAATAGTGCCGCGCCGGCGCGAAACCCGCCCGTTTCATCCGTTCACGCATCAGGAACGGATCGAGCGAGGGCAGCCCATCGAGCACCTCGAGCAGTTCCAGGTCGCGCCGGCCGCCCGGCGTGGAAAGGTCGGTCAGATCCCAGAGCAGGTCCTTGCAGCCTCTTTGGCCGACGAAGAACGACCGCGCGCCAGAACGCAGATTGGTGATGTCGATGGGCAGGATGACCTTGGTCCCGTTGCGGCGCTCCTTGTCGAACAGGTCGCGCTCATTCTGGCGCAGCCGGTGCTTGACGATGATGCTGCGGTTCAGCACCGGGCCATGGAAAAACGGGTTCCGTCTGTATTCTTCGCTCTCGCCGTATTTCTGCCAGGCGGCGATCAGGTTGAGTGTTCGGGCGGTCGAGGCGTTCTCCTGCAGCGCGAGCAGGCTGCGCACCGACCGGTCTGTCGAGCTGGCGGCTATCGGTCGCGCCGACGCTGTCGCGGTCATAGCGCGTATTCCTTGTAGCGAAGTGTTTGCGGTATCGGCAAGGACTGAGAACTTCCAGGTATTGGACGTTGAACGCATGCTTGAGAGCTTGCCGAAACTCGACGAAGACCTATTCGGGCGCCGCTTTTCAATAATCGTGCGAACGTTAAAAAACTGGCATTAGATCTGCAAATTTCGCGTCGATTGGCCGCGGTTTCGCCATGGCGCGCCCGGTCAGCTCGCGTCCGGGGGCTCTTGCCACGCCACGATTTCCCGCAAGCGCCGACGTCGCTGCCGACGCAGCCAGATGTTGGCGATGAAGGACGCCACCTCCAACCCGATCGAGAGGGGGAGGGGCGCGTTCATCAGGAACGTAACGATCCCGGGTGCGAACGAGGCCAGGGTGCTGGCCCAGACGATCCATTCCCGGCCGTCCTTTGATCGGCGCCATTGGCCAAAGCCGGAGGCTGTGGACTGTTCAGCGACGATCTCGGCCCTGAAGGCCTCCGCGGTTGGCGTCCATGCCGGCGGAGGCGCGTGAGGGGGCGCTGGCGGCGAAGCGAAGGACGCCGTCGGCGCCTGGCGTCGCCCAAAGGTCTTGGTTGCAGTCACGTGGTGCGGCCGTCCGGGTTCAGCGATCGGGCAAGCCTATCCTGCGACCGGTTAGCCCTGGATGAAGCCGTTGCGCCTGGCGCGCCCGCGTCGACCCGGACGCGACGCTTTCAAAGCCCCACGGACAGTCCCACCAGCACCGCGCGGGGCGCGTCATAGGTCTTGACGCCCGGCGTGGTCTGGCCGGTCTCGATCGGGGAGTCGGCGATATTGTCGACCTTCACGAACAGGTTGGTCCGGCCCGCCAGGCGCCAGTCGGCGCGGGCGTTCACCGAGAGGCTGGGCGCGATCCGCAAGGTGTTGAGATCGTCATCGAACCGTTCGCCCTCATACCGCAGGTCGGCGCGCAGGCTGAAGCGCCCTTCCGGCCGCCAGACCACGCCCGAGGTCGCGGAAACGCGCGGGGTCTGGGCCGGGCGCAGCCCGGTCAGTTGCGGTGCGGCCGCGCCGCCGTCCACCCGGGCGTTGGTGTAGTCCCCCGCCACTTCCAGCGAGACGCCACGGGCCAGGGCCTGGCGCGCCTCGGCCTCGACCCCGGCCGCGTCGACGTCGCCGGCGTTCTCCCGCATGAAGGTGATGCCGCTGGGGGCGCTGGCGATCGTGACATTGGTGACCGCGTCGTCCAGCCGGTTGTAGAACACGGTCGCCGAGGCCGCCCCGCCGGCCCAGTCGGCGCCCAAGCCTGTCTCCACGCCGTAGAGCCGCTCGGGGTCCAACGCCGGATTGGCCAGGGTGTTGTTATTGCCCACCCGGAACGGCCGATAGAGTTCATTCAAGGTCGGCTGCCGGAAACCCGCATAGGCCGCGGCGCGCCAATAGAAACCGTCGGCGAAATTGCGCTTGAGGCCCAGGCGCGCGGTCGGCAGCACGCCGCCGCGATCGGCTGGATGCTGGGCCACGCTGATGGCGCCGGTCGAGATCACCGACTCGATCCGCTTGCCGTCGAAGGTCTCCCAGTCGTCGACCCGCGCCCCGCCGGTCACGAGCCAAGCGCCGGTCGTGTAACTGGCCTCGGCATAGGCGCCGCCGGTGAAGGTTTCGCCGCCAGCGGTTCGATTGTGGGTGAAGGCGCCGTTCTGGAACTGGAAATGCTCCTTGCTCTCGCCCCGGGCGCCCCGAACGTCGAAGCCGATCTCCCAGCTCAGGGCCTGGACGGCTCGCCGCAAGGCCGCGCTGGCGCCGTAGCCGGTGGCCGGCGTCGCATATTGGTCGTCGGCTTGGGTCGAGGCGCCGCGATTGGCGGAGACGGAGGTCGAGTCGTTGGTCAGGTTGGATTCCTGGAACCAGCCCTGAACCCGCCAGCCGAAGTCGTGCAGCGTGGGTTGGGCCGCGAGGGTCACGCTGGCCTGGCCGCCACTGTCCTTGGAGAGGCCGCCGACCGTGCCGGCGCCGCGGTCTTCGTTGAACCCGGCGACCCGCGTGCTGAGCATGGCCGGGCCGACATCGACCTGGGCCTGGGCCGAACCGGCCTGGTCGCGCAGGGTCAGGTTGGCGTCCGCCGGACCGCGCACCCCGCGCACCGGGATCCAGCCATTGCTGGACTCGCTGTCGCCGCTGGCTAGTAGCCGCACGCCGTCGACCGTCGTCGAGGCGACTGCGGCGCCGCGCACCTGGCCCAATCCGCCCGCTTCGATGTCGCCGATAAAGCCGCCCGGCGCCTGGGCGCGGCCATCCAGCGCGATCACGCCGGTCAGCGCGCCGGCGCCGTAAGGTCCCGCGCCGGCGCCGCGCACCACGTCCGCGCCTTCGATCGCCTCGGGCGGCAGACCCGTCCAGATGATCCAGCCGCCGAACGGATCATTCTGTGGAACCCCGTCCAGGGTGACAAGGGCGCGGCTGGCGCCCGATCCGGCGATGGCGCGCAGGGAAACGCCTTGGGTCGTCGGATTGGAGCCCAGGCTGGTGGTGCGGCGGAAGGTCGACACCCCCGGCGTGGTTTCCAACACCTCGTCCAGACGCGGAGATGAGGCCAGGTCCGCCGGGCTCAGCCGTCGGATGGAAAAAGCCGCGTCGCCCGCCGCCGGCGGCAGGTCGATCCCCCGCACCACCACGGTCTCGACGCTGGGCGGCTGGTCGATCGGCATGAAGCTTCCCCGCGGGTTTCGCTCGTGAGGATAGCGCGCTTGTGCCCGCGCAGGCGATCCCGCGCGGCGCGCGGGCGCGGACCGCTATTTGGCGCCGGCCGGCACCGAGGCCAGATAAGCGATCAGATTGCGGCGCTCCACCGGGTCGGGGACGCTGACGGGCATGGCCGTGCCGGGGACCATCTTGCCCGGATCGGTCAGGAACTGGTCCAGCTTGTCCGGCGTCCAGACGATGCCGGCGTTCTTGATCGCATCGGTATAGCTCACGCCCGGGACGGACCCCGCCTTGCGCCCGACCACCCCGGCCAGGCGCGGACCCTGATAATCGTCCTGGAGCGCATGGCAGGAGGTGCAGCGGTCCTCGAACGCCG
>DATAYD010000050.1:0-4890 GCA_036272715.1 Caulobacteraceae bacterium | reverse complement strand
CCGTCAGAGCATCCACATACGCCGAAAACCGAGCCTCAACCCCCTCAAGCACCGCTACCTCCACGCGATCCACCATGAATCACCAAGGCTGAATCATCAACACCCACAGGCATAGGGGACAAACTGACTCAGTGAGACTAGGTTCGCCGCGGAGTTCGCGGCGAGTCTGGTTCGCGACAAGTCTGGGAATGAGTGGTGTTTCGGCCGCGGCTGACAGGCGCTTTGATCTGCATGGCCATCCTCGGCGCCTGCGGGCGCTCGGCCACGCCGGATGCCGCGTTCCCGGCGTCGCCCCGCGCCAAAGCGGTCGCATGGCTGGCCGGCGCCCGTTTCGAGGACGCGGATCCGGTCACCGATTGCCGGCCGGACTGCCGGGAGCAGGAGCGTGGTTTCGAGCATGCCCGCAAGGCCCGCCTCGAACGGCCGGACGACTGTGACCTGGTCCGGGTCCAGACCCATGCCAGCGACGATTTCATCGAGGGCTGCCGGGCTTACGGCCAATATATCGAGGCGGCGGAACGCGGGCGCTGATGCTTCGCCGCCCCTAAGCCATCTCCATCGCGAATTCCGGATAGAAGCGTTCGATCATCCGGTCGCGATAGGCGACCAGGACGCCATGGCGAGCCGCCGCGGCGCGCACGGGCGTGTCGAACAGCGGCGTCAGCGCTCCGGCCACCAGACCGAACACGCTGGCGTCCGCGCCGCAGGGCCGATCGCCGGTCAGGAACGGCTTGTCGCCGATGATCCGCGCCAGCGCCGCGAACGACCGCTCGGCGACGCCGGCGATCTCCTCGACGGAGTGACGCCCGATCCCCTGGCCGTGCAGGATGGAGATCACGTTCTGGCGGCCCTGCTGGCGGATGGTCTCGCGCATCGCTTCCGGCGCGCCGTCGAAAAAGTGCGCCGGCCCCTTGGCGAAATTGTCCTCATCCGCCCAACGGGCGTGCACCATGATCCAATAGAGATGATCCTCGACCATGCGCTCGACCGTCCAGGCCTGGGCCTTCTGGATCTCGGTCAGCCCCGCGTCGAAATCGACCGCGTAGGTCCGCTCCAGATAGTCGCGGATGAACACCGAGTCCGCCACGACCATCCCATCGTCATCGATATAGGGCAGCTTGCCCTTGGGCGCGCCTCGCGGACCGGTCTCCTCGCGGCGAAAGCCCAGCTTGGCCATCTTCAGGTGGATCTCGGTCTTCATGACGAAAGGACTGGGATCGGGCAAGCCGAAGTTCGATCCGAAGGCGTAGAGGGTGATCATGGGGGCTCTCCGTTGTCGCCCGCCACGATTAGGCGCACCCTCCTGACAGCGTGGTGTCAGCATGACGGCGTTAGGATCGTCAGCACCATGTCAGGGGAACGAACCATGGCCATGCGGCGGGCCGAGCGCCTGTTCCAGATCATCCAGATCCTGCGCCGCGCCCGCGCGCCGGTGACCGCCGGCGCCATGGCCGAGGAGTTGGAGACCTCGCCGCGGACCATCTATCGGGACATCGCCGAACTGCTGGCCCAGCGCGTGCCGGTGCGGGGCGAGGCGGGCGTGGGCTATTTGCTGGAGCGAGGCTTCGACCTGCCGCCCCTGATGCTGACGCCGGACGAAATCGAGGCCGCGGTCCTGGGCGCGCAATGGGTCGCGGGACGCGGCGATCCGGATCTGGCGCGCGCGGCGCGCGACCTCGTGGCCAAGATCGGCGCGGTCATCCCCGACCACCTGCGGCCCTTCCTGCTGGAGGCCACCGCCAGCGCGCCCGCCCGTCCCATGATCATGGCCGATGCGATGGATGTCGCGCGGCTACGCGCCTGGATCCGCGCCCAGAAGAAGGTGGGCCTGACCTATCGCACCGAGGACGGATCGGAGAGTCGCCGCACGGTCTGGCCGATCGCGATCGGCTATTACGAGACCGTCCGGGTTGTGGCCGCCTGGTGCGAACTGCGCAACGACTTCCGCCACTTCCGCACCGACCGGGTGATCGAGGCCGAATTCATCGATGAACGCTATCCGCAGCGCCGCGAGACGTTGAGGGCCGCCTGGCGCAAATACCGAGCCCAGCAGACCCCGCACTGGCGGGAGCGATCGGGCGGGATTTCAGGCTGACATCGCCGCCCGAACGCAACCATGCTGGAACTCGCGGACTTCGCCTGAATAATTCCATTGGTACATTCAGTATCATTCGGCAAATTGGGGAAGCTGGTACGAGTATTGCGGGCGCAATGCCATCTGTGTCCCAGAAACGAACATTGAAAGCGGTGGTCATGCGTCATCTGAAGCAAATCCTGGCGGGATCGATCCTGGCCGCGGCCGCGGCGGGCGCGGCTCAAGCCGCCAGTTATGACGCCGTGACGGGCTTTTCCAGCCCGGGCTCCATCTGGAGCTACAGCGCCGCCGGCACGGCGCTGACCGATCTGGTCTCGCCGCCGAACGGGCTGGGGAACCTGCCCTTCCTATGGAACCAAGGCGCGGTCCCGTATTCGGTCACCCTGTCGCAAAACGCCACGAGCAGCGAGGTCGATTTCGAGACGATCAGAGCGGCGCCGAACAGCCTGTCGCTCGATCCCGAGAGCCTGGCCAATGTCGCGGTGACCTTCACCGCGCCGTCCGCTGGCCGATACACATTCAGCAGCGTCTTCACCGGCGACGACGTCGGCGAGCACACGCATGGCGTCGAGGTCGACGTCAACGGGTCGTCGGCGTTCACCGACACCATCGCGAGCTTCGGCGCAACCGCTTCATTCGGTGAAGCCGTCACCCTGACCAAGGGCGACACGATCAGCTTCCTGGTCGATGGCGGCTCGCTGGACAATTGCGGCTTCTGCAACCTCAGCACCGGCCTCACCGCCACCATCTCAGCCGTCCCGGAACCCGAGACCTGGGCGATGATGCTGGTCGGCTTTGGCGGCATGGGCGCGGCGATGCGGTCGACGCGCCGCCGGCAGTTTCAGTGAGTTCGTGCAGCTCTATCTGAACGACATTCGGTCAGTCAGTTAGATCCACTCGCGGCGCCTACCGCCCCTTGAATTCCGGCTTCCGCTTCTCGACAAACGCGGCCATGCCTTCCTTCTGGTCCTCGAAGGCGAACAGGGAGTGGAACAGGCGGCGCTCCAGTTTCACGCCCTGGGTCAGCGGGGTTTCGTAGGCCGCTTCGACCAGTTCCTTGTTCATCATCACCGCCAGCGGCGACAGGCTGGCGATCTTCCTGGCGGCCTCCATGGCGGTCGGCAGCAGTTCGGCCAGAGGCGTGACGCGGCTGACCAGGCCGGCGCGCTCGGCCTCGGCGGCGTCCATCATCCGGGCGGTCAGGATCATGTCCATGGCCTTGGCCTTGCCGACAAAGCGGGTCAGGCGCTGGGTCCCCCCGATGCCGGGCGCGACGCCGAGATTGATCTCGGGCTGGCCGAACTTGGCGTTCTCGGCGGCGATGATGAAGTCGCACAGCATGGCCAACTCGCAGCCGCCGCCCAGCGCATAGCCGGCCACCGCGGCGATCACCGGCTTGCGGAACCGGGCCATCCGGTCGCCGGCGGCGGCGAAGAAGTTCTGCTTGAACATCTCGGCATAGGACTTCTCCGACATCTCCTTGATGTCGGCGCCGGCGGCGAAGGCGCGGTCGGAGCCGGTCAGCACCAGGCAGCGAACGGCGTCGTCGATTTCGGCCGCGTCCAGGACGGCGATCAACTCGTCCATCAGTTTACTGTTCAAGGCGTTCAGCGCCTCGGGCCGATTCAACCGGACCAGGGTGACGCCGTCTTCGGCTTCGACGATCAGGGTTTCATAGGTCATGGAGGCGGCCTCGCAGCATCTGGATGGCGGCGGAGAAGTCTTTCCTAGCGTAGCCCAGTGTATCGAGCAGGGCATAGATCGCTTCGGCCTGAGCGCCCAGGGGTGTGGTCGCGCCGACCTTGGCGGCGGCGTCCTGGGCCAGTTTCAGGTCCTTCAGCATCATGGCGGTAGCGAAGCCGCCTTCATAGCCGCGGTCGGCCGGGGTCTGGGGCCCGACGCCGGGGACCGGGCAATAGGTGCTGACCGACCAGCACTGGCCGGAGGACTTGGCGGCGATCTCGAAGAACCGGTCGGCGGCCAGGCCCAGCTTCTCGGCCAGGGCGAAGGCCTCGCAGGTCCCGAGCATCGAAACGCCCAAGAGCATGTTATTGCAGATCTTGGCCGCCTGGCCCGCGCCGGCGTCGCCGGCGTGGATCACCACGCGGGCCATGGGGGCCAGTGCCGCCTCGACCGCGGCGAAATCGGCCTCGGCGCAGCCGACCATGAAGGCGAGCGTGCCGGCGTCGGCCGCCATCACGCCGCCGGAAACCGGCGCGTCGGCGACGCGGAAGCCCAGGTCCCTCGCTTGCTTGGCCACCGCGCGGGCGCTCTCGACATCGATGGTCGAGCAGTCGATCAGCAGCGCCCCAGGCGCGGCATTGGGAGCGATGTCGTCCTGGTAGACCTGCCGCACGTGCTGGCCGGCCGGCAGCATGGTGATCACCACCTCGGCGCCCTTCACGGCCTCGACGGCGGAACCGGCGGGATGGCAGCCAGCGGCGGCGGCCCGCTCCAGCGCGGCGGGCGACAGGTCGAAGGCGGCGACGTGATGCTGGGCCTTGGCCTGATTGGCGGCCATGCCGGCGCCCATGTTGCCGAGGCCGATGAAGGCGATGCGGGTCATGCGTTTAGCTCCTCCAGCGGGGTCCATTCCTCGTCCGCCGACAGCGGCGCGAAGATCTCGTCCAACTGGTCCTGGGTGACGCCTTCCAGCGTGGCCGGCGCCCATTTCGGCGTGTTGTCCTTGTCGATGATCACCGCGCGGACGCCTTCGAGGAAGTCATGGCGCCGGACCACCCGCGCGCCGATCCGATATTCCATGACCATATTGTCTGTGAAGCTCTTCGCGTTCG
>DATAYD010000049.1:0-18960 GCA_036272715.1 Caulobacteraceae bacterium | reverse complement strand
CCAGCGCGCTGATGTGGTGGGCGATCGGCAGGGCCTCCGAACCCGGGGGCAGGAACAGCATCAGCACCCAGTGGCTGAGCAGATAGATCAGCACCACCACCGCGCCGGTGATCGCGAGGCCCAAGCCGACGCCGATGCGGGTGATCCGCCCCACCCGATCCCAGCGCTGGGCGCCGACATTCTGGGCTGCCATGGAGGACACCGCGGCGCTGAGCGCCATGGCCGGCATCTGGACATACATCCACACCTGGGACGAGGCGCCATAGGCCGCCGTGGTCAGCGAGCCGAACCGGTTCACGAACTGGATCATGGCCAGGGCCGCGCCGGACATGACCACCATCTGCACGCCCATGGGCAGGCCCTTGGTGACCAGGGCTCTCAGGATATCCGCCTGGGGCTTCAGGAAACGAAGCTCGGTCCGGTGCAGGACCAGGTGGCTCTTGCGGCGATAGAGGAAGATCATCAGGCAGAGCAGGCTGACGCCCTGCCCGATCAGCGTCGCGGCGGCCGAACCGGCGATGCCCAGGCGCGGGAACGGGCCGACGCCGCGGATCAGGAGCGGGTTCAAACCGCTGTCAAGAACCACGGCCAACAGCATGAAATAGAACGGCGTTTTTGAATCGCCTCCGCCCCGCTGGGCCATCTGCATGAAGTTGAAATAGTACATGAACGGCATGGCCACGAAGATCACCCGCAGATAGGCGATCGCGTCCGCCTGGGCGTCGAGCGGGGTGTGGATGGCCTTCAGGATCTCGGGCGTGAACAGAAAGCCGACGGCGGCCAGTCCGGTCGACAGCAGCACGAAGAAGGTGTTGGCGGTGCCGACCACCCGCTTGACCATCACCATGTCCTCGGCGCCGAAGGACTGGGCGACCAGGATATTGGCGGCCATGCTGATCCCGAACACCGCGCCCAGCATCAGCATCATGATGATGTTGGCGTTGGAGATCGCGGTCACCGCCGCCACGCCCAAGGAATGGCTGACCCAGAAGGCGTTGACGGTGCCGTTCAACGACTGCAGCGCATTGCCGCCCAGGACCGGCAGGGCGAACATGAACAGCGTCCTGCCGATCGGCCCCTCGGTGAGGTTTTGGCGCGGCGGTGGGCGACGGCCCGCGCCCGGCCTGGGCGCGGCGGGATGGGAATCGGACATGATCAATCTAACAATGAAAACGGGCGTTCGGGCGACTGAGGAATACGCCGCCAAGGCGCGCCGCGCGGAAAACTCACACGGCGCCTAGGGTTAGCGAGCAGGAATTCCAGAAACAATTTCCTCGGCTTGGGCAAACAATTTCGGGTCGATGACCAGGTCGGTGGCCGCGGCGTTTTCGTCGAGTTGGGCCGGCCGGCTGGCGCCGACGATAGCGGACGCGACATTCGGTTCGCGTAGCACCCAGGCCAGCGCGAACTGGCCCATGGTGCAGCCGGCCTCGGCGACCACCGGCTTCAGTTTCCGCACGGCCTCCAGCACCTCCGGCCGCATCCAGCCGCGCATCATGCCGCCCATGCTGTCGCTGGCCGCCCGCGTGTCGGCGGCCGGCGCCGCGTCTGGCGCGTATTTGCCGGTCAGGACGCCCTGGGCCAAGGGCGACCAGACAATCTGGGAGACGCCGTTCTCGGCGCTGATCGGGATTACTTCCTGCTCGGGCCGCCGCCACAGCAGCGAATATTGCGGCTGGCTGGAGACGAATTTCTCGACCCCGGTCCCGCCGGGCCCAGAGAGCGCGAAAGCGTCCCGGATCTGCTGGGGCGACCATTCCGAAAAGCCGATATAGCGAACCTTGCCGGACCGAACCGCGTGGCTCAGCGCCTCCATGGTCTCTTCCAGCGGGGTTTCGGGATCATAGCGGTGGCACTGGTAGAGATCGACATAGTCGACCTTGAGCCGCTTCAGCGAGTCATCGAGCTGCTTCGCGATCTGGATCGCCGAGAGGCCCTTGTCGGTGGCGCTCATCGGGAAGAACACCTTGGTGGCCAGGACATAGCTGTCGCGCGGCGCGTCGGCCAGCGCCTCGCCCAGCACGGTCTCGGCCGCGCCCCGGCCATAGACATTGGCCGTGTCGATGAAGTTGATCCCCAGCTCGAAGGCCCGCCGCACGCAGGCGACCGCATTGTCGCGCTCGACGCCGACGCCGTAGGTCAGCCAGGATCCCAGCGAGATCTCGGAGACTTTCAGATCGCTGGATCCAAGCTGGCGATAACGCATGACGGTGTCCTTCCCTTGGCCTTGTCGACCGCCTTGTCGACCGCCTGGTCGGCGGCGTTCGCGACCCGCTCGGCCTCGGCGGCGAGGCGCGGCGGGGTGTCCTGGTGGCTGGCTCGGATGATCCGATAACCCATCAGGAAGACCAGGGCGAGCCCGCACAGCACGAATATGATCGGCCCATGAACCGGCGCCAGATGCCGGCTCACCTTGATCGGGGCGTCAAGGCGATCGCTTTTTTCAAGGCGCCGGAGAGGCTTTAGCCGACCTCCGCGCCGTGCTCGAAGACCCCCGCCGCGGCGGCGGCGTCGGAGAGCCTGCGCAGGTTGGCCTGGTGGCTTTCGCGGTTGATCCGGTAGCGGCTCAACAGCAACAGGGTGACCCCATAGAGCACGCCCTGGATCGGCACATAGAGCAGCACGAGATGGCGCAGGATGGCCGGATCGACCGCGCCCGGCTTGGCGTTGGCCGGAAACTGGGCCACGGCCAGCAGCAGGCCGGACGCGAACACCCCGATGCCCGAGACCGCCTTCTGGATGAAGCTGGAGGCGGCGAAGAACAGCCCCTCGGAGCGTCGGCCCGTCGCCAGTTGGCTGTCCTCGACCACGTCGGCGATCATTGAGGAATAGAGGATCAGCGCCACCAGCCCCAGGATGAGGGTGGCCAGAGTGGTGCAGAAAATCACGCCCAGAAGCGCGTTGGAGCCGGCCGGCGGCATCATGCCGCCGAGTTTCAGGGGATAAGGCGCATTGCCGCAGAAGACCGAGGCGACGGCCGTGGCGATGCAGGCGTCGCGCTTGCCCATCAAGCTCGAAACCATCGGCGCGACGAACAGCGCGACCACCGCGGCGGAATCCCGGCCAGGGCGATGATCGAGGCCTGGTCGGTGGAGAAGCCCCAGAAATAGAAGTTGAAATAGACGCCGAGCCCCGCGGTGACGCCCGCCGCCGTCGAGGAGAACAGCGCCGCCAGGGTCACGAACACGAACGGGCGGTTGGAAAGGCTCGCGCTCATCTCATTCAGCGTCTCGCCGAGCTTCAGCGGCTCGCGCGGCGCCAGGCGGCGCAGATACCGGATACGCCCGTGCGTGCCGGCGGCGGAGATCAGGATCGAGAGCACCATCACCCCGGCGAAGGCGATGGCGAAATGGCCATAACCCGCGCGGTTGAGCACGGCCACGGGATGGGCGGCGTCCTTGACTAGGAACAGCCGATAGGCGCCCACCGTGGCGCCGGCCGCCCCGAGCACCCCGAACAGGTAGCGCCAACTGACCAGTTTGGTCCGCTCGTCATATTGGTCGGTCAGTTCGGCCGCCAGCGCGGAACTGGGGATCTCGTAGAGGGTGATGCAGAAGCGCGCCGCCACGAACACGACCATCAGGTAGATCAGCAGCGCGGTGTGCGACCAACCCGCCGGCGGGTTCCAGAGCAGGATGAACAGCGCCGCGACCGGCAGGGCGGAGAAATACATGAACGGGTGGCGACGGCCCCAGCGCGAGCGCCAATGGTCCGACACCTGGCCGGTCACCGGGTCCAGGAAGGCGTCCAGGATCAGGGCCGCCATCAGCACCCCTCCGACCCATTGAGCCGGCAGGCCGACGACCTGATTGTAGAAGATCAGGAGAAAGGTCGAGATGCTCGAATCCTTCACCCCATAGGCGACCGAACCGAACCCATAGAAAAGCTTGCCAGGAAGCCCGAGCGGTGGCGCCGCAACGGGCGCCGTCGTCACGTCCATAAGCTTCTCCCGCACTGTCGTTCCGCTCTGACGGCGGATGTCGAGACCTGGAACTGTGGCGGGAAAACTCGCGAGGGCGCAACGCCGCGCGGGCCCAATTTGCACGCGCGGCATGTGAATTCGCGTCCATGTTCCGCCAACGGCGAAGGCTCTTCAGGCGCCCTACCTGGTCGAGCGCGAAACAGCCGTTCGAGATATCGTCGTCGTTGAGGTCAGCGAACGCGTCGCCTCGACAAATGGCTTTCAAATAGCTATTTTCTACCTATGTCGGCTCACAGCATCGTCGAAGCGAAAAACCATCTCTCCGAACTGGTCGACCGCGCGATGAAGGGCGAACAGGTCGTCATCACGCGCCATGGCCAGCCGGTCGTCGAATTGAAGGCCATGAGTCAACAAACCGGCCGGCCGATGACCAAGACGGATATGGATTGGCTGTGGAGCGTGATGGTGAGGCCGGAGCCGCCTGACAACGATCCACGCAGCATCGTCGAACGCATGAGAGATGATGATAATGAGCGTCTATTTCGACGCTAGCGTCATCGTCGCCATCACAGTGCGAGACGTGTGGAGCATCCGCGCCCGCACCTACGTCATCGACCACCAGCCGTCTCCGGTCATCAGCGACTTCGCCGCCGCGGAAGTTGCGTCAGTGATCAATTTGCGGGTCCGTACGAAGGATCTTTCTCTCGCTCAAGCCCAGACGGCGTTGTCGAACTTTGATCTGTGGCGCGCGGGTGCGACTAGGGCCTGCGGCGTGACTGGGGCGGATATCGCCGCGGCGGATCTGTTCCTGCGCAGGCTTAATCTTCCCCTGCGAGCACCCGACGCCCTGCACATCGCCGTCGCGCGACGCCTCGGACTGGAGATCGCGACCTTCGACACGCAGATGGCGTTGAGCGCCAAAGCCCTGGATGTGCGACTCGCGCCGGCCTGATCACCCAGGCCATTGACGCCCGCGGCGCCGTCAGGGCCTATACGAGCGTTTGAATTGGGGGCGAACGGGCGATGACAGCCCAGGCCCGCAAAGGCATTTCGAGGAACGCCATGACCGCGATCAATTCCGTCACCGACCTTGCCGTGGAAGGCGATATCGCCGTCCTGACCCTGAACTCGCCGCCGGTGAACGCCCTGTCGGCGGGGGTTCGCGACGGGCTGGCGCTGGGCGTGGGTCAGGCCATGGCGGACCCGGCGGTCAAGGCGATCGTGCTGATTTGTGAAGGCCGCACCTTCATCGCCGGCGCCGATATCACCGAATTCGGCGGCGCTGCGAAGGGCGCGAGCCTGCTGGACGTCCAGAACGCCTTCGAGAGTTCCACCAAGCCGGTGATCGCCGCGATCCACGGCACCGCCCTCGGCGGCGGCCTGGAAGTCGCGTTGACCTGCCACTACCGCGTCGCCGTACCGTCGGCGCGCTGCGGCCTGCCGGAAGTGAACCTGGGCCTCCTCCCCGGCGCCGGCGGCACCCAGCGCCTGCCGCGCATCGTCGGCGCCCAGAAGGCGATGGAGATGATGACCAGCGGCCAGCACGTTCCGGCGAAACAGTGCCTGGACATGGGCCTGGTCGACGAACTGGTCGAGGAAGGCAAGCTGCGCGCCGGCGCGCTCGCCTTCGCGGGGAAGGTGCTATCCGAGGGCCGCCCGCTGAAGCGGGTCCGCGACCTGAACGAAAAGATGGAGGCCGACCGCGCCCATCCGGAGATCTTCGCGGCGTTCCGCGAGGCCAACGCCAGGAAGTTCCGCGGCTTCCTGGCCCCTGAATACAACATCCGCTGCATCGAGGCGGCGGTGAACCTGCCCTTCGACGAGGGCTTGAAAGTCGAACGCAAATTGTTCGGCGAGCTGATGAGCGGCTCGCAGTCGGCGGCCCAGCGCTACAGCTTCTTCGCCGAGCGCCAGGCCCAGAAGATCCCCGACGTGCCGGACGATACCGCCCAGATCCCGGTGAACAGCGTCGGCATCATCGGCGCCGGCACCATGGGCGGCGGCATCGCAATGAACTTCGCCAATATCGGCATCCCGGTGACCATCGTCGAGGTCCAGCGGGAGGCGCTGGAGCGCGGCCTGAAGGTGATCCGCTCCAACTATGAGCGCACGGCCGCGCGCGGCGGCGTCACGGCCCAGCAGGTCGAGGAGCGCATGGCCTTGATCAAGGGCTCCCTGACCATGGACGATTTCAAGGACGCCGACCTCGTGATCGAGGCGGTGTTCGAGCGGATGGACGTCAAGAAGGACATCTTCGAAAAGCTCGACGCCATCTGCAAACCCGGCGCGATCCTGGCCACCAACACCTCGGGCCTGAACATCGACGAGATCGCCTCGGTGACCAAGCGGCCGGAAGCGGTGATCGGCCTGCACTTCTTCTCGCCGGCCAATGTCATGAAGCTGCTGGAAGTCGTGCGCGCGGACCACACCTCGAAAGAAGTGATCAACACCTCGATGAAGCTGGCCAAGAAGATCGGCAAGATCGCCGCCCTGGTCGGCGTCTGCCCCGGCTTCGTCGGCAACCGCATCCTCGCCCAACGCCAGCGCGAGGCCCAGAAACTGGTGCTGGAAGGCGCCATGCCCTGGGACGTCGACCGGGTGCTCTACGACTTCGGCTTCCCGATGGGACCGTTCGCCATGAGCGACCTGGCCGGCCTCGACGTCGGCTGGGTCAAGGAAAAGTCCAAGGGCGAGACCCTCCGCGACGTGCTCTGCGAGATGGACCGTCGCGGCCAGAAGACCGGCGCGGGCTACTACGATTACGACGAAAACCGGGTCGCCCACCCCTCGCCGGTCACCGAGAAGATCATCCACGACTTCATCGTCAAGTCCGGCGCGAACCCGCGCAAGATCAGCGACGAGGAGATCCTGGAGCGCTGCATCTATCCGATGATCAATGAGGGCGTGAAGATCCTCGAGGAAGGCAAGGCCATCCGCGCCTCCGACATCGATGTCGTCTGGCAGAACGGCTATGGCTGGCCGGTCTATCGCGGCGGCCCGATGTTCTATGGCGACCTGATCGGGCCGGACAAGGTGCTGGCCAAGATGAAGGAATTCCAGGGCGCCATGGGCGATGCGTTCAAGCCCGCGCCGCGGCTGGAAAAGCTGGTCGCCGAAGGCAAGCACTTCCGCGACCTTTAAAAGACCCTCCAGGAGCGCCAAGTCCCGACTTCAGAGGACCCGGCCTTTCCTGCCCCAACCCCTCCCGTAACGTCAGGAGCCATCATGTCACGCGAAGCCGTCATCGTTTCCACCGCCCGCACGCCGATCGGCAAGGCCCATCGCGGCGCCTTCAACAACACCTCCGCCGCGGAACTGGGCGGCCACGTGATCAAGGCCGCCATCGAGCGCGCCGGCATCGACCCGGCCACCGTCGATGACGTGGTGATGGGCGCGGCCCTGCAGCAAGGATCGAGCGGGAACAACATCGCCCGCCGCGCCGCCCTGCGCGCCGGCCTGCCCAACACCGTCTCGGGCATGAGCCTGGACCGCCAGTGCTCGTCCGGCCTGATGGGCATCGCCACGGCCGCCAAATACATCCTCAATGACGGCGCCGATGTCGCCGTCGGCGGCGGGCTGGAAAGCATCAGCCTGGTCCAGAACGACAAGATCAACCGCTATCGGACCTCCGATAAGTGGCTCGACGAGCACGTGCCGGAAATCCACACCTCAATGATCGAGACCGCCGAGATCGTCGCCGAACGCTACAATGTCAGCCGCGAATATCAGGACGAATACGCCCTGCTCTCGCAGCAGCGCACCGCCCAGGCCCAGTCCGAAGGCCGCTTCACCGCCGAGATCGCGCCGCTGACCTCGACCATGCTGGTGCAGAACAAGGAGACCGGCGAGTTCTCCGAAAAGGAAGTCACCCTCACCCTCGACGAAGGCAACCGGCCCCAGACCACCCTGGCCGACCTGCGGAAACTGGCTCCCGTGTTCAAGGGCGGCCTGTTCATCAAGGAAGGCAAGTACGTCACCGCCGGCAACGCCAGCCAGCTCTCCGACGGCGCCGCCGCCGTGGTGCTGATGGAAGCCAAGGAAGCCGCGCGCCTGGGCCTGACCCCGCTGGGCGCCTATCGCGGCATGGCCGTCGCCGGCTGCGGGCCCGAGGAGATGGGCATCGGCCCGGTGTTCGCGATCCCGAAACTCCTGGCCCGCAACGGCCTGAAGATCGACGACATCGACCTGTGGGAGCTGAACGAGGCCTTCGCCTCACAATGCCTCTATTGCCGCGATGAACTCGGCATCGATCCGGAGAAATACAATGTCTCCGGCGGCGCGATTTCGATCGGCCACCCCTACGGCATGACCGGCGCCCGCGCGACCGGCCACATCCTGCATGAAGGCAAGCGCCGCGGCGCCAAGTACGGCGTCGTCACCATGTGCGTCGGCGGCGGCATGGGCGCGGCGGGGCTGTTCGAGATTTTCTAGCGCGTCATTGGCGTCATCCCGGATGACCTGAAAGGCCGATCCGGGATGACGGTCCGCGGCTAAGGCAAGTGAGTATCGGCGCCGCGGCCTGGACCAGGCTGCATTTCTTAGCTAAGCTAAGTTAGTCTAGCCAAGAGAAACGCCATGACGGCCGTCACCATCCACACCGCGAAGACCACCCTGTCTCAACTCCTCGCGCGGGTCGAAGCTGGCGAGGAGATCATCCTGGCGCGCGGCAAACAGCCGGTCGCCAAGCTCGTACCGTTGCAACCACCGGCGACCAAGCGCCGGTTCGGCGTCCTGCGCGGGAAGATCCATGTCGGGCCGGAATTCTTCGATTCCTTGCCGCCCGAGGAATTGGCGCCCTGGGAAACGTAACGTGCGGCTGCTGCTGGACACCCACGTCCTGCTGTGGTGGTTGGGCGGCGACGACCAACTCTCGGCCGCCGCGCGGTCGGCGATCGCCGACGACGGCGCCGAGGTGATGGTCAGCGCCGCGTCCGCTTGGGAAATCACGACCAAACATCGCCTCGGCAAACTGCCCGGCGCGGCGGCGATCGTACCGGATATAGCAGGCGCGATCACGGACCAGGGTTTCACCGAGCTCTCGATCAGCCTGCGTCATGGCCAGGTCGCCGGCGCCCTGCCCGGCCCGCATCGCGACCCGTTCGACCGGATGCTGATCGCCCAGGCGATGCTGGAGAACCTGGTGCTCGTCTCGAACGAACTCCCTTTCGACGCCTATGGCGTGAGCCGGCTGTGGTGAGGCGTCCGAAGCGGCCCGCTACCCCACCGCCCCCGCCGTCCGCATCGCCGCGATCTCGGCCTCGTCGAAGCCCAGCTCGGCCAAAACTTCAGCCGTATGCTGACCAAGCGCCGGCGACGGTCCCTTGGGGCCGTCTTCCGCGCCCGGAAAGCGCACCGGAACGGCCGGCGCCGGGAAATAGCCGCCCTGGCCGTCCGGAGTCTCGACGAAACAGCCGGCCGCCTTGGCCTGTGGGTCTTCCAGCAGTTGGGCCGGGCGCTGGACCGGCGCCCAGACCAGGTCCGCCTCGGTGAACCGCCGCGCCATTTCCGCATAGGGCAGCGCGCCGAACGCGGCGTCCAGTATCTCGATCAGTTCGGGGGTATTGTCTCGCTGCGCCCGATCGGACATGAAGCGCGGATCCTCGATCAAATCGGGCCGCCCGGCCGCCGCGGCGATCTTCGGCCAGTCGACGCGCGGGTCCTTTGGCATCATGCAGACCCAGCGCCCCTCGGCGGACTTGTAGAAATTGGTCAGGGGCTGCATCGCCGTTTTCCGCGGCCGCGTCGAGGACAGCCGTTTCAGCCGCATCTGGATCGAGAGGTCCGATCCCACCGCATAGACCCCCGAGCGGATCAGCGAGGTCTCGACCAGCCGGCCTACCCCGGTCCGCTCGCGCTCATAGGCCGCCGTCATGATGGCGCTGACCGTGGCCAGCGAGCAGGTATGGTCGCCGATGCCGGTGCGCAGGGCGAACGGCTCCTCGCCCTTGGGAATCATGATCGAGGCCACGCCGGCGCGCGACCAATAGGCGGTGACGTCATAGCCCGGCAGGTCGGCCTCGGCGCCTTCGAGGCCATAGCCGGTCACGCTGGCATAGATCAGGCGGGGGTTCAGGGCGTGCAGGCTGTCCCAGTCGATCCCCGACTTCTTCAGCATGCGCGGCCGTCGGTTGGTCAGGAACACGTCGGCGTCCTTGAGCATCCGAAGCAGCGCCTCGCGGCCCTCGGGCTTGGAGATGTCGAGCACCACCGAACGCTTGCCGCGGTTGTCGAGCTGGAAGATCGGACTTTCGCCGTCGGGCGTCAGGTCTTCAAAGCCATAGCGTTGCGGATCGCCGCTAGGGTGCTCGATCTTGATGACCTCGGCGCCCCACTCGGCCAGCATGCCGGCCGCCCCCGGCGCGGCGATGTTGCTCGCCAATTCAACAACCTTGAAGCCTTCCAGCATCGGCGCCACCTTTGTCCGCGTCCCCAGCGGAGTCTCGACACCGCTCCGTTTCGGCCATCAACGGGTCCTGGGCCGCGCCGTCAAGCGTCCCCGACCTATCGCGCCAAGGAAAGGACATTCGATGGAAGGCCTGCACTTCATTTATTTCGCCGACCCGATGTGCTCCTGGTGCTGGGGCTTTGCGCCGGTGATCGAGCGGCTGCACGCCGCCTATGGCGAGGCCCTGCCGATCCGCCTGGTCCTGGGCGGGCTCAGGCCCGGAACCGACCAGTCGATGACCGAGCAGGCCAAGGCCTCGACCCGCACCCATTGGGAGCATGTGCGGGAAGCCTCGGGCCAGCCGTTCGACTTCGCCTTCTTCGACCGCCAGGGCTTCGTCTACGACACCGACCCGGCGGCGCGCGCCACGGTGCTGGCGCGGCGCCGGCGCCCGGAGCTGACGCTGGCCTATCTGCACCGCGCCCAGCGGGCCTTCTATGCGGAGAACCGGGACATCACCAAATTCCAGGTGCTGGCCGATCTGGCCGCCGAGTTCGGGTTGGACCGCGACGACTTCCTGGCCAGCCTGGACGCCGAGGACCTGAAACACGAGACCTGGCGCGACTACGGCACGTCCCAGCGCGCGGGGGTCAAGGGTTTCCCAACCCTGATCGCCGGCCCCAACACCGATGGAACCTTCGGCCTGATCACCAGCGGCTTCCAGCCGGCGGAGCAGATCCTGCCGGTGATCGAGACTTGGGTGGCCGGCCTGCGGGCGGCCTGAACGAGACCAGGGCCTGGACGCGCCCTCGACGGCGCGGCTGAGTGCGTCCTTCGCCACCTGACCTCCGGTCACTACTCCGCATGACGAGGGTTTGGGGCATCCCAAAACGGTCGTCATCCTGAGCTTGTCGAAGGGGGCCGTGTCGAAGCTAAGCCGCTTCGAGTTCTTCCGACCGCGTGGACGCCTGCACCGGGGCCTTTTCGAAATCATAGACCGGCACCGGGGCGCGCAGCATCGCGTCGATCCGGCGACGGTTCTCCGCCTGGTCCGCATAGCGCTGGCGAAGCTCGGCCGCGCGCTCGATCACTGGCGGCGGGTTGACCTCCTCCGGGATCAGGAACATCCGCTTGCCGCCCGCCCCGCCCCTGACGCGCGAGGTGTGCAACGACAGGAAGGACGACAGCGAAAGGCCCAGCAGCACCGGGCTGGTCCACATCAGCACGTAGCGGTCGGCCAGGAACGCCGCCAGCGCCGCCAGGACGCCGAGGGCGACATGGCCGCGGTGGGCGCGCCAGGCCTCGCGCGGGCTGAGATCCGCGCCTTCGCGGCGCTGGGTCGCCCAACCGCTGTCGCGGCCGATCAGCACCTCGACGACCGCGACGCATTGCATCACCATCAGCACCGGCGCGGCCAGGGCCCAGAGCAGGATCTCGCCCAGGACGCCCAGCACCAGACGCGACGCGCCGCCGAAACCGACCCGAAGGCGTTTTTGCTTCAGGGTGAGGAACAGGCTCATCAGCTTGGGCGCCAGCAGCAGCGCCAGGCTGAGCTCGAACAGGACCACGACATCCAGCCGCGCCGCGCCCCGCAGGTTTTCGTGCGGCCACACGATCACGCCGCAGATCAAAAGCAGCAGCCACAGACCCGGCGTCAGGTAGGACAGCACCCCGCGCGCCAGGTGCAGCCGGCTGACCCAGTGCAGGCCCGCCGCGCCCAGCAGGCGGACGTGCTGCAAATTGCCCTGGCACCAGCGCCGGTCGCGCACCGCCATATCGAGCAAGGTCGGCGGGGTTTCCTCATAGCTGCCGTCCAGCGTGGTGGTCATGCGCACCGCCCAGCCGCGGCGACGCAGCAGCGCCGCCTCGACGAAATCATGGCTGAGGATGTGACCGCCGAACGGCTTCGGTCCCGACAGGTGCGGCAGCCCCGCGCTTTCGGCGAAAGCCTTTACCCGGATGATGGCGTTGTGGCCCCAATAATTGCCCTCGGCGCCCGACCACCAGTCCTGGCCGCGCGAGAACATCGGCCCATAGAGGCGGCAGGCGAACTGCTGCAGCCGCGCGAACGGGGTTTCGGCGTTGATGATGGTCGGCGAGGTCTGCAGCAGACCGAGTTTCGGGTCCCGGTCCATGCCCGCCGCGAGGCCGACCATGGTATCCGCCGACATCAGGCTGTCGGCGTCCAGCACCAGCATATAGTCGTAGGCGTCGCCGAACCGCCGCACCCAGTCGGCCAGATTGCCGGACTTGCGGTCGATGTTCTTCCGTCGCCGTCGGTAATAGACGGCGATGGAGTCGCCCAACCGCAGGCGCAGCTTCAGGAATCCGGACGCCTCGGCCTTGCCGACCTCGCCATCCTGGGTGTCGCTCAGGATGAAGACGTCGAACCTGTCGGCCTGACCCAGGCGGACCAGGTCCTCGCCCATGGCCTCGATCGCGCTCATCACCCGGCCAGGGTCCTCGTTATAGACCGGCATCAGGATGGCCGTGCGGCCCGTCGCGACGGCTGGCGCGGCGGACATCGCCGCGTCCCCGCGCTGATCGCGCCAGACCAGAACGAAGCCGGCCACGGCGGAAAAGAAGCTGAAACCGATCCAGGCCATCAGGATGACGGAGAGCGCGATGATCAGCGCCTCCAGACCGGTAATGCCGCCGGCGCGGAGCGCCTGGAACCCGATCACGCCCGCCAGCGCGGCCAAGGCGCCGCCCCCGAGCAACACGAACGCGCGTCGCCAGGCCATGGCGGGTTCGGCGGTCGGCGCCGCGGCTTCGGCGGTGTGCAGATCCTGAACCGGCATGTCCAGCGGCGCGAGGCCGGGCGTCGAATGGAAGAAGGCGTCCGCCGGCTTGATCACCACCGGCTTGGCGCGGATCATCCGCAGGGTTGTCGCCTTCAGGTTTTCCACCGCCCGCGCCGCGGCGGCCGCGTCACGCCGGCCTTTGGCGCGGCGACGCTGGGGACGGTCTTCGGGTTTGTCGAGGTCGGGTCCGAGACGCTCCCAAACAATACCGAGCATGGCCACTCCGTCACGCGCGAGGGCCGACACCCTCAACAAACCGGGGCGGCCAACAAATCGGGGCGACCCGTCATCGGCCACCGTTCGTCCGTCCTACCCTCGCCCGTCAGGACGGCCGTAACGGGGCCAAACTGTGGCTTTGCCCGTCCACCGGTCCCTCGCGGACCTTACGCCGCACCCGGGCTTACGCCGCGCCGGACAGGCGAGGCGGTGCAACCTTCGGAACAACCGAGCCAAGCTCGGGGTTCCCGAGGCCATGAGATTTAGGCCGTTAACCGAGCTTTGCCATGGGCGGCCGCCAAGGCAAAGCTAATATCCGCGAGGGTCCGACCTTCTATTCCAGCGTCGTCGGCGATCAGGGCGTCGATGGTAAAGCGAACACTGGCGACACCCAAGGCGAATGGCCTGTGTCATCAGGCTTACGGCGCATCGCGCCAGAAAAGCTCCGCAAACCCGCGCTCCTCGGGTCCCGAGGCGTCGGCGTAGATGGCGGTGGTCTTGATCTGGGCGTGGCCCCTGTGCAGCGGTGGTAGGGGCGTCGCCTTACCGATACGGCGTTTCGCGCGATCCGATCGTCGCCAGCAGCCGGAGGGCGACCGTGTCGGCGCCCCGGCCGTCGCAGAGCGCGGCGGCGGCCTTGCTCATCCGGCGGCGCGGGCCCGCGTCTTCGCGCAGGCGGCGCAGCAGGGCGCGCAGCGTGTCCTCGAACCCCGCCGCGCCCGCCTCGAGCGTCAGCGCCGCGCCGGCGGCTTCCAGCGCCTGGGCGTTGGGCCGCTGGTTGTCGGCGAGCACGATCAGCAGGGTCGGCAGGCCCAGGCAGCAGCGCTCCCAGGTGCTGGAGCCGCCGGCGCCGATGGCCAGGTCGGCCTCGGCGGTCAGGGCCGGCATGTCCTGGGCGTTGACGTGCAGCCGGACGCGGCCGTCGCGCGCCGCCAGCGCCGCGAGCCGGCCCTGGCTCGGCGCGGCCCCGCCCAGGACCACCTCCAGGCGGGCGTCGCCCAGGTCGGGCAGGATCGCCTCCACCACCCGCGCGGTGACGGCGCCAAGGTCGGTGAGGCCGAGCGAGACGAGGATCCGCCTGGGCGGCCCGGCCCGCGCCCGCCGCGCCAGGGCGGCCGGACGGCGCTCGGCGAAGGCCGGCCGCACCAGGGCGAAGGCGGGGCCGGTCAGGGCGTCCAGCCCCGGATAGTCCGCCGCCGCGCGCCCGATATTGGAGTCCAGCAACAGGTCGCAGTCGTGACCGCGCTTCAGGTCATCCAGCACCATCAGCAGGGCGCCGGCGGCCCGCAGCCGCGCCTCGTGGCCGCGTTCGAAGCCGTAGTGGTCGACCACCACCGCGTCGGCCAGCCAGCGCCGCGCGGCCGCGGCGATCGCCTCGGCGCTGTCGCCCGACGCGCCGACCCGTTCGACGCCCTCCCCGGCGAAGGCGTCCAGCACGCCGCCGGCCGCCGCCGTGGCGATGAAGCCGCACGCCGCGCCCCTGGCCCGCAGCGCCTGGGCCAGGGTCAGGCAGCGCATCACGTGCCCGCCGCCCACCGTGGGGCCGGCATCGGCGAAAAACAGGACCCGTGGCCCTTCGCCGGTCTCGTTCGGAGTCGCGGTCGCCTGAATCATCGCTACATAGTGTCCCCGAGCCGCCAAGCTACGCCCATCCTTCGCGAAAGATTACTCCATGTCCGTCAATGAGCCTCGCTCCGTTCGCTGCGCCATCATCGGTTCCGGCCCCGCCGGCTACACCGCCGCGGTCTACGCCGCGCGCGCGCTGTTGCAGCCGGTCCTGATCGCCGGCCTGCAGCCGGGCGGCCAGTTGATGATCACCACCGACGTCGAGAACTATCCGGGCTTCGCCGACGTGATCCAGGGGCCTTGGCTGATGGACCAGATGCGCGCCCAGGCCATGCATGTCGGCGCCGAATGCATCGACGACATCGTCGTCTCCGCCGACCTGTGGTCGCGCCCGTTCCGGCTGACCTGCGACTCCGGCGCGGAATACCTGGCCGAGACGGTGATCATCTCCACTGGCGCGCAGGCCAAATGGCTGGGCCTGGAGTCCGAACAGACCTTCCAGGGCCATGGCGTCTCGGCCTGCGCCACCTGCGACGGCTTCTTCTATCGCGGCAAGGCGGTCGTGGTGGTCGGCGGCGGCAATACGGCGGTCGAGGAAGCGCTGTACCTGACCAATTTCGCCTCCAAGATCACCCTGATCCATCGCCGCGGCGAACTGCGGGCCGAGGCGATCCTGCAGGCGCGCCTGTTCGCCCACCCGAAGATCGATGTGATCTGGGACACGGCCGTCGAAGCGGTGGTCGGGAGCGAAGACCCGCTCAGCGTAACCGGCGCCCGGCTGAAGAACCTCAAGACCGGCGAGGTCTCGGACATCGCCTGCGATGGCTTCTTCGTCGCCATCGGCCACGCCCCCTCCTCCGAACTGTTCAAGGGCCAGTTGGAGATGGACTCCCTGGGCTATCTGAAGGTCAAGGCCGGCACGACCGCGACGGCCATCCCCGGCGTCTGGGCGGCCGGCGATGTCACCGACGATGTCTACCGCCAGGCGGTCACGGCCGCGGGCATGGGCTGCATGGCCGCGCTGGAAGCCGTGCGGTTCCTGGCCGAGGTCGACCACAAGGCCGCCCACCACCCGATCACCCACGCCGAAGCCAAGACCATCGGGACCTGGTGAGGCGGAGCGGCCGCCGAGCCGATCAGGGCTGGGGATCGGGCGCGGGCGCAACCGGCGGCGCGGGAGCGGCCGCTGGCGCGGCGTTGTCGTTCAAGGGCGGCAACGCGGCGTTGATTCGCGCGACCTCTTCCGGCGTCGGCTGGCGGCGGGAGGGATAGATGACGCCCGCGACACGCATGCGCACCCCATTCGCGGCGTTCGGATCGGCGACCCTGTAGGTCCGCGCCTCGCCGCCGGCGCCCAGGGTCACGGTGCGCTCCTGACCCGTGGCCAGGGCCTGGTTCAGGGCGATCTGCGGCCCGGCGTCGGCCAGAACCGTCGCGACCTGGGCCTCGCCGCCGGCATAGCGGCCAGCGAAGGCCGACGGCGCGCCGTCCGGGCCGCTCCAGCGATAGAAGATATGCGCCCCGATCTGAGTGATCTTGACCAGGCTGGCGCTCCAATAGGGCAGCACATAGTCGGCGTGATAGTGGGTCGCCTCGCCGACCGCGGGGACCACGTACCCGTTCAGCGCCCGGCGCGCGATCGTCCTGGCCTGAGCCCAGGCGTCGGCCGCGGGGGTACGGTTCAAGGAGCCGTCGCAGGTGAAGGAGAACTGGCAACCGGTCGGCAATTGCGCGCCCTGGAACACCACGCCGCAGACCGATTTGGGAAAGGCCGGATGGCGCAGCCGGTTGAGGACGATCTGGGCCACCGCCGCGCGGCCCTGCGCCGGCTCGAAGCCCGCCTCATAATAGATGGCCTGGGTCAGGCATTGTTCGGCGCGCGAGCGGTCTTCGGTGGAGGCGTGCAGGATGAAGGGCCGCGCCGAGGGTTCGGCCGAGACGCTGACCGGGATCAGGGCGTTGACGCGCCGAGCGTCGTCCGAGGTCAGGGCCGGCAGGTCGAGCCCGGGCGCGCCGGCGATGTCAAACCGCGCCCAACCGATGGGCCGATCCCGCAGCCGCCGATGGGCGACGGGATCGAGGCGCAACGCCAAGGCCTGCTCGGCCGGGTCCATGCCGCGCAGTTCGTGTTTCAACGCGTCGTCGGACAGGTCCGTGATCTGGAGCGGCGCCACATGGACGGGCGAGGGGCCCGGACGCGCCAGCCCGGCCAGGCCCAAGCTGACCGCCAGCGCCAGCCCGGCGGCGGCCACGCCCGCGCCGACACGGCGGAGAAGAGCATGATCGAATATCGCCAAACCGAGCGCGCCTCAGCCCTTCGCGGCCGGGCGCGCAACATCCGGGCGCGCGCCGTCCGTCATTCCACGAAAACGGGTCATGGACCGCCCCTCTCACCCACTGATGGCGCAAATAGGGTCGACAATGATCAATCCCAAGCATTTTCGAGATGATTTGTTGGAGGAGCACGCGCCATGCGGGCGTTTGGAGCTCCCCTTGGGGAAAGCTCCGGGAACGCACAATCGTGATCGACCCTGCCCTTCAAGCCCTTTTCTTTCCGGATTGATGAGCTTATATGGATTAACGACTTATGCTCAGTTACAGCATAAGGGGGAAACGCGCCGGGGATCTGAAATCCACTTCGGCGCTTTTGCAGGCCCTATAAATGCTCAAAGTGAGCATAAGAGGAACGCATGGCCGACGGATCTTCGCCTCTCGCCTTCACCCCGGCCGTCGAGGCCGCGACCCAGCCCATATGGGAACGGGTCAAGAGCCGCGTCACGCCGCTGGAATGGCGCCTGAACGCGCCCCTGATCGCCGCGATCAACGATCTGAAGCGGCGGAAGAACGCGGTGATCCTGGCGCACAACTACATGACGCCGGAAATCTTCCACGGGGTCGGCGATTTCGTCGGCGACAGCCTGGGCCTGGCGCGCGAGGCCGCGCGCTCCGACGCGGCGGTGATCGTCCAGGCGGGCGTGAAGTTCATGGCCGAGACGTCCAAGGTGATCTGCCCCGACAAACGCGTGCTGATTCCCGACCTGAACGCCGGCTGCTCGCTGGCCTCGTCGATCACGGGCGCGGACGTGCGGTTGATCCGCCAGCGTTTCCCGAACCTGCCGATCGTCGCCTACATCAACACCAACGCCGAGGTTAAGGCCGAGATCGACATCTGCTGCACCAGCGCCAACGCGGTCCAAGTGGTCGAGCACGCCGCCCGCGAATGGGGCGTGGACCGGGTCATCCTGATCCCCGACGAGTTCCTGGCCCGCAATGTGGCGCGCCAGACCGATGTGAAGATCGTCGCCTGGCAGGGCCGCTGCGAGGTGCACGAACGCTTCGACCGGGACGACATCCTGGAGCTGCGCGCCGCCTATCCGAACGCGGAGATCCTGGCCCATCCGGAATGCCCGACGGAGGTCCTGGAGGTGTCCGACTTCGCCGGCTCGACCGCCGCGATGAGCGACTATGTGATGAAGCGCAAGCCGGCGCAGGTGGTGCTGATCACCGAATGCTCGATGGCCGACAATGTCGCCTGCGACGCGCCGGAAACCGAATTCATTCGGCCCTGCAACCTCTGCCCGCACATGAAGCGCATCAGCCTGGAAAACATCCACGAGGCGCTGCTGCACGACCGCTACGAGATCACCATCGAGGCCGGCATGGCCGCGCGCGCGCGCCACGCGGTGCAGCGGATGATCGACATGCCGCCGCCCGCCACCCCGGCGCGCTACGACCTCGTGAAGGCCCGGCATCATGTCGATGTGGAGCTGATCTAAACGTTTGGAATCGATCATGATGATCTTGGATTGATTCAAAACCATCGTGATCTAACAGCTTTGCACAGAGGCTCTAACGGGATGGTTCAACCCTCATTGGCGAAGGAACCCTTCCCCCTCGATGGGGGAAGGGCAGGGATGGGGGTGAACGCACGCGGTTGGGGCGAAAGACGCGAGAGGCGTCTCGGGTGGCCCTTTTGTCAGCATCCGCTTCCGCACCCCCACCCAACCCTCCCCCATCGAGGGGGAGGGCTTTCGGACAACTCCCGCCAAACCGTCAAAACCTCCATG
>DATAYD010000048.1:0-8608 GCA_036272715.1 Caulobacteraceae bacterium | reverse complement strand
ACCCGGCCGCGGCGCTTCACGCGATCCGCCCAGAGGCCTGCGTCGAGCATCCAAAGCCGCAGCGTCTCGCGGCCGACGACGATGCCATGGACCTCGCGCAGCTTCCCAGCGGCCAGCGTCGGACCGAAGTCCGTGTACTTCGTGCGGATCAGCTCCAGCGCTTGTTCCTTGAGACCGGTCGGCGCCTGACGGTTGCTCGGCCGACCACGCTTCTTGGAGACCAGCGCTGTCGCGCCTTGTTCTTGGTACGCCTTGGCCAGGCGCTGGACCTGCCGGCGCTCCAGACCAAGCAGCTCCGCTGCCGCCGAGGTGGTAAGGCGTCCGCCGCCAAGATCGCGAAGGATCTCCAACCGAGACAGCTCCTTGTCGCTCATGAAATGCTGTCTACGCCGGTTAGAGATGTCGCGCTGGGCGCCAGATAGAAATGTCACCAGGGGGTAGGTGAGGGGAGCGGGCGGGCGCGGAGCCCTTACACCGCGCAGAGCCCGACCGCTGCCCTCCGCACCGCCGTTGAAGCTGCGTCTTTGTTTTCCGAGTGCGCCGTCAGGCGCGCGAGGCACGTAGCACTTGCGGCCAGCGAGCGCTTGAGACGGGGTCCGAGGGACAGAGGGCTTCCCTAAGCGAACCTCATTGACCCACTTTGAGCGTCGTGTTCCACCTCAAGTTGCCAACGCGGCGCGATGGGGCGGCTCCATGCGGATTTTAATGTCGAAAGTGCTGCCCCAAGTAATGCTGGTTGCCTTTATTGTTGCCTGGGCCCCAGCACACGGGGCCGAAATGCAGGCATCCGGTGCTTCCCGACGCAATCCGACCGGCGCCAGTTTCAATTGCGCGCACGCAATATCAACCCAGGAGAAAGCCATTTGCGCAGACGCCACGCTGTCTGCTCTGGATGGCCAACTGGGACGTCTCTACCGCGAAAGGCAGGCGCTTCTGACCCCTCAAGGCGCACAGCTTCTTCAAGAATCGGAGAGAAGCTGGCTTCGTTTCGTTGGCACTGTGTGTGCCCAAGATGGCCCGGAGAACAAGCCTTGGCTGAGCAGGAAGTTTTGCCTCACTCGTCAATACAACGAACGCATCAGCCAGCTTCAGAAGGTGGCTGAAAAATTAGGTCCCTATGTATTTAACAGAATAGATTTATACGCGACGCAGCCTTCCGGCGATGAGACCGGATCGGCAACAGGATTTTATATAGAGCACACCGCATATCCCCACATCGACAATGCGAACTCAGCAGAACTGAGAGCGTGGAACCAGGCGAACGTGCATGGCCTGCAAAAAGATGGTGATTGTGGCCCTGGCGACTATGACGTCGATTATAACGTCGGTTACGCAAATGCGCGTTTGATAAGCGTGGAATGGAGTAACTCAATCTATTGTCACGGGACTCCGCACGGATTTGGAGGCGTTAAGTCAAATAACACCGTGTTGTCGCCTAGTTTAAGGCCTTTGGTTTCGCAAGATCTGTTTGGTCCCGGCGAAAGCTGGAAGACCACCCTGAAGGCACGCTTTTGGACGGCGCTTACCCAAGCGGGATGGAGCCCGCCGGAGAATCAGCCGGACGTCAAGCAACAGCTCGAAAGCGATTTTGTTCAGCCAGATCGGTGGCTTTTGACGAAAGACGGTTTGGAGGTCGCGTTCGGTTCCTATGAGGGCGGCTGCTACGCATGCACGCCTCAACCGGTCACCGTTCCGTGGTCAGAGCTCAAGCCGCTCCTATCGAAGGACGCCATCGCCCCATAGTCGCCACGTCGATAACGGGGCAGACGAGATTGCCTCAGGTTTGAAGGCGGCGGAATGGGCTCACCCAGGGTGAGCGAGCGGAGGCCTCTGTAAACTGGGCAATCAGCCGACACTGAACATATGGCCGGCCTGATCGCGCCGCTTCGGCCCCCTGCTGGTGCGCATGCCCGGCGGCTCCGACTGTTGGCTCTGGCGGATCAGGGTAAGGAGGCCGCCGAGGCGCTTGTTCTCGAGCACCGCCGTCTCGGTGACGCGCCGCAGCCTGTCGAAGGTGCGGTAGGGCATGCTGCGGCCCTTGTAGCGGACCTCCAAACGCCCGTCGGGGAAGTCCACGACCTCGACCCGCTGGCCGATGGCGCGTTGGGCGAACTCGGATGGTTCAATCATGAAAAGGATGTTGTCGTAGTCCAGGCGATCTCGCGGTGACATGGGCCGGTGCAGGTCTTTGTCGTTGAACGGGGCCTTGGCGAAGCGGGCGTTGTAGTCGGCCATGAAGCCCGGCAGGAAATGCAACTTGCGTCTAAGATAGATTATCGGAAATACCTCGGGAATCAGATCATGCGAATTTGGCCGCCATATTGGGAAACGATGGCATCCGATGTCAGCAAGGTTATGCCTTCGACCATCGCTTGAGCGACCAGTAGACGATCGAACGGATCTTTATGGATTCCAGGTAATCCATCCACGGCGACGGCGTGCTCGCTGACGATGTTGAGCTCGTTGTAGCCGTTATCGAGCAGACCGCGTCGCAGCAGTCGCGGTTCGACCTTAAAATCATCGCGGCCCAGTCCGCGCTTGATAGCGATTTCCCAAATACTGGCGACGCTGAAGTGCGGCTCGGTTTCAGGGGCGTTCAACAAGGCCTGGACGTCCGCCGACAGTCGGTCTGGATTTCCGGCCGCCCAGAGTAATAGGTGGGTGTCGAGCAACAGTTTCAAGCGCCGCCCCCGAACACCCGCTCGATTTCACCCTCGCCCATGCGGTCGAAATCGTCCGGCGTTTCGATCTGCCCGACCATGAAACCCAGCCGTTTGATCTCTGAAACATTGGGCGCATCCAGGGCGACGACCTTGACCAAGGGCTTCCCCGCCTTGGCGATAACAAAGGGCTCCCCTTTCGCGGCTAGGTCGACCAGCCGCGATAGGTGAGTCTTAGCCTCGTGAATGTTGAAGGTCCGCATACAAGCCACCATATAGACTTAGTTCAATAAACTTAGTTTAGTTGTCGTAGGCCGTCAACGATCCCCGGCCTATCCGTCATGAGCGTTTATGTGCCGCTTATGCGGTCAAAGAACGGGCGTATCGATCCTTTACGCGCTCCTGGGCCAAGGTGCGCTTCGTCATCGGCCATGGGGCTTCGGCCTCGATGTGCGGCCGCTTATGGGATGCGCCGATCTTGCCGCCTGAACCTGAACCGCCGGCGCAGCCGGCAATCGAGGCTTTCGCCGACCTGTTGCGGTTCGCGGGCCTTGGAAAATCCAGCATCATCCGGGTCACCGGACGCGCCGGCCTGGCGGCGCTGTTATGGTTTTGCCGGCACGGCTACGAACAGGTCGGCTATGTGCGCGAAGGCCCGTCCTCGTCCGATGACGGCGACCTGGTCCTGGCGCCCCAGACCTGCGACCTGGACGCGCTGTCGGCCATGCTGCGGTTTGGCCCGCGGCCCCGTGTGGGCGGCGTGCTGATCGTCCAGACCCCGATACCGGATGATGCCGCGCCTGACGGCTCGGATCCGGCGCGCGAACTGCTGGCCCGGTCGGGTTATCAGGTCGAGCGCTGCCTGCGCGGCCATCACCGCGAACTGCACGTCGCGCGCCGACGCGCGGATCCGGCTTACAGGCGCGCCGCATGAACATGGTCGACCAGCCCGCTGATAGGGCGAGCAAATATCGGATCGTCTCGATCCGCGGCGGCTGGCGCATCCAGCACGGCGAGACCAGCACCGGGCCGTTCGCCGATCCCGCCGAAGCGATAGACCAGGCCTGCCGCTCGGCCAGATCGGACGCCGCGCGCGGCCGCGTGGCGATCGTGATGGCCGAGACCGCGCCTCGGGAACTGCACTGCTACACGCCAGCGCTGGAGGGCCAGGCCGCCGCCGCGCCCGGCGCCCCGCCCCATCTCCGTTTGATCGCCCATCGTTGAACGTGGGCGCGCGGCTTAGGCGTCCTGCACCTCCGCGTGGACCTTTTTTAGCGACGCGAGCAGGCCTTCCGCGCTGTTGAGCGGCAGGCAACTGGGGCCGTCGCAGAGCGCGCGTTCCGGATCGGGATGGAATTCCAGGAAGACGCCGTTCGCGCCGGCGGCCACCGCGGCCCGGGCGAGGATCGGCACGCCGTCGCGCCGCCCGCCGGCCGAGGCGCCATTGGTCACCGGGTTCGCGCCTGGAAGCTGCGCCGCGTGGGTCGCATCGATGGTCACCGGCGCGCCCAGTTGCTTCATCACCTCGATGCCCAGCATGTCGACGATGAGGTTGTGGTAGCCGAACGCGGCGCCGCGCTCGCACAGAATGGTCATGTCGACGCCGACGGCTTCCTTGATCTTGCCCAGGATGTTGCGGCCGTCTTCCGGCGCCAGGAACTGGCCCTTCTTGACGTGCAGCAGGCCACGGTGGCCCAGGGTCGCGCGGGCGGCGGCGTTCACCAGGTCGGTCTGGCGGCAGAGAAAGGCCGGGATCTGCACGAGGTCGGCGACCGCGGCGACGGGCTCGGCCTGTTCGATCTCATGCAGGTCGGTGCAGATCGGCACGCCGAACTCGGCCTTGACCTTGGCCAGCATCTCCAGCCCCTGCTCCAGCCCCGGCCCGCGATAGCTTCGCGCCGACGAACGGTTGGCCTTGTCGAAGCTGGCCTTGAAGATGAATGGCAGGCCAAGCGTGGTGGTCACCGCCTTCAGGTGGCGCGCGGTTTGGAGCGCCAGTTCAAGGTCCTCCAGCACGTTCAGCCCGGCGATGCAGACCAGCGGCTGGCCGTCGCCGATCGAGAGGTTCCACTTTTCCAGGTGCAGGACGGCCATGGCGGACTTTCGGGTTTTCTAAAGCGCGACGGTAAAGCGCAGGCCGTCCACGGCCGGCTCGACGCCGGGCGGCAACTGGGCGGCCAGTGTGGCGAAATCGAGGTCGATATGCATGTTGGTCAGGATGGTGCGCGCCGGCTTGACCCGCTCGGCCCAGGCCAGGGTTCGCGCCAAGTGCGAATGTGTCGGATGAGGCGCATAGCGTAAGGCATCGATAATCCAGACCTTTACGCCTTCCAAGGCCGCGAAGGCTTCGTCGGACAGGTCGACCACGTCGCTGGAATAGGCCACCGGACCCAGGCGATAGCCGACCGAGCGCACGCCCAGGCCGTGGTCCTGATCGAAGGTCACGATCGGGATGGCGCCGGAGGGGCCATCGACGGCCCAGGCCTGGCCGTGTTCCGGGATCAGATGGTCCTCGCAGATCGCCGGATAGGCGCCCTCCCCTTTGAAGACATAGGCGAAGCGGCGGGTGAGGGTGGCGTGGGTCACGGCATCCATGTGGCAGGGCAGCCGCCGCCGCGCGCGGATCACGAAGGCGCGCAGGTCATCGATTCCGTGGGTCTGGTCGGCGTGGTCATGGGAGAACAGCACCGCGTCGATCCGTTTCAGGCCCGCCGCGGCCGTCTGGCGCTGCAGGTCGGGCGAGGTGTCGATCAGAACGGTGGTCGCCTCGCCGCCCTCCCCGGCCTCCGGCAACCGCCGCGCCGCCATCGAGCAGCGCGAGCGCCGATTGCGCGGATCGTTCGGGTCGCAGGCGCCCCAGTCGCCGTCGGCGCGCGGGACGCCGCCGGAGGAGCCGCAGCCCAGCACCGTGATTTCCAGGGTTCCGGTCATGGCGCGGGCATCCGGTCGAACAGGGCGTAGAGCGCCGCTTCGGTGCGCGCCTCGGCTTCGCCGGGGCTCCACCCGCGGATTTCCGCCAGCTTGGCCAATACATGGGGCAAAAACGCCGGTTCGTTGCGGCGTCCGCGCATCGGGACCGGCGCCAGATAGGGGCAGTCGGTCTCGACGATGATCCGGTCGGCCGGCATGTCGGCGATCACCGCGCGCACGTCGGCGGCGGCCTTGAAGGTGGCGATGCCGGAGACCGAGAACCAGGCGCCCAGCGCCGCCGCCCGCCGGGCCAGCTCCGGACCGCTGGTGTAGCAATGCAGCAGCAGCTTTAACGGCCCTCTGGCGGTCTCGTCCTCGAGGATTTCGGCCATCTCGCGGTCGGCGTCCCGGGAATGGACGATCAGCGGCAAGCCGGCGGCGCGCGCGGCGGCGATGTGCGCGCGAAAGACCTGGACCTGAACCTCGCGCGGGCTGAGGTCGTAATAGAAGTCGAGGCCGGTCTCGCCGATCCCGACCACCCGCTCCCAGCCAGCCAGGTCGATCAAGGTTTCAGGCCTAAGTTCCGGGTTATCCTTGGCTTCATGCGGGTGGGTTCCGACGCTGCACCAGATATCGTCATGGGCCTCCGCAATCGCCCGGACGGCCGGAAACGACGAGACCCGGTCGCAGATGGTGATCATGCGGCCGACGCCGGCCGCGCGGGCGCGCGCGATCACCTCGGCCTGGTCCTCGGCGAACTGAGGGGCATGCAGATTGACGTGGCTGTCGATCAGCATCGCCGCCTCAAGCCCGCGCCGCCGATCGCAGCGCCGTGACGGCGCTCCACAGCGCATCGGCCCGGTCGAGGTTCAGGCCCTCGACCTCGCGCGGCAGGTCGCGCAGCATGGCCCAGACCGCGCCCCAGCGATCGGAGGGCGCCGGGCCCGTCATGGCCGCCTGGATCTCCATCGCATGGACCTGGTCGGCCAGGCGTTCGAACAGCAGTTCGAAACGGGCGAAGCCCTCCGCGCCGCGAAAATTCTCGGCCAGCGCCTGGACCGACCCGTGATCGATGTCGGGCAGGCGGACCAGCAGTTCATGGGCCGTATCGTCCGTGGCGATGGCCCCTCGGGCGGCCAGGGACAGGGCTTGGCCTGGCGACCCCTTGGCCATGCGCGCCAGGCGTATCGCATCCTCTTCCGAAACATCCGCGCGGGCCTGGACGAAGGCGGCGACCGCCTCTGTCGGCCACGGACGAAACGACAGCCGGCGACACCGCGAACGGATGGTCGGCAGAAGGCCGCCCGGTGAATGGGATACCAGGAACAGGATTCCCCGCTCCGGCGGCTCCTCAAGGGTCTTCAGCAAGGCATTGGCGGCGTTCGAATTCATGTCGTCGACCGAATCCACGATCGCCACGCGCCAGGGCGCGCTGCCCGGCGCCTTGGAGAAGAATTCCGGCAGGCGGCGGGCGTCGTCCACCGGGATCACCTTGCGAACCTTGCCATCCTCGCCGACGCGCTCCAGCACCATCAGATCCGGGTGGGCATGGGCGATGATCTGGCGGCTGACCGGATCCTCTGGCCGCGCCCCCAGAAGACCGTGGCCGGCGTCGGACGCCGCGCCCAGCAGGCGTCGGGCGGCGCGATAGGCGAAGGTGGCCTTGCCAACCCCCTCCGGCCCGCAGAGCAGCCAGGCGTGGTGCAGCCGGTTGCGTCCGAGTGCGTCCAGGAACGCCCGTTCGGCCGCTTCGCCCTGTTCATAGGCGAAGACGGCGCGCGGATGAGCGACCGCGATGTCGTCAGCCATGGTCCGGCGCTCCGCACCGCTCGGTCACGATCGCCTCGATCCGCGCGGCGACCGCCTCCGGGGCCTCGCCCGCGTCGATCACCTTGCAGCGGGCCGGGTCGGCCGCCGCGATCTCGAGGAAAGCCATACGCAGGCGTTCGTGAAACGCCGCGCCCTTGGCCTCGAACCGCCCCTCGCCCTGCCCGCGCGACGCCGCCCGCGCCAAGCCCGCCATCACCGGCAGGTCGAGGATCAGGGTCAGGTCCGGGATCACCGCGCCGACCACATCGGCCTCCAGCGCCCGGACCAGGTCCGCCGGCGCGCCGCCGGCCGCGCCCTGATAGGCCCGGGTTGAATCGTAGAACCGGTCGCACAGCACCCAGGCCCCGCGCGCCAGGGCCGGCGCGATCACCCGCTCGATATGGTCGCGCCGGGCGGCGTACATCAGCAGGGTCTCGCTGATCGGGGACCAGCGTTCGACATCGCCGGTGACCAGCAAGGCGCGGATCGCCTCGGCCCCGGGCGAGCCGCCGGGCTCGCGCGTCGTCACCACCTCGCCGCGTCCGGCCAGGCGTTCGGCGAGCAGGCGAACCTGGGTCGATTTCCCAGCCCCCTCGCCGCCTTCAAATGTTATGAACCGGCCGCGCGTCACGGGCCTGACATCGGACGGTTTGGGCGCATGCGCAACCCCGTGCGACGCCGCGCGCCCGCCTTAGAACGGCTTCAGCACCCGGGCGTCCGGAAAGCCGGCTTCGTTGTACCTCAGTTGCGCGGCCAGGGCGTCGTCCTCGTCCAGGAAGCCGCCCAGGACCACGCGATAAAACGTGGCGCCGTCGCGCGCCACCGGCTCGATCCGATAGCGCGCGTCATCGCCCAGTTGCGCCGCCGCCCGCGCCGCGTCCTGTTGCGAAGCGTAGGCGCCGACCTGGACGCGGAAGTCCGCCTCCCGCACCGCCGGCTCGGCGCCCGGCTCCGGCGCGGTATTCATGGGCGGCGCCACGTTCGCATAGGGCGCGGCGCTCAAGACCGGCGCGGCCGCCGGCGCGGCGATCACGGCCCGGCGGTTTGGTGTCAATCGCGCCTGCATCACGCCCTGGGCGGCCAGTGGCGGCGCGGCGCCGATATAACGCACCCGCACCCGAGCGAGCCCCTGGCGATCGAAGCCCAGCTTCTCGGCCGCGCCATGCGACAGGTCGATCAGCCGACCATCGACGAACGGCCCCCGGTCGTTCAGCCTGACCCGGATGCTG
>DATAYD010000047.1:0-18557 GCA_036272715.1 Caulobacteraceae bacterium | reverse complement strand
GCTCGAACATCTCCACCGAGACCACGCGGTCGAACTGGCCCTCGGGGTGGAATACGTTCATGTCGCAGGTGATCACCCGAAGGTTGGTCAGGCCGCGCGCCTGGGCCTGGCCCTCGATATATTCCCGCTGGGAGTTGGAGTTCGACACCGAGGTGATCCGGGCGTGGGGCAGGGTTTCGGCCATCCACAACGACAGCGAACCCCAGCCGCAGCCCAGTTCCAGGATGTGCTGGCCGTCCTTCAGGTCGGCGTGCTCGGCGGTGGCGGCCAGGGCCTTTTCCTCGGCCTGGGCCAGGGTGTCGGCGCCCGGCCCATAGAGGCACGACGAGTATTTGCGCCGCGGACCCAGCACCAGGCCGAAGAACGCCTGCGGCAGTTCGTAATGCTGGGCGTTGGCTTCCTCGGTGTTCGCCGCGACCGGATGGTCGATCATCCGCTGGGCGAACAGGGCCTCGATCCCGGCCGGCTCCGCCGCCAGTTTGCGCCGCGCATTGCCCACCAGGGTGCTGACCCCGAACTTGAGCGCGATGTCGGGCAGTGGCGCGCGTTCGGCGACGCTGATGGTGGACGCAATCAGGCTCATAACGACTCCGGATGAAACGGGACGCGGATTATACGCGAACTGGCCGGAAACGGATGACGGCGTCGCCCAATCTACGCCTCCTCGGCCGCGGCGTGCATGAGGCCAGAGGACGCAGGCGCCGCGCAAAGCCTTGACAGTATGGAACAACCTTGAGCGTAGTCGCGATTCGTCCGCTCAAGGATCGCTCCGGCGGCGGCTTCGCAAACCGCCCGGCGTCAGCTAGGTAGACATTGGATCGACCGGAGCGAGCGGCGGCATGGACATCGAAAATCTGGCCGCGGGGCTCCCGGTCGAAAGTCCAGGCGGCTGGCCGGTGGTGTTCTATTCGCCGCGCGCCGGCTGAGCATGCCCACGGTCCTGATCAGCGATTTTCCCTGGCTGGATCTGTCGGTCGAGCGCGCCATCCTGGCCGAGGCGGGCCTGGACCTGGTCGCCGGCCCGGCCGAGGCCAGCGCCGCGGCGGCGGTGATCGAGGCCCTGGCCTTGGAGCACGATCCGGTCGGGATCATGAGCTGCTGGGCGCGGCTCTCCGCCCAGGCCATCGCCAATGCGCCCAGCCTGCGCCACATTGCCCGCCTGGACGTCGGCCTGGACAATATCGATGTCTACGCCGCCACGGCCAAGGGCGTGCTGGTCACCAACCTGCCGGACTATTGCGTGGAGGAGGTGTCCGACCACGCCGTCGCCCTGGTCATGGCCTGGGCGCGCGGCCTGATCCCACTGGACCGGCGGGTCAAGCAGGGCTTCTGGGAGCCGGGCGCCTCGGGCCTGAAATCCATGCGTGACCTTGTCGTCGGCATTGTCGGCTTCGGCCGGATCGGGCGCCGCGCGGCTGAAAAACTGTCCGGGTTCGGAACGCGGGTCCTGGCGTCGGGCCGCGGTCCGATCACCGATGCCCCCGCGCCGGTCGAGCCGGCGTCTTTCGACGCGCTCCTGGAAACCTGCGACGCGGTGATCATCTGCGCGCCCCTGACCGAGGCGACCCATCACCTGTTCGACGACCGCCGGCTGGGCCGGATGCGGCCTGGCGCTTTCCTGGTCAATGTCACGCGCGGCGGCCTGATCGACAGCCATGCCCTGGTGCGCGCGCTCGAGGCCGGACATCTGTCGGGCGCGGGCCTCGATGTGGTGGAGGGCGAGCCGAACCCGCTCGCGGCCCTGACCACTCGGCCCGACGTGATCGTCACGCCTCATGTCGCCTACGCCTCGGCGTCCTCGGTCACGGGACTACGCACCCGGGTGGCCCAGGAGATCGTCCGCGTTCACCGCGGCCAGGCGCCGGAGCACCCGTGCAACCGGCCCGCCGTCAGACCGTGATGTCGATCAGGGCGGAGCTCAGTTGCTCGGAGACCTTCTCGACATTGGCGGCGGCCTGCAGTTGGATACCCGCCTGGGCCTCGCCGACGATGGCCGACGCCAAGGCGCCGCCTCCGTTGTTCGCGGCCGAGACCACGCCGAGGCTCGACACGGCGAAGTTCGCGGTGGCGGCCTGCAGTCCAGACGAGGCGGCGGAAATCGGATTCATCGGACGCTCCCTGGCGCTTCCCTTGCGGCCGAGGCCACCCTATCTGCTGCAGGGTTAAACGATCGCGCACGCGCGCGACGAAACGCGTTAATCCTCACGGAAGGAAGTCCCGCTCCATGAAGACCGTCTTTGCGTCCGCGCTGACGCTCGCCGCCGTCCTCGCCGGCTCCGTCGCCGCCCAGCCCGCGCCGCCCAGCCGCGATCCGGCCACCGTCCAGAGCGGGACCTACAAGGTCGAGTCGCCCCACACCCGCATCGTCTTCAGCGTTCTGCACTTGGGCTTCACCGACTATTACGGCCAGTTCAACGGCATCACCGGCCAACTGGACCTCGACGCCGCCAGCCCCGCCAAGAGCGCGGTCGAGATCACCATTCCGACCGACTCCGTCGACGCCTCCAACACCGTGCTGACCGGCGAACTGAAGGACCCGACCTGGTTCAACGCCGCCCAGTTCCCGACCATCACCTTCAAGAGCACCAAGGTGACCCCGACCGGCAAGGACACCGCCCAGATCACCGGCGACCTGACCTTCCACGGCGTCACCCGTCCGGTCACCCTGGACGCCAAGTTCAACGCCGCCGGCGTCCACCCCTTCAACAAGAAATACGTGGTCGGCTTCAACGCCACGACTCACCTCAAGCGCAGCGACTTCGGCGTGACCAAATATGCCGGCCTGATCGGCGACGACATCGACCTGATGATCAGCGCCGAGTTCGACAAGGCCAGCTAGGGGCGTTCGCGGTCGCTTTTCACCGCTCGCCCATTTTTCCTCGTCATCGCTTTTTCCACCTCATCGTTCTTTCCACGTCATCGCCGCGCCTGTCGCGGCGATCCATTCCGTGAATGTTCCGATGCAAATTCGGATGGAATTCAGAAGCTTAACCTTCACGGAATGGGTGGCCGGCGCAAGGCCAGCCATGACGAATTTGGAGGGTGCGCCTCGCTTAGCCGCAGCTTCTTAAGGAAATAGCCCCCGTAGCTGCTTCCCGGCCCGCACGCGCTCGACGCCCGTGGCCATGGCGGCGGTCCGGTTGGAGGCGTTGGTGCGTTCGGCCCGGTGGACCACGTCGGAGAAGGTCCGCGCCAGGAGGGCCTCCAGCCGGCCGTTGACCTCGGCCTCGGTCCAGAACAACTGCTGCAGGTCCTGCACCCATTCGAAGTACGAGACGATCACCCCGCCGGAATTGCACATGATGTCCGGGATCACGAAGATGTCGCACGCGGGATCGTCCAGCACCTCGTCGGCCATCGGCGTGGTCGGGCCGTTGGCGCCCTCGGCCAGGATTCGGCATTTCAGTTTGGCGGCGGTCTTCTCGTCGATCGCCCGCTCCATCGCGGCCGGGACCAGGATGTCGCAAGGCTGTACCAGCAGCTCCAGCGGATCGATCTGGTTCTGGTTGGACCAGCCGGCCAGCATCCCGCCGTTCTTGGCCACGTGCGCCTGCAACTCCTTCAGCGGCAGGCCCTTGGGATCGTAATAGGCGGCGGTGTGGTCGCTGACCCCGACGATGGTCACCCCGTATTCGCCGGCCAGGATGTGCGCCGCCAGCGAGCCGACATTGCCGAAGCCCTGGACGATGGCCGTGGCGTTGGACGCCTTCAGCCCGATCTTGTTCATCGCCAGGCTGGTCAGGATCGCGACGCCGCGCCCGGTGGCCTCGCGCCGGCCCACCGTGCCGCCCAGGCTGACCGGCTTGCCGGTGACGATCGAGGGCGTCGTATAGCCCTGGAACATCGAATAGGTGTCCATGAACCAGGCCATCACCTGCTCGTTGGTGCCCATGTCCGGCGCCATGATGTCGATGTGCGAGCCGACGAACGGGATCATCTCCTGGAAATAGCGGCGCGAGACCAGTTCCAGCTCGCGCGGCGACAGGGTGTAAGGATCGCAGGCCACCCCGCCCTTGGCGCCGCCATAGGGCAGGTGCGCCAGGGCGCATTTCCAGCTCATCCACACGGCCAGGCCGGCCACCTCGCCGACGTCCAGGATCGGCGAGAACCGCGTCCCACCCTTGGTCGGGCCGAGCGTCAGGTGGTGCTGCACTCGGTAGCCCTGGAACACCTGGGTCGTCCCGTCGTCCCGGTGGATCGGCACCGAGACCGCTATGGTACGCTTTGGATAGAGGATCCGGTCGCGCTCGGAGACCGGCATTTCCAGATAGTCGGCGACCTTCTCGAATTGGCGGGCGGCCATGTCGAAGACCGGCCCGGAATAGATGCTCATGAAGTGCTCCTGATGGCCGCGACGCCGTCCGGTGCGTGTGGTTCTGTGCGGGGAAATGGCTCGCCGCGGCGTGGGTTTGACCGGCAAACTAGGCTGAATCGCATCGCCGGGCGAGCCGCGCCCGCACGTAGCGCCCGTCTCTTCTTCGTGCTCTTCGTGTCTTTCGCAAGCTTCGTGTCCAAATAGGGCTTCGCCCAGATCCATCGGCCGTTCTGGCCCTCCAACCGACCACGTCCGAAAATGGCGAGACCCCGCACCCTCATCGCGCGATAACGGCGCCATGTTGGATCTCGATCCCGACCACTGTTATCGCATCCTCCAGACACGCGATCCGCGGTTCGATGGGCGGATCTTCGTGGGCGTCACCTCCACGGGCATCTATTGCCGGCCGATCTGCCCGGCCCGGACGCCCAAGCCGGAGCATTGCCGGTTCTTCCCCACCGCCGCGGCCGCCCAGGCCCGCGGCTTCCGGCCGTGCCTGCGCTGCCGGCCCGAGACGGCGCCGGGGCAGGGGGCTTGGCGCGGCGCGTCGAGCACCGTTTCGCGGGCGATGCGGCTGATCGCCGAGGGCGGTTTGGACGAGGACGCCAGCGTCGGCGACCTGGCCGGGTGCCTGGGCGTGGGCGAGCGCCAGTTACGCCGCCTGTTCCGCCAGCATCTGGGCGCCTCGCCCGTGGCCATCGCCCAGAACCGCCGTGTCCATTTCGCCAAGCAACTGATCCACGAGACCCGCCTGCCGATGGCCGAGGTCGCGTTGGCCTCCGGCTTCGGCAGCGTCCGCCGCTTCAACGACACCTTCGCCAAGCTGTTCAAGCGCCCGCCGGGCGAACTGCGCCGCATCGGCCAGCGCGATCCCGCCGATGCGGCCGCGCCGGTGACGCTACGCCTGACCTATCGCGGTCCATATGATTGGCCCGCCATGCTGGGCTTCCTCGGCGCCCGGGCCATCGCCGGCGTCGAGGTGGGGGAGGCCGACCGCTATCGCCGCGTCGTGCGGATCGGCGAGACGGTCGGGCGGATCGAGGTCTCGCACCTGGCCGCGCGGCGCTGCCTGGTGGCCGCCATCCGTTGTCCGGACGTGCGGGCTCTCCCGGCGATCGTCACGCGCCTGCGCGCGCTGTTCGACCTGGACGCGGACCTGGACGTGATCGGCGTCCACCTGGCGCGGGATCCGCGGCTGGCGCCCCTGGTCGCGCGCCGGCCGGGTCTGCGCGTTCCGGGATGCTGGGACGGGTTCGAGCTGGCCGTGCGGGCGATCCTCGGCCAACAAATCACGCTCCAGGGCGGGCGCACCTTGGCGGGCCGATTGACGGCCGCTTGCGGAACCCGGCTCGAAGGGGAGGGGGCGCTCAGCCATGCCTTCCCGACGCCGCGTCAGTTGGCCGACGGCGATCTCGGCATGGTCGGCCTGACCACCGCGCGGGCGGCGGCGCTGAAGGCGCTGGCCGGCGCCGCGCTCGCCGATCCGCGCCTGTTCGAGCCAGCCGCTTCCCTGGACGAGGCCGTCGCCCGCTTCCGCGCCCTGCCGGGCGTCGGCGAATGGACCGCCCAATACATCGCGCTTCGGGCCCTGCGCGAAGCCGACGCCTTTCCCGCCGCCGATATCGGCCTGATGCAGGGCCACGCCGCCGAGGGGGAGCCTCGCCCGACGCCGAAACAATTGCTGCAGCACGCCGAGGCCTGGCGTCCATGGCGCGCCTATGCCGCCCAGCACCTCTGGGCCGCCTATGCCGCGCGGAAACCCGGCAAATCCAAGGCCGCCTGACCATGAGCGATCCTGACCGCCTGCTTTACGATCGCCTGGAGTCGCCGATCGGCGCGGTGCTGATCCTGGCCGACGCCCAGGGCCGCCTGCGGGCGCTCGATTTCGGCGACTATGAGGACCGCCTGGAAAAGCTGCTGGACCGCCGCGCCGGACGCCGGCTGGATTCCGTTGAGCCCGCGAGCGACCCGTTCGGCCTGACCAGCACGCTGGGCGCCTATTTCAAGGGCGATATCGCCGCGATCGACATGCTGGCGGTCGAGGCGCCCGGCACGCCGTTCCAGCGCAAGATTTGGACCGCCCTTCGCGGGATCCCGGCCGGAACCACCCAGACCTATGGCCAGCTCGCCGCCCGCATCGGCCATCCCAGCGCCGTGCGCGCCGCCGGCGCGGCCAACGGGGCCAACGCGCTCGCCATCGTCGTGCCGTGCCACCGGGTCATCGGCGCCGACGGAACCCTGACCGGCTATGCCGGCGGCGTGGAGCGCAAACGCTGGCTGCTGGCCCATGAGGCGGCCTATGCGGGCAAGCAAGCCGCCCCTCCCACGTCCTCGCCGCGCTTGTCGCGGCGATCCATGCCGTGAACTTTTCGATACAAATTCGGCGGCTGAACCTTCACGTCTCCAAAAACATCACCGCCAGGCCCAGCAGGCAGAGCAGCGTCCCGACGATCGCGCCCTCATAGCGTTCCAGCGCGTCCAGCCTGAACCGCTCCAACCCCGCGGCGGCCAGCGAGGTGAACACCATCATGCCGGTGAAGGTCGCCCCGGCCAGCACCAGGCTCAGCAGGGCGAAGCCCGGCCAGCCATAGCGGATCCCGGACAGATAGACCGGCAGGAACACCTCGCACGGCGAAAAGGTCAGGAGCGCCAGCAGGCCCAGGATCACCGCGCGGTCCGACGCCGTCCCGTCGCGCGGCTTCGGCGCATGATCATGGTGATGGCCGCCGCGCAAATGCCTCGCGATATAGGCCACGCCGAAGACGATCAGCGCTCCGCCGACCAGCTTCGGGAACACCTGACCGGTCAACCGATCGACGTTCAGGCCCAGCCAGACCACGCCGGCGCCCAGCGCGGTGGTGAATATAACATGGCCGCCGGCCGCGAACGCGGTCACGCCCAGCAGCCGCGGCCGGCTCCAGCGCCGCGACCGGCCCGCCAGCACGAACGGCAGCCAGTGGGTCGGAATGCTCGAATGCAGGAACGCCACCGCGAAGCCCGTGGCGATGATCGAGGCCAGCACGGCGCGGTTCATGCGGCGGCGTCCTTGCGTCCTTCGACACGGCCGCGATGCGGCCTGCTCAGGACGACGACGTTGGGGGAATGCCCAAAAATGGTCGTCATGCCGAGTAGCGACCGCGGGTCGCGTGTCGAAGCACGCGCCCCCGCGCGGGCCGTGCGATCTTGAAAGAAGATTTCACCACCAAGACCCCCATGCTCATGACTGGATGGCGGCCTAGATCCGCTTCGTGATACCGAAGAAGAACCCCTGCCTCGGCCCGAACTGCGGCGCGCCGACGCCGACGCCGGTGCCGTTGCGAATCTGGTATTTGTCATCGAAGGCGTTGACCATGTCGAACCGCAATTCCAGCGGCCCAGCCAGCGTGTTTTCGAACTTGTGCGACAATGACAGATTAACCTGGGTGTAGGGCGCCAGGGCGTCGCCGTTGGGGATGTTGTCGCCGCTGGAGGTGGTCTTATCGGCGCGCAGGCCGCTGCCATAGAGCAGGTCCATGCTGAACCTTGTACCCAGCCACAGATAGGACGCGCCGGCCGAGGCCGTATAGGCCGCGTTATGGTCCAGATAGATGTAGTGGTTGGCGATATAGGCCAGATCCGCCGCGTTGAAGCTGAACTGGCTGGAGATGATGTCGCGCCCCATCGCGTTCTGCGCCGCGAAGTTCGCATAGGCCGACAGCGGACCCTTGTTATAGGTCACCGTCACCTCGGTCCCCATCTGCCGGCCGTCCTCATAGTTGAACGGCGTCAGGATGATCGGCGCGCCGAACTGGCCCTCGTCGATCAGGTGTTTGGAGAGCTTCAGATAGGTGTCGACGCCGACGGTCAGGTTGGGCGTCACCTTCTGGGATACGCCGACATCGTAATAGTCGGCCCGTTCGGCGAACGGGGTGGTGTCGGCGGTCACGGCCGACGCGGCCGTGGTGTTGGCGAATTTGCTGAACGTTTCGGCGCCGACCAGCTCGAACGGCGGCGGCGAGAAATAGCGGGAATAGCCGATGTGCACGGTGGTCGCGTCGAACGGCAGCCAGACCAGGTTCACCCGGGGGCTGAGTTGGTTCTCGTCCCGGAACCCGTTGAACTGGTCGAAGCGAAGGCCGTAGTTCAGGGTCAGGTTCTTCAGCAGCTTCCACTCGTCCTGCAGATAGACGCTGTAGGTGTCCGCCGACTTGCTCCCATCGTCAATGATGGTCTCGGGCGTGGTCGAGGTTTGCAGGCCGGTGACGGGGCTCAGCGGAATGACCTGCGAGGTGGTGGTGCTGGTCGAGCGGTCGACCTCGATGATCACCCCGGCGCGCAGGGTGTGGGCGTCGTTCAGCTTGTAGACGCCCTCGGCCTGGATCCCGCCGGCGGTGTCGCTCTTGCCGGCTTGCTGGGAGACGCCGTTGAACAGGAGGTCGCCCAGCTTGTCCGGCGTGAAATCCAGCGTCGAGTAACGGGCGAACAGCGAGACCTGGGTGGTCAGCCGGTCGCCGGTGTGCAGATAGCTGATCACGCCGTATTGCGTCGCCTCATGCTGGCTTTCGTTCAGCCGCGCGCTCGGAAAGGTGGTCTGGCCGTTGACGTTCAGCGCCGGGTTCAAGGCCGGATCGGCGCTGGGCCCGAAGGTCAGCGACGGGGTTTGCCCAGAGATGTCGGGGATCTGGAACCGCTCGTCCGACTCGCCGAAAATGGCCGAGACCCGGCTGTCGCTGTCCAGGATATATTCCAGATAGGCGAAGCCCTGATATTGCTCGGTGTCGTCGTGGATCGGGTTCGACCGGCCGTCCGGCGATTCGACGCCCAGCCCGTCCCGCAGGTAGCTGCCCGAGACGAAATAATTGAAAGTACCGTCGCCGCCCCGATACTCGAAGCTCGGCTCGATCTCGCCATGGCTGCCGCCATAGACCGAAACATCGCCGCCATTGCTCGCGCCGCTTTTGGTGGTGATGTCGATGATGCCGGCGGTGCGCAAGCCGTACTGGGCGGGCAGGGCGCCGGTGATCAGCTCGACATTGTCCGCCAGCCGCGGACTCAGCGCCTGGCTGAACACGCTGAGGCCCTCGGGCAGTATCACGCCGTTCAGGCGGAATTGCAGGCCGTTATGCTCGCCGCGCACGTGGAGTTGCCCGAACGAGTCCTGCGCGACCCCCGGCGCCTGCAGCACCACCTGGTTCAGCGCCGCGTTGTCGCCCTCCGGCATGGCCTGGATGGCCTGGGCGGTGATGGCGTAGGTCGAGGCGCCGGTCTGAGGCTGGATCGTGGCCCGGGCGGCGTCCAGCCGTTGGGCGGTCACCACCACTTCGCCGACGGCGGTCCCGGAGGCGGGCGGGTTCGCGGTCTGGGCCTGGCCGGGCCGGACGCCGGCGCCGAGCGCCACGATGCTGGCGGCGATCAGCAACCGTCCGGTCGATGTCATTGTCAAAATCGACGCCTTCACGCAAAACACTAGAATTCCAACCGCGACCGGGGATTAGGCGGCTGAGTTGGCTTCGGCCAGGGCCGAACTTCCCGATCGGGTCGGGAAAACTTCCCGAACTGTGGCGACAGGATGTCCGCGCCGCGTCCGGGCGATTTAGGAGCCTCGCGAATGTCGCTTCGCGCGCGGGTCGTGCTGTCCGTGACACTGGTGTTCCTGATCGGGGCCGGCGGCGGCGCCGGCCTGGCCGGCTGGCACGCGCGCCAGTCGATCGACCAGGAACTTCACGCCGGCCTGGTTGGCGGTCGCCAGACCCTGGATCGGGCGTTCGAGGGCCTGGCCCGTTCGGACCACCCGACCCGCGACCTGGCCCAGATGGTCGCGACCTTCGACGGGGACCGCCACGTCCGCGCGTTGCTGCTGTCCGACCAGGGCCGGGTGGTCGCGGCGTCCCACCCGTTCGCCTCCGGCCGCGCCGCGCCCGCCTGGTTCGACCGGCTGATGCGTGGCAACCTGGCGCCGGTGCGGGTGCCGACCCCGCCTGGGATCGCCGGCTTCAGCGCCATCGTCCTGCGGTCGGTGCCGGCCAATGATGTCGGCGATGTCTGGCTCGAATTCTCCGATGTCGCCGGATCGCTGGCGATGGTCTGCGCCCTGGGTTTCGCGATGATCTATCTGACCATCGGACGCGCCCTGCGGCCGCTGCGCGACGTCTCCGAATCCTTCCTGCGCATCGGCTCGGGCGATTATGGCGCGCGGGTGCGTGAGCGCGGCCCGCCGGAACTCTCCCATCTGGCCCGCGGCTTCAACGGCATGGCCGCGCGCCTGGCCGCCATGGAGACCCGCAACCGCGCCCTTGAAGAGCAGCTCCTGACCCTGCAGGACGAGGAGCGCGCCGACCTGGCCCGCGACCTGCACGACGAGATCGGCCCCTATCTGTTCGCGGTCAATGTCGACGCCGCCATGGTCGGCCAATTGACCCAGGATCGGCGCTTTGACGCCATCCCCGAGCGGCTGGCCTCGATCCAGGCCGCCATTGGGCACATGCAGAGCCACGTCCGCGACATCCTCGGCCGGCTCCGCCCCACGCGGGCGGTCGAACTGGGCCTGAACGCCGCGATCGAGGACGTGGTCGCGTTCTGGCGCGCGCGCCGGGGCGACATCGCCTTCGACATCCGCCTGGTCGAGGACGAAAGCCTGATCGACGAGGCCCAGAAGGAAACCATCTATCGTGTGGTCCAGGAGAGCCTGAACAACGCCGTCCGCCATGGCCGGCCCGACCGGATCGAGGTCGCGATCTCCCAGGATTCCACCGGCCAGACCATCACCCGGGTCAGCGACAACGGCGCGGGCAAGCCCAAATCCTCCCCGCGCGAGCGATGGGACCAGGGCGGGTTCGGCCTGATCGGCATGCGCGAGCGCGTCGCGGCGTCCGGCGGCCTGCTGTCGGTCGATCAGGGCGTGTCCGGCCAGGGCTGGACGGTGCTGGCCCGCCTGCCGGCCGCCGCGCCGCGCCGGGCCCGCCATCGCGAGGCGGCGGCATGAAGATCCTCCTGGTCGACGACCACGCAATCGTCCGTTCGGGCCTGGGCCGGCTCCTCGCCGCCCTGGCCCACGCCGAGATCCTCGAAGCCGCCAATGGCCGCGACGCCCTGGCGCTGGTCCGCGCCGAGCGGCCGGACCTGGTCATACTCGACCTCAACCTGCCGGGCCTGGGCGGGCTGGAACTGATCCGCCGGCTGATGCAGGAGGACAAGGCCGCGCGGATCCTGGTCTTCAGCATGCACGCCGAGCCGCTCTACGCCGTGCGCGCGCTCGAGGCCGGGGCGACCGGCTATCTCAGCAAGAACGTCGCGCCCGACGAACTGCTGACCGCGGTTCGCCGGGTCAGCGCCGGCGGCCGCTATGTGGAAAGCGAGATCGCCCAGGCCATGGCCGTCCAGGTCGCCGCCTCCGGCCAGCCCCTGGACCGGCTCAGCACCCGTGACCTGGAAATCATGCGCCTGTTGGCCGACGGCCGCAGCCTGGCGGAAATCGCCGAGGCTCTCGGTATCGGCTACAAGACCGTCGCCAACACCCTGAGCCAGATCAAGGCCAAGCTCGGCGTCTCCCGCACCGCCGACCTGGTGCGGGTCGCCGTGGAGTCAGGGGTTTCCTGAAGCCGTCGGCGATTCGTGCGACGCCGCGCCATGGGCCTGCTCAAGCGTCGAAATAGCGCATTCGTTCGAGATCGGCGATCAGTCCGGGGCCCGTCGGGCGCCATCCGAGCCGCTCCCGCGTTTGCGCGCTTGAAGCGGGAAGGTCCAGGCCCGCGAATATCGCGAGCCACCCAAAATGACCCGCCGCCTCCTCCAGGGGCAGGGCGACCACGGGTATCTTCAAGCCTTGGCCAATGACCTCCGCGATGCGCCGGGCCGGCACGCCCTCCTCATCGACCGCGTGATACCTGGCGCCGGGCGCCCGCTTTTCCAGGGCCAGCTTGTAGAGGCGGGCGACATCGAGAACATGCGCCGCCGGCCAGCGGCTGCTTCCGTCACCCACATAGGCGGAGACGCCTTTCTCACGGGCCAACTCGATCAAGGGGCTGACGAGGCCCTGCTTGACGGTGTCATGGACCTGGGGAAGGCGCACCACCGACACGCTCACGCCGGCCGCCAACAGCGCGGCGCCCGCCAGTTCCGAAGCTGTACGGGGATTCGGGTGGTCGGGATTGAAGGTGTCCTCGGTCGCGGGTTGACCGTCCACGGCGTTCCCCATTCCCGTCCCGGAGGTGATGACCAGGGGACGGTCGGATCCCGTGAGCGCGGCGCCGAGAGCCTCGATGGCGCGCCTGTCCTTCTCGCAATTCGCCACGAAGTTCGAGAAGTCGTGATCGAAGGCGCAATGGATCACGCCGTCCGACCTGGCCGCGCCGTCGCGCAAACTCTCCAGATCTTCAAGGTCCCCGCGATGCGCCTCGGCGCCGGCGGCGATCAGGGACCGGGCTCCCGTATCCGACCGCGTCAGTCCGAGCACCCGATGGCCCGCATTGATGAGTTCTGGAATGATGGCCGAGCCGATAAAACCGGTCGCGCCGGTCAAGAATACGCGCATGGGAAAGCCTCCGAGAGTATTCGGAGATCGATATCGGCCCGGCGAGCATCCTGTAAAAGTCGTGACATTATCACGGTATAGCGACCAACAGGATCGGCATGTCGGTCGAGTGGCGCGCCGCCCCGGAACGCGGGACGGCTCACCTGGTCCGCGAACCGCCTATTGAGGCGGCTTCTGGTGATCGGGTTCCGGCTTGCCTTCGCCGGGCTTGCCCTTCCGGCCTTCGTGGGCCTGGGCCGCATGGGCCTCGGCCTGCTGGTGAGCGGCGGCCTGTTGCGCGACGCGACTTTGCGCCGCGGCGTCCACCGCCTTTTGCCGCGCGGAGGCGGCCTGGGTCGCCTCGGCCTGTTGCTGGCGCCGCGTGGCGGCTTGTTGGGCCTCCCGCGCCTGGCCGGCGGCCTGGGCCGCTCTCTGGCGTTCGGCCGTCGCCTGCGCGGCCTGAGCCTCGTGTTGTTGTCGCGCGGCGGCCTGTTGGGCCTGTTGGGCCTCCCGCGCCTGGCTGGCGGCCTGGGCCGCTCTCTGGCGTTCGGCCGTGGCCTGTGCGGCCTGAGCCTCGTGTTGTTGTCGCGCGGCGGCCTGTTGAGCCTGTTGGGCTTCTCGCGCCTGTCCGGCCGCTTGCGCCGTCCTTTGGCGTTCAGCGGCGGCTTGAGCAGCCTGGGCCTGCTGCTGTTGTCGCATGGCGCCCTCCGCTTGAGCGCGCTGCTGCGCCGCCGCCTGAGCATTTTGGGCTTGGGCCGCGGCCTGCATCGACCTTTGGCGTTCGGCCGCGGCTTGTTGCGCGGCCTGCGGGTTTCCGGCCAGTTGACCAGGGGCCTGCGGACCCATCGACCGTTCGTGGCCCGGTCCGAACTCGTTGGGGCCGCGCGGCGTCAAGCCCGGCTGACCAGGCGCCGGCGCGGCTTGGGAGAAAGCGGTTCCGGGCGCGGGGCCGGGGCGAGCCTGGCCGAACTGTTGCTGGGGTTGCGGGCCCGGTCCCTCGCGGTGGCCCTGGCTGGCCTGGAGCGCGATCGCCGCGGCGGCGGCGAAGCGAGCGGCGGCCTGGGTGTCATTGGACCGCTGGGCGTAGCGCGCCGCCTCGGACTGGCGCCGATAGCGCTCCGCGTCCCACTGCGTCTCGTAATACTGGTCGTGATCGGCGTGATAGGCGCGCCAGTCGTCGTCCTGGCTCTGTTCGTCGGCCCAGGCCTGGCGCTCGGCGTCGATCTCGTTTTGCCGCTCGCGCCAGTGCGCGGCGACCACGGCCTGGTGCTGGTCCTGCTGGGCGGCGGCGCGGATCGCCCTGGCTCGCGCGAAATCCCGGGCCGCCCATTCGGCCCGCTGTTCCGCATAGCTGTCCGGCAAGGCCCGACCCGAGCGGTCATAGACCACCGCCAGTTGGCCGTTGTCGAAGCCGTAGCTGTAGTCGGTATCGCGGACCAGGAACGGCGCGTCGCTGCCTTGGTGGTAGTAATAGTAGCGGTCGCCGCCCGATACCGGCTCGACCACCTGATAGTCGCCATTGTCGGCCTGCCAGACCCAGGGGCGCACGCCGTCATAGTCGAACGTGTAGTCCGGCGGCGCGTCGGCGAAGGCGTTGCTCATCGCATAGCCGCCGTCGACGAAGGCGTAGTTGTCCCGGCCGTTTTGCAGATGCGCCACGCGCAGCGGCGGCGCCGGGGGCAGGGCGGTCGCGTTCGGCGCGGCGGCCAGGGGCGGGGCGGTCGGATCGTCGGCCAGGGCCATCGCCGCGGTGGGCGCCGGCGCCTGCTGCGCGGTGTCGGTGGGCGCGGCGGTCTTGTTGCAGCCGGCGAGGGACAAGCCCGCGCCGACCATGATGATCGCCAGCGTGGATGCGCGATTCAGGATCTGGATGCGTTTCATGGTGCTAAAATCCCTGTTTCCCGCCATTGTTCCGAATTTTTCGTGACGTGCCCGCAATTCAGTGGCGGTCCAAACATGAACGGCGCCCGAACGGACTCGACTCAGAATTGTTCAGAAATATCCCGATGTCTATCGAGGCGAAATCTTGCCCAAAGTTCAGCCGGAAGCCGACCAAGACTTTTGGTGTCTTTAAGCGTCGCCGCTGGAGTCGCGGCCCGCGTCGAACAATCTTTGCGGTATGGCTGGCGGCCGATTTCACCGTTTGCGGCGCGAGCGGCCTTAGTTTCGCCTTTCGGCGAGCGCTTGAGCTTGGGGCCTTCCGGCTCAACGACCGGCTTGGTGAAACCCTTGCCGTGGGTCAAGATGCGCGGCGCTTCATTTCAGGCCCCGCCCGTCCTCGCGGCGATGGTCGTTCCGAGGAAAAGTTTGGTGGGAGTGGGATCGGGTGGGCCGCGGCGCGCTTGGATTGGCGCACTGTCGGGACTGTGTCTCGCCATGGCCGGCGCGCCCCTGTCCGCCGCCCCTGTGTCCGCCGCGCCTGGGTCCGCCGCGCCGGCGCCTTCGAACGACTGGCCCCAGGCCCATACCGACCTCAAGGCCGACCCGGCGGTCCGCTTCGCCGTCCTGCCCAACGGCATGCGCTATGCGATCATGCGCAACGCCACGCCCAAGGGCGAGGTGGCGATCCGCTTCCGCATCGGCGCCGGCTCGCTGCAGGAATCCGACGCCCAGCAGGGCTTGGCCCACTTCACCGAGCACATGGCCTTCCGAGGCTCCAAGCATGTGCCCGAGAGCGAGGTCTGGACCGGCCTGCAACGCCTTGGCATGGCGATCGGCGCGGACGCCAGCGCCTACACCACCGAGACCCAGACCTTCTACCAGATGAACCTGCCGAACGCCGATCCGGCCACGGTCGATTTCGGTCTGATGCGGATCCGCGAGATCGCCAGCGAACTGACCCTGGCCCAGAGTTCGATGGACGCCGAGCGCGGCACGGTCCTGGGCGAGGAGCGGCTGCGCGACACGCCCGACTACCGCACCTCCAAGGCTCAGCGCGACTTCTTCTTCAAGGGCCAGTGGGTCACCCAGCGCTATCCGATCGGCAAGGTCGACACCATCGAGCACGCCCCGGTCTCACTGATCCGCGATTTCTACCATGCCTATTATCGCCCCGAGCGGGCCACCCTGATCATCGTCGGCGATATCGATCCCGACGCCGTCGAGGCCAAGATCAAGGCCAGGTTCTCGGACTGGGCCGGCGTCGGACCGCCCGGCGCCGATCCGGATCTCGGTTCGCCCCAGGCCCGCCGGACCGAGACCCGGCTGGTCATCGACGCCAACATGGCCCGTTCGACCATGATCGCCTGGGTTGCGCCTTACGAGACGCCGCCGGCCACCGCGGCCCTGGCGCGCCAGGACATCGTGGAATCCATCGGCCTGACCATCGTCAACCGCCGGCTCCAGGCCCAGGCCAACAGTTCCGAGCGGCCGTTCCAGGACGCGCTGCTGTCCCGCCGCGACCTGCTCCGGTCCGCCAAGATCACCTTCCTGGGCATCAGCAGCGATCCCTCCCATTGGCGCGCCGCGCTGGAAGCGGCCGAACTCACCCGTCGTCAGGCGGTCCAGTATGGCGTCACCCAGGGCGAGGTCGACCGGGAGGTCCAGAACCTTCGCGTCCGCTACCAGGCCGCCGTCGCCGCCGCCGCGACGCGCCCCAGCTCCGCCCTGGCCTCCAGCCTGCTGACCAGCGTCGAGTCCGGGGAGGTGTTCTCCAGCCCGGCGCAAAACTTCGCCATCGTGGAGTCCGTGCTGAAGGGGCTGACCGCCGATCAGGTCACCGCCGCCCTGCGCGGCGCCTTCAAGGGCTCGGGTCCTCTGGTTTTCGTCGCCCACCCGGTCGCCATGGACGGCGGGGAGGCGGGGGTGTCGCGGATGTTCGCCCAGATCGAGGCCAAGCCGGTCGCGCCGCGTCCCGTGGACGCCAAACTGGTCTGGCCGTATACGGACTTTGGCCGGCCCGGCAAGGTCGCGGACCAGCGGCTGATCGGCGACCTCGACACCCATTTCGTGCGCTTCGCCAATGGCGTCCGCCTGACCATCAAACAGACCAAGTTCAGCGCCGACCAGGTGCTGGTCAGCGTCAAGGTCGGCGACGGCCTCCTCGATCTGCCGACGGATCGCAAGACGGCGCGCTGGGCCGCCGACGACGGCGCCTATGTGCTCGGCGGATTGAAATCGATCAGTTTCGAGGACATCGAGACCGCGCTGAACGCCAAGGCCTATGGCGTCAATTTCACCACCCGCGACGACGGTTTCTACCTCACCGGCGCGACGCGCCCGGTGGACCTGGACACCGAAATGCAGCTCCTGACCGCCTATGTGACCGATCCGGGCTGGCGTCCGGAGGCGTTCGAGCGCGCCCGCGCTTCGGTGGGCCCGGAGATCGTCAAGCTGATCGCTTCGCCGACTGGGGTGATGCAGCTCGATCTTCCCGCCCTGCTGCACAATGGCGACGCCCGCTGGATCCAGCCCAATTTCAACGAGCTGACCGGCGCCAGCCTGGAAGACATGAAGTCCGTGATCGCCGGCCCGCTCGGCTCGGGCCAGATCGAGGTGACGGTCGTGGGCGATGTCACGCCCGAACAGGCGATCCACGCGGTGGCCGCGACCCTCGGCGCCCTGCCGCCGCGCCCGGCCGCCGCGCCGCCGCCCGCCCAGGCGCTGCAGGTGCATTTCCCGCCGCCCAATCTCAAGCCGTTCATCGCCCATCACCGGGGCCGCCAGGACCAGGCCCTGGCCCTGATCGCCTGGCCGACCCTCGACAACCTGGTCGATCCACAGAAGGTGCGGGACATCCGCGTGCTGGAGCAGATCATCGAACTGCGCCTGTTCTCCCAACTGCGCGTCGCCGACGGCGCGGCTTACGAGGCCCAGACCGGCCTCGATTCCTCCGAGGTTTTCCCCGGCTATGGCGACGTCTACGCCTTCGCCGAGGTGCCCCCCGACAAGACCGACCTGTTCTTCGACGTCGTCGCCAAGATCACCGCAGACCTGCGCGCGCACGAGGTCACCGCCGACGAGCTCGAACGCGGCCGCCGGCCGCGCGTCGAGCTGTTCACCCAGAACCAGCAGAACAACGGCTACTGGCTGGGCGCGCTCTCCGACGCCCAGTCCGAACCCGCCAAGCTCGACCTGATCCGCTCGACCATCCCGGACCTGAAAGCCGTCACGGCCAAGGGCGTCCACGACGCCGCCATGACCTATTTCACCGACGAGCGCGCCTTCCGCCTGGTGATCCTGCCCGTCCCCCAGACCGCGGCGGCTGCGCCGGTCGCGCCCGCACCTGCACCGGCCGCGGCGATCGCACCGACGAAGTAGGGGATGGAGGCATCGCGCGTCCTTCGACACGGCCGCTAAGCGGCCTGCTCAGGATGACGAAGCTATTGGAATACCTAAATATTCATTATGCTCTGAGCAGCGCCGTAGGCGCGTGTCGAAGCCCGCGTCTCATGCCATGCGAGGCGATGATCGTACAAACCATCATAGCCCATGGCCTATGGTCAAACTATAAGCCGTGAGCTATATATCGGCATGGTGTGGACCGTTACGAACCATGACGACTTCGACCTTGAATTCGACGCCCTGCCCATCGAGGTGCAGGACGAGCTGCTCGCCATGACGGCCCTTCTGGAAACCTACGGGCCAGCCCTTGGCCGACCTCATGTGGATACCCTGTCTGGTTCCAAGCACGCCAACATGAAGGAGCTGCGGTTCAAGGCGGCGGACGGAGTGTGGAGAGTGGCCTTCGCGTTCGATCCAAGTCGGCGAGCTATCCTGTTGGTTGCGGGCGATAAGGCCGGGGTGGTCCAGCAG
>DATAYD010000046.1:0-30183 GCA_036272715.1 Caulobacteraceae bacterium | reverse complement strand
GATGATCCGGGCCCCATGCGCGCGGGCCAGCGCGGCCAGGTCGGGGGTCGGCGTCACCACCCAGGCCTGCGCGACCTCCTCGCAGCGGGCCAGGGCGGCCAGCATGTCCTCCAGCATCACCGCGGTCAGCCTGGCCCGATCCGCCCCGCTCAGCGTCCCGGCGCACCGCGACTTCGCGGTCCGCCCCCCTCTCACCGCGATCACCGCCTGCGCCATCAGCCGGCCTTCGCGGTCCGCGGGGCGGCCAGTGTGGCGGCGAAGGCCAGGGCCTCGCGGGCGAGGCCGAGGCGATCCTCATCGCCGCGCATGATGGTCTGTGCAACATGGGCCGCGATCCCCAGCCGTTCGATCGCGCCGGCCTCGCCCGTGTCGACGACATCCAGGACCAGGCCGTCGATCAGGCCGGCATAGTGGGCGGCGATGGCGGCGGCGCCCGGGATGACGCCCAGTTCGCCCATCAGCTTGGCCGCCGGCCCCTTGATCGCCTGGCCGCCGACGATGGGCGAGACGGCGACGCACGGCGCGGCGGACCGCTGGATCGCCTCGCGCACGCCTGGGATCGACAGGATCGGGTCGACGCTCAGATAGGGGTTGGACGGGCAGATCAGGATGGCCGCCAGATCGGGCCGCGCCAGGGCCGCGGCGAAGGCGGGGGAGGGCCGCGCATCGCCGGCGCCATCGAAGCTCACCCTTCGGGCGATCGGCGCGCAACGCTCGCGGACGAAATAGTGCTGGAAGGCGAGGGGGCCGCTGTCGGTGTCGATCCAGGTGCGCACCGGCTGGTCGGACATGGGAACGATGGCGCAGCCGAGGCCAAGCCGGCGCGCCATGTGGGCGGTGACCTGGCTGAGGCTTTCGCCAGCGGCCAGGCGCCGCGTCCGCTCCACATGCATGGCCAGATCATGGTCGCCGAGCTGGAACCAGTCCTCGCCGCCGAGCCGGCGCAGGGCGGCCATGAAGCCCCAGGTCTCGCCGGCCAGGCCCCAGCCGCGCTCGCGGTCCGCCAAGTCCGAGAGCGTGTAGACGACGGTGTCGATATCGGGTGATACCGCCAGGCCCAGGTGCCCGAAATCATCGCCGGTATTGACCACCAGGGTCAGGTCGTCGTCGGCCAGGGCCCGCGCCAGGCCGAAGGCCATCTTGGCGCCGCCGACGCCGCCGCAAAGCGCGATCACATGGCCCATCGGGGGCGCCTCATCGGAAAAGGCCCTGTTCGAGCGGCCGTGGCAGGTCCAGCGCGACGGCCTCCTCGCAAGGTTCGCTCCGCCGAGTCATTCGGAGGCCGCCGCCTTCGGTTGTGTCAGCCGTTCGATCTCGCCTTGAGGCTCTAGCACGACCACGGGGATCTCGCGGTCGGTCTTGGCCTTGTAGGCGTTATAGTTCGGGAAGGCGTCGGCCATCATCTTGAACAGCCGGTCGCGCTCGGCGCCTTGCGTCACATGCGCCACGCCGCGATATTTTTTGTCGGCGACCTGGAATTCCACGTCGGGATTGGCCTCGAGATTGAGGAACCAGGCGGGATGTTTCGGGGCGCCGCCCTTGGAGGCCACGATCACGAACCGGTCGCCGTCCTTGCCATAGATCAGAGGCAACAGCTTCGCCTCGCCGCTGCGGCGCCCGATGGTCTTCAGGATCAGGCATGACGTATTACTAAAACCGCCTTCTGAATCAACCAGGTGCCCCATGACGCCATCGGTTTCGATGTAGAGGCGGGTGTGGCGGTCCTGCCAGCCCGGCGAGCCGGAATCGATCTTCATGTTCATGTCATGTTCTCCCGCCCCTCGGGTTCATCCCAAGCGGGGTCCGCCACCATAGGCCCCGTAGCTCGGCGCCGCCAGAATTGGCGAGGAGGATTGTGCGGATACGCCGCCCCGCGCATCGCGGCCCGACGCGGCCGACTCGGAGGCCGACGGCGCCGGGGCGACAGCCGTACGGGAGAAGCGGCATGACCGAGGTTCACGCCGTCGGCGCGGGCATCCACCCGTTCGGCCGCCATGACGGCGGGAGCGGGCTCGATTTAGGCCACCTCCATACGGTCCAGATATGAACGGTCATCCAGGCGCGAACCGCTCCACTTGGCCACGGCGCCAATGAGTTCGAGCGGCACGATCGGCTTGCCAAGGTGATCATTCATTCCAGCCGCCGCGCTTGCCTCGACATGCTCGGGCAGGACATTCGCGCTGAGGGCGACGATGGGCGTGAAACGATTTGAATTGGCCAGACGCCGGATCGCCCGGGCCGCGGCGAACCCGTCCATGCCAGGCATTTGCAGATCCATCAGGACCAGATCGAAATGAGAGCGGCTCGCGGCGCTCAAGGCCGCTTCACCGCCCGCCGCTTCCTCGACCTCCTGTCCGATCGATTCCAGGATGGCGCGGATCAGTTCCCGGTTCACATCGAGGTCGTCGACGACCAGAATCCTCGCGGGCCTCTCGGAGTCGAAATCCGGGCGGCCCAGAAGATCGCTCGTGGCGCGCTCCACGGCGGGCTCCGCGCGCACCCGAAATTCGAACATCGATCCCTTGCCCACGACCGATCGGACGCCGATCTCGCCGCCCATCAGCTCCACCAGGCTCCGGCAGATCGAAAGGCCCAGGCCCGTGCCGCCATGGCGCCGGCTGACCGATCCATCGACTTGTGAGAAGCGCTGGAACAGCCGATCGAGCTTGTCGGCGGGAACGCCGACGCCGGTGTCGCTCACCGTGACCCGCAATTCGGCCTTGAGTTCATCATAGCCGACGCAAACGCCGACCGACCCCTTTTCGGTGAATTTGATCGCGTTGCTGACCAGGTTGTTCAGAACTTGGCGTAGGCGCCAGCCGTCGGCTTCGAGCGTGCGGGGCACGGTTTCGTCGATCGTCAGATCGAGTTCGATCGCCTTGACGGCGGCCTGGGCGGCGAAGAGTTCGATCGTCTGCTCGAACAGCTTTTCCACGGCAAAGGGCTGCGGATCGAGCCGGACCTGTCCGGATTCCAGCTTCGAGAAGTCGAGGATATCATTGACCACGGAGAGGAGCGACTGCCCGCTGGTCTCGATCCGCTGAATGTAGGACATGGCCCGGCTCGGAAGCTGATCCATCGCCCCCAACAGGCCCGAGAACCCGAGGATGCCCGTGAGCGGGGTGCGGATCTCGTGGCTCATATTGGCGAGGAATTCCGCCTTGGCCTCGGTCGCCGCCTCGGCGCGCAGCTTGGCCTCCAGCAGATCGTCTTCCAGCCGTCGCCGCGCGCTGACGTCGCGATAGCTGGTCACCACCGACGTTGCCCTGCCTTGTTCGTCGCGGATGTAGGTCGGGATGCCTTCCAGCCAAACATAGCGGCCATCGCCGGTGCGGACACGATATTCGCGGCGGATGGCGCCATCGAGGGGGTTGCCCTTGGACTGCTCAAGCAGGCCTTCAAGCGCGCGTTCGCGATCGTCCGGATGGACGAACTCGATCGTCTTTCGGCCGATGAGGTCTTCGGGCATATAGCCCACGCTCTTGGCCGATGGCGATGCGTAGTGAATCGTCCCGTCCAGATTTATCCAGATCACGATGTCGGTGGAGTGGTCCGCCAGCATCCGAAACTGCGCCTCGCTGGCGCTCAGGGCTTCCTCGCGCAGGCGCGCTTCGGTCACGTCCATGAAGGCGCCGAAGATCGTGACGACCTGGCCGTCGGCGGCCCTCTCAACGGCGCCGTTGCCCGCGACATGTCGAACCTGTCCGTCCGGGCGCTTCAGCCGGGCCTCGAACTTGAACGGTTCGCCGTCCCGCAGGCTTCGCCTGAGGAGCTCGCGGAGGTGGGCGCCGTCCGACGGGCTGAACATCGTGATCAGGTCGTTGATGCTCGGGGCCGGCGCCGATGGATCGAAGCCGCAAATCTCCGTGACGCCGTCCGACCAGACCGCCGCGCGGCTGGCGATGTCGTATCGCCAGTGGCCGACCCCGGCCAATTGCTCGGCCAGGATGGCGATGCGATGGGCCTCGGTGATCTGTCGTGCGCCCGCCCGCGACTCGGCCGCCGCCGCCCGCTCGCGCGCTCGCGCTTGGGTCAGGTTGTCCTGCACCGCGCGGAATACCCTGAGCACGATGTAAGGGCTCGCCAGGACCGTGACGATCTGGAGCGGGTGACCTTGCGCGATCCGCAAGGCGATGGCGGCGCATTGAACCACCGTCATCGAGAACAACGGCGCGACCAGGCTGGTCAACAACCGGCGCGGGGCGGCGTAGTCCCGCACCAGGATCTGGAACATCACCACGCCGTAGAGCGTGACGCCGAAGGTCTGCGCGGCCCCGGTGTAAAACAGGACGAGGTAGAAGGCGGCCACCGAATAGCCGGCGTTCGCCAGCCAGTCGAAAGGGTTGAACCGGTCATCCTCGCCGGGTTCGCCCCGGCCCGATGGATCGCGCGTTCGTCGCGCCAGCCAAAGCCGCTCCAGGACCATCAAGGTGGACATGCAAAAAAGCCAAGCGGTCGGCAGTCGCCAACCCGCGAAGGGAAGCGCGGCGACAAAAACCACGACGGCGAAGATCAGTCTTGAGGCCGGCTTGTTCGAATTGGATCGTAAACCGATCGATTGTCGATCCTCGGTCCCCACCGCCGCCCCGCGCATAAAATCCATCCTCGTCAATCGGATGCACATTACCGCCACGATCTTTGAAGATATCGTTGAGCGACCTTGGCGTTACGCAAACGGCCTTGGAGGGAGACTCGATGGACTTGAAACCCGGGTCGCGCTGGAAGAGCGCCGTCCGCGGCGCCTTGGTGGTCAAGGACGCCAAGAAACCGCCGGCTTCCGACTGACGTCATGCACACCGCGCTTCTGCTCGAGATGGCCGCCGAGGCCCTCGCCGACCAGCCCGCCATGGGGCCCTTGCACGCGCCGACCAGCTACGCCGCGCTCTGGGCCCAGGCCCGTGCGGCGGCGGTCGGGCTCGCGCGGCGTCCGCGCGACCATGTGGTCCATATCGGGGTCAATTCCCCGGCGGTCCCGGTGGCGATCTTCGCCAGCGGCCTTCTGGGCCGGCCGTTCGCGCCGTTGAACTACCGGCTGGCCGATGCGGACCTGCGCCGCCTCCTGGCGCGGACGGCTCCAGCGACCGCCGTCGTCGACGATGACATGGTCGAGCGGGTCGCGGGGGTTCCGGGCGTCGACATCATGCCGCGTAGCGCGTTCCTGGCCGAGGCCGAGGCGGGCGCGGGTTTGGAACACGACCTGCCCGAAGCGGCGTCGGACATCGCCGTGCTGCTGTTCACCAGCGGCACCACGGGCGAGCCCAAGGCGGCCGTCCTGCGTCATCGGCACCTGGCCGCCTATATCATCTCGACGGTCGAGTTCGCGAGCGCCCAGGACGGCGAGGCGGCCCTGATCAGCGTGCCGCCCTATCACATCGCCGGGGTCTCGGCGGTGCTGACCGGGGTCTACGCCGGCCGGCGGCTTGTCCATCTGGAGACGTTCACGCCGGAGGCCTGGGTCGAGGCGGCGGTCGCCGAGAAGATCACCCACGCCATGGTGGTGCCGACCATGCTGGCGCGGATCCTGGAGGTGCTGGAGGCGCGGGGCGAAAGCCTGCCGCGCCTGCATTCGCTGTCCTATGGCGGCGGCCGTATGCCGCTCAGCGTGATCGAGCGCGCGCTGGAGCGATTGCCGCGCGTTAATTTCGTCAACGCCTATGGCCTGACCGAGACCAGTTCGACGATTTCGGTCCTGCGCCCCGACGATCACCGCGCCGCCCGGGACTCCGCCGACCCGGCGGTTCGCCGCCGGCTGGGCTCGGTCGGGCGTCCGCTGCCGGGTCTGGAACTGGAGATCCGAGGGCCGGCCGGCGAGGCGGTCCCGGTCGGCCAGACTGGCGAGGTCTGGGTGCGCGGCGACCAGATCTCCGGCGAATATCTCGGCCGCAAGCTGATCCGTGACGACGGCTGGTTCCCCACGAACGACAGCGGCTGGCTGGACGAGGCCGGCTATCTGTTCATCGAGGGGCGGCTGGACGATGTCATCGTGCGCGGCGGCGAAAACATCTCGCCCGGTGAGATCGAGGATGTGCTGCGCTTGCATCCGGCGGTGTCCGACGTGGCGGTGCTGGGCGTCCCCGACGACGACTGGGGCGAGCGCGTCGCCGCCGTCGTGGTGGCCAAGGCGCCGGTCGAGGCCGAGGCCCTACGGGCCTGGGTGCGCGAACGGTTGCGCTCGACCAAGGCGCCGGCCGAGGTGCTGTTTCACGCCGAACTGCCCTACAACGAAACCGGCAAGCTGCTGCGCCGGGTCCTGAAGGCGCGGATCGCCGGCGCGGCTGGCTGAAGCTCGGCCGCGTTCGCTGGCGGGACTCCCCCTCAATCAGGAACCGAGAATCTCGCGGATTTTCAGGGCCAGGGCATCCAGGGTGAAGGGCTTGGTCACCATCGCCATGCCGGGCTCCAGGAAGCCCTTGCCGCCGGTGGCGTGCTCGGCATAGCCGGTCACGAACAAGACTTTCAGCCCAGGCCGGTGTTGGCGGGCGAGGTCGGCAAGCTGGCGCCCATTCAGCCCGGGCAGGCCGACATCGGTGATCATCAGGTCCAGCCGGACGTTGGAAACGAGCATGGGCAACGCGGTCTGGCCGTCGCTGGCTTCAATACAGGCATAGCCGAGATCGCGCAGAACCTCGCCGATCAGCAGCCTGACCGACGAATCGTCCTCGACCAGCAATACGGTCTCGCCGTCACCCGAGGGCGCCGCCCGGACCGTCTGGCTATTGGCCTCGGCAAGCGGGCCGGTATGCCGCCGCAAATAGAGTTTGATGGTCGTGCCGGCTCCAGGCTCGCTTTCGACACGCACCTCGCCATGGGATTGCTTCACGAAACCGTAGATCATCGAAAGGCCGAGGCCCGTGCCTTGTCCGAGGGGCTTGGTGGTGAAGAAAGGCTCGAACACCTTGGCCACCACGCTGGGGCTCATGCCGACGCCCGTATCGGAGACCGCGATAACGCTGTATTCGCCGGGCTCGATTTCGCGCTCGCCCCCGCGTTCCGCTTCGGCAAAGCTTTCATTGACGGTCGCGATCGTCAGTCGTCCGCCATCGGGCATGGCGTCCCTGGCATTGATGGCCAGGTTCAGGATCGCGTTTTCGAGCTGGTGGGCGTCCGTCAGGGTCGGCCAAAGATCTCCGGGCAGGTGGGTCGCGAGCTGGATGCGCTCCCCCAGCGTGCGGCGCAGCATGTCCTCCATGCCCTTGACCAACTGGTTGACGTCCACGACCTTGGGGTCGAGCGGCTGGCGCCGCGCGAAGGCAAGCAAGCGGTGGGTGAGGGCCGCGGCCCGGTTCGCGGAGGTCACGGCGGCGTCCATGAACCGGGGGGTGTCTTCGTATCGGCCGGCCGCGATCCTGCGCTTCAGGATATCCATGGCGCCGATGATGCCGGTCAGCAGGTTGTTGAAGTCGTGGGCTATGCCGCCGGTGAGCTGGCCGATCGCCTCCATCTTCTGGGACTGACGGAGCGCCGCCTCGGTTTCCTGCAACGCCTGCGCCGCCTCGCGCTCAGCGGTGACGTCGCGGCCGACGGCCTGCAGCAAGCCGTCCCCGGCGATGCCGCTCCACTCGATCCAGCGGTCCGCCTGGTCTCGCGTCTTGAGCTTCAGGACGAAAAGACGCGGCGCCGCGGTCCGCGAAAGTTCAGCGAGAACCGCCGCGAAGGTCGCGCGCCCTTCATCGTCCAGCAGATCCGCGAAGCGGGCGCCGATCAGTTCGTCCTCGTTCCAACCGAACAATAGCGTCCAGGCGGGATTGACGGCGTTTATCGTCCCGTCGAGCTGAGCCACCATCATAATGTCGGTGGACAGGCGCCACATCCGGTCGCGGTCGGCCGTTCGGTCCGCGACCCGGCGCTCGAGCGTCTGGTTCAGGCGCAACAGGGCTTCGCGAGCGGAGTGCCGCTCGTTCACGTCGCGGAAGATCACGGTCACGAAAACGCGGGAAGCGCTTAGCCAGCGGCCCGCGGACGCCTCGACATAACTCGGCGATCCGTCCTTGCGCGTCGCCGCCATTTCGAAAGCGATATGGCCTTCCCCGCTGAGCACGGCCTGCCAGGCCTCGTCCCAGCGTGTCCGTTCCTTAAGCAAGAGGCCGATGGGCTGGCCCACCAGTTCGTGTGACGCATAGCCGAACTCTCCGCTCGCCGCCGGGTTCGCGGTCTGGATCATACCGTCCGCGTCCAGCGTGAGGATCGGATCCGGGGCGCTTTCGACCACGGCGTCATAGCGGGCGTTCTGGCGCGCCCTCAGCAGGCGCTCGCGGTAGGCCCAGTCGGTGACGTCGATGACCTGCACCAGGCACCGGCCGTAGGGCTTTTGGCCGACGGGCCTCACGGAAACATTATGCACGAGATCCACGCCGGCCCGAGTTTTCAGCGGCAGCAGGGCGCCGTGGAGGGTATGGGTCAGAAGGCTGGAGGCGCCGGAATTCAGGGCGTCCGAAATGGCGGCCTTCAGTCGTCCCAGATGGGCTTCCGTAAACACCTCGTCGAGAGATTTCCCCGAGGTCGAGGCCGCCTGAACGCCGGTCGCCGAGACCATCCAGGCGTTCCAGCCGATGATCCTTCCGGTTCTGTCCAAGAGAACCAGGCCATGATCAGCGGCGTCGAAGACGTCGCCCCAGAGATCGTCGTCAGGCGCGGTCATCGGACTCCGAGAGCGCGACGCCCGTCGCCCGTTCGATATATTCCCGGAGAATGGTCTTCAGCGCCTCGAGCGAGGGCAAGTCCATCAGCATGGCGATATAGCCCGTGATGTCCCGATGCTGAATGGCGAAATTTATATAGAGAAACATGGTCATGTCGCCGGCTTCCGGCGGCGGCGGGAGATTGAAAAACGCCTGAGCGCGGCCGCGCAAAATCTCGGGCAACGACATTTTGAGGCTGCGCTGAAGCAGATTGGCGATGGTCGACAGGCAGCCGTTCAGGATGATGTTGCCGGTCTCGGCGACGGCTTCCTGCTCGAGTTCGATAATGTCCTCGAGCGAAAGTTCGCCGCCCGTGACGGCCCGGACCAGTTCGAGGCTCTTCGGTTCGGGAAAGATCAGCAGAACGCGGCCGGTGATATCCCCTTCGAACACCTGATGGACGGCGACGAGCTTGTCGGCCTCGCTCTTCTGCAGGATTTCAATCGCCTCGTTTCGGCTCACCATGACCACCGTCGGCACCGTGAGGTGAATCTGCTCGCCGATCATTTCGCGCAGGCTGTTCGCGGCCCGGCTGACGCCGATATTCACCAGCTCGGTGAAGGCGTCGAGTTCAAGCTCGTCCAGGATCGTGACGGGGGGCGTCATCGCTCGGGGGCTTCGAATTGGCGGATCGCGTCAGCCAGAAACGCGTTCAGGGCCGCCTCCGTCACGGGCTTGGTCAGAAAGACGGCGCCGATCTCATGCGCGCGATTGACGATCTCCGCCTGATGATTGGCCGACACGACCGCAACGGGTAGATTTGGACGTTGCGCCCGCAGTTCGGCCGCAAGCACCAGCCCGTCGCGGCCCGGCATATTGAAATCGAGCAAAGCAACGTCGATGCGCGACTGCTTGACCAGTTCAGCGGCTTCTTCCGCATTGGCGGCTTCAAGTCGATTCCAGTCGGCGTACCGAGTGTTCAAAGCCTTGGCGATGGCCATCCGGGCGAGCTTACTATCGTCCACGACCAGAATATTATACGCCATGTTTCCCCCACCAATCTCGACTTCAGGCCCAACATCCATCATCACGGCGCTCCGTTTTCGCACTTCAGGCGCCTTTGGGAAAGGCTCGTTCGCGGTAGCGCTCGAGCGCCGGCTCCACGACCGTTCGCATGAAAACGCCGCTCGGCGGACCGATCGGCGCGATGCCGGACGCCATCAGGATCTGGATGATCGCGGCATGGGCGTGATCGCAGGCGCGCCAGTCGATCGCCGCCGCGGGATGGGTCAGCAATAGCTGGAGCAAGGGTTCCGCGTCTTCGACCAGGACGACGCCCTCGAGCGAAATGAGTCCCTCGTTCGTCAGCCGCACGGTCATTGTAGAAGCGCCCGCGGGTCCAGAACGATCAGCACCCGTCCGTCGCCCAGCAGGGTGGTTCCGGCGACGCCCGGCGCGCCGGCCAACAGTCCATCCATGGGTTTGAGGATGACGTCGATCCGTTCGCCGAGTCTGTCGACTTCCAGGCTCCCAAGCCGGCCATCGGCGGCGACCACCACCAAGGTGGCGTCTCCCGCTGGCGCCGCCGCGCGCGGTTCGCCAAGCGCCTCGGCCAGATCGATCACGGGAAAGGTCCGGCCGCGCAGCACGACCGCCCGCGCCGCGCCGATCGGCGTGATCCGGCGGCGTGGAACCCTGACCGTCTCGATGACCGCCTCCATCGGCAGGCCGAACGCCTCGCCGCCGGCTTCAACGACCATCAGCCGGGTCATCATCACGGTGAACGGCAGGGTGAGCCGGACCTTGACGCCACGCCCGGGCCGATTCTCAAGGGTCACCTGACCGCCAAGCCGCCCGATCGCCGTGCGCACGGCGTCCATGCCGACGCCGCGCCCGGAGAGGTCGGTCACCGCCGCCGCGGTCGAGAATCCCGGCGCGAAGATCAGTTCGGCCGCGGCTTCGTCGGACATCTCCTCGATCGCCTGGGGCGATGCGGCGCCCCGCTCGATCGCGACCCGGCGCACGCGGTCCACGTCGATGCCGCGGCCGTCATCCTCGACATCGATCAGAACCTGATCGCCCACGCGCGCGCCGCGCAGATGGATCGTGGCCACGGGCGTCTTGCCGGCGGCGGCGCGCTCGGCCGCGGATTCAACCCCATGGTCCAAGGCGTTGCGCACCATGTGCAGCAGAGGCTCGAACAGGCTCTCGACAATCGCCTTATCCGCCTCGGTCGTGTCGCCTTCGGTCACCAGCCTGACCGATTTGTCGACGCTGGCGGCCAACTCTCGGACCAGCCGGGGAAATCTCTGAAAGACATGCTGAAGCGGCAGGACCCGAATGCCGAGGACCGATCGCTGCAACTCCGTGGTCAGCCGCTCGAGCCTGGCGTGCTGATCCTTGAGCGCGACCGCCAGGGTCCTCGCGTCGGCGCCGGCCTGCATCAATCCCGTCGTGTGGCCGAGCGTGTTCTTCAGCACGATCAACTCGCCGGTCAGGTTGACCAATGTATCGATCCGCTCGACATCGACGCGCAGAATCCGCGCCTCTTGGGCCGGCTGAGCGAGCGGACCCGTTGTGGGCGCGGTTGGCGCGCCGATCGCCGGGCCGTCCAGAATCGCGCGGATCGCGCCCGCCAGGGCCTCGCCCACACGCCCGCTCTGGCCGCTGGATATCATCTGGTCGATTTGGTCCGCCTCGGTGGAGCGACCGGCGTATCGCAGCACATTGACCGCCACTCGGCCGGCGGATGCGATCCGGCCCGACCGGCCGTCTTCGTCACGCTCGCCCAGGAGCCGAAGCTGGGCGTCCAGCAGGCGACACGCATCGGGCGACAAAGCGTCTTCGAGGGCCGGTTCGACCAGTGGACGGACGTGGGCCACGTTCGAATGGGGCCGCAGCCAATGCGAAAGCTCTTCCGCCGAGGCGGTGCTCAAGGCCGTGAACACCAGGCGGCAGTCGAAGGGGTCAAGCCCATCGAGCGGCGCCCACGCCTGGCCAGGCTCCAGATCGATCGCCAGCAACCCCGGCAGCGAGCCGATCACGGCGAGGGGATCCTCGCCGTGGAAGAAGGCGTCCGCAAGGGGCGCATAACGGACAGCGCTTCTCGCCCGCGCGCCCGGCGCCCGATTGCGTTCAAGCAGTTTGTCGACCCAGGCGTGGTCCAGGCTCTCGCTCGACGAGGGCGGGTCCGGCGCCGCGCCGGGCGCGAACCGGGCCACGATCGCGTCGGCCGCCGCATCGGCGTTCGTCGGCGATTCGCCATCCGCCTGCATCTGGTCCAGCCATTGAACCACCTGGTCGAGACAGCTCAGGCTGTCGCCGATCAGGGCCGGCGTGACCGGCGCCGCGCCGGCGCGCACCCGCGCCAGCACATCCTCCGCGGCATGCAGCGCCCGCGTCATGGCGGTGAAGTCGACGATGGCTGCCGAGCCTTTGAGCGTATGGAACGCGCGAAAGGCGCTGTCCAAAGGCGCCTTATCGGTGGGGCTTTGCTCCAGCATCAGCAGGTCGTTGGTCGCCTGTTCGACCAGTTCGCGCGCTTCCAGCAAGAACTGTTCGATGAATTCGTTCATGCCGGGACGCCGCACAACATGGCTGCGTAGAGGGCCAAGGTTTGCGGGCTGACCGGCTTGGTCAGATAGAAGTTGGCGCCGGCCGCCCGGGCGGCGGCGAAATCCTGGGCGCCCGACTCGGTGCTGATGACGAGGGCGGGCGTGGCGGCGATCGGGGGCGCCTGGCGGCGCAGAACCTTCAAGAAGGTCATGCCGTCCATCTGGGGCATGTTGATGTCGACCACCAGCAGGTCCGCCGGTCGCGCCAGCAGCTTCTCGAGGCCCTCGAGGCCATTCAGCGCCTCATCGACCTCGAAGCCGGCGGTTTCCAGGGCGTCACGATAATAGCGCCGCACCAGGTTGGCGTCGTCGATCACCAGCACGCGCTTCTTCGCCGGTTCAGCCACGCGCGCCCTCCGACGGACGTTGATAGACGATGGCGTCGGCATAGCGGCGCACATCGAATAAAGACGATATCCGGCTCATCGACTCGGAATGTCCCAGACAGATGAACCCGCCCGGCGCGAGATTTTCGTAGAGGTTCTCCGCGGCGGTCCGGCGCGAGGCGTCGTCGAAATAGATCAGCACGTTGCGGCAGAAGATGATGTCGAACTGGCCGAACGGCCGCGTCGCCGACGGCTCGACCAGGTTGACCGGCTCGAAATGCACCGATTGGCGCAGATCCTCCAGGACCCGCCAATGTTCGTCATCGAGGCGGTCGAAATATCGCTCCACGAGATCGGCGCCGAGGCGCATCAAGGCGCGCTTGCCGAACACGCCCGTTCGCGCGCTTTCGAGCACGTCGGTGTCGATGTCGGAACCGATGATTTCGATGTCATGGGCGTCGACCTGGGGCCAGTTTTCCAGCAGCCAGATAGCGATCGAATAGGGCTCCTCGCCGGTCGAGCAGGGAATCGACCAGATCCGGATGGTTTCGCCGCGCGTTTTCATCGCCAGCCGCGCGGCCAGGAGGTCGTTGGTCAGGCACTGGAGCTGGTGCTCCTCGCGGTAGAAGTAGGTTTCATTGACGGTGAAGGCGTTGATGAACTGCTCGATCTCGCCGTCCAGGTCGCCCCGCAGACGGGCGAAATAGCTGGCGAAGGACGTCGCGCCCGTGACGGCGACGCGCTCATCCACGCGGCGTTGCACATAGTAGCGCTTGGTTTCAGTGAACAGCATTCCGGTGCGCCGATAAAGAAAATCGCAAAGACGGCCGAACTCCTCCTCGGTCATCGTCGCCTCCGCCGGCGCATCAGGCGATGGGTTCGGCGGATGCGGGGCCAATGCGGGATGAAGCCGTCCGGATCGAAAAAACCAGGAACGGCTCATCGGCGAAACGCTCCGCGCAGCGGGCCAGCGCGGGAAGCGCCTCGGAGCCGCCGATCTCGGCAAGCACCTCGACCGCGGCGCCGCAGACATTGACTTGGCCCTCGCCCTCCAAAAGGCGGCACAGCAGGGCTGTCGCCTGGGCGCCTGGCAGTTCGCGGGCGATCTCGCAGGCCAGCAAGCGCACGTCGGGATCCCGATCGTGGAGCAGTTCCGGCAGGCTGGGCGCCGCGACGGCCGACATGACCTTCAAGGCGTCGAGCGCGCCGGTGCGAAGGTTGGCGTCGTCGGCGCGCAGGTGGGGTAGAAGCGCCTCGACGCTCGTGGCGCTGTGAGCGTGGATCAGGCTGTTGAAGATCGCCTCGCGCACGCGCGGATCGGGTTCATTCGACAGGGCCCGACCGAGAAGCTCGGGGTCGCCTGGCCGATCGCCCAGGGCGCGGGCCGCGGCCCAGCGCTGATCGCCCGTTCCGCGCGTCAGGGCCGTCCGCGCGTCCAATTCATCGCGGCTCGGCGAAGCGTTGGGGACTGCGGGACTTTTTCGGATCAGCGGCATTTCAGGGCGTCAACGTCTTCAGCCGGCCGGCGATTTCCGGCAAGGGCAGCACCCAATCAGCGCCCCCGGCCTTCACCAGTTCCCCCGGCATGCCCCAAACCACCGCGGTTTCCTCGGATTCGGCGATGGTGTGGCCGCCTTGCGACTGTAGGCGCGTCATCGCCTCGGCGCCGTCATTGCCCATTCCCGTCATCAGCACCCCGATCAATCGATTGGGAGCCAGATGGTCCATCGCGGTTCTGACGAGACGATCGGCGCTGGGATGCCAGGGATAGCCGGCCTCCGAGGGAGCGGCCATCGCAACGAGCTCGCCGCCACGCCTCGAGACGATGAGATCGGCGTCGCCGCGACCGATATAGACCGCGCCGGGTCGTAGCGCGATCCGCTGGCGCACCTCCACCACGGTCAGGGCGCAGAGCCCATCCAGCCGCCGCGCCAAGGGCCCGGTAAAGCTGGCGGGCATGTGTTGCGCCACCAGGATCGGCCAACGGAAATCGGCCGGCAGCGGCGCCAGCAGCGCTTCCAGGGCCGGAGGGCCGCCGGTCGAGGCGCCGACCAGCACCAGGCCGTCGCCGGTCACGGCTTCGGCAGCGCCCCGTGGACCGCGTTTTTGAACCGCGGCGGGGCGTCCGATCCGGTGGCGCACCCGATCGGCCAGTCGGAGGCTGGATTTCAGTTTGGCGCCCGCGGCGGACCGCACCTTGGCGACCACCTCTGGCCCCCACTCATCGATGTGCAGCGAAACCGCGCCTTCCGGCTTGGGCACGAAATCCACCGCGCCCAATCGCAAAGCCTCCAAGGTGGCTTCAGCGCCTGCCGCGGTCAGCGACGAGACCATCACCACCGGGCTGGGCCGTTCGACCATGATCCTGTCCAGGCAGGCCAAGCCGTCCATTTGCGGCATATGGACGTCCAGGGTGATCACGTCTGGCGCGAAGGTCCTCAGCGCGTCCAAGGCTTCAAGTCCGTTCCGCGCGAACTGGACCTGAAAGTCGGCTTCGCCGGCGAACACCTGGCCGAGCAGCTTCCGCACCAGGGCGGAATCGTCGACCACGAGGATCTTGATCACAAATCCGCCGCCCGCGTCGTGGCCTCGAAGGCGCTCAGCAGTCCGCGTTCCGCCCGGGTGAGCAACTCGGCGGGATCCAGCAGCAGGACCATGCGCCCCGCTTCTTCCAGATTGATGACGCCATTCACCAGCCGCGTGACGTCTCCGGTCAGGTCGGGCGCCTCTTCGATCGCCTCATCTTCGGTGCGAAGGACCTCGGAGACGCTGTCGACGATCAGGCCGGCGCGATGCCGCTCCGTGCGCACGACCACCAGCCGGCGCCGCTCTGCGTTTTCCAGCTTGGGCATGTCGAACCGGCGGCGCTGATCGACGACCGGCAGGACCTCTCCGCGCAGATTGACGACCCCTTCCAGGAACCTGGGCGTCTTGGGCACGCGGGTGATGCGTTCGGGCACGCGGGCGACCTCGTCGACCGCCTCGATCGGCAAACCGAATTCGTCATCGCCAAGCCGGAACACCAGGAACAGGGCTTGGCGCCGCGCCGCGCCATCCTGCCCAGGCGTGGTGGTCCGGGCGGTGGAGGCGGCGGCTTCACGGGCGTCCGACAGGTTCCGCATCACGTCCTCCCGGAACAGTTGCTCTGGCGCGAGCACCGAGATCAGGCGCCGGCCTCCGTCGCCGCGATAGATGGCCTTGATCCTGGATTCTCCGCCCATCCGGGCGGCGAGCACCGGCGGCGGCGGCTCCAGCATCTCGGGGTCGACGGCGATCACGGCCCGCATGCGGTCGGCCAACAGTCCGACCAGCACGCCGCCCACCTTGGTGACCAGCACCTTGGCCCGGCCATCCGAGGGCGCGGCGGCGCCGAACCCCAAAAGGCCGGCCAGCGAAAGGACGGGGAGAAGACCGTCGCGATAGGCGGTGACACCGAGCACCAGCGATTCGCCGTGCGGCGTGATCGCGAGCGACGTCGGCGCCGGAATGATCTCTCGCACCACGTCCAGCCCGAGGGCGTATTCCTGGCCCGCGACCTCGAAGGCGACGAACCTTTCGTGATCGGCTATTTCCCCCGCGGTTTCGGCCGCGTGGCCGACGTCGGCATTGAACGTGGCTCGCCGAGACCGCGGGCGTTGGGTGAAGGCCTCCGCGAGCAGGGCGCGAATGTCGAGGATCTTGACCAGATCCCCGGCCTCGCCCGTCTGGAAGGCGCCGCGCAGCCGTTCGCCGGGATGGGCGGCCAAGGTCGCCTGTTCCGTCTCCACGCGACCGTCCGCGATCGTGACGAGGGCGTCCACGCCATCCACCGCCAGCGCGACCGGCGCGGCGCCATCCAGGACGATCGCCCGCGACGAGGCGCTCCCGCCGGCCTCATCCCGGCCCAGCAATCCTCGCAAGCTCGCCACCGGCAATACCGAGCCGCGCAGATTGGCCACGCCCATCAGGCTTTTCGGGCCCTGCGGCACGCGCGCCACGACGGGCGTGCGGATGACTTCCGACACCTCCTCGGCCGGCAAGGCGTAAAGGCGCTCCTCCAGCCGAAAGGTCAGGAACCGTCGGCCGACAAGCTCGGTTGCCGAAGGCGGGCTCGGCTCAGCCATTCTGTTGCTTCAACGCGTCGGCCAACGAGGCGATCTCCTCGATCGCCGCCGCCAGGTCCTCCGCGCCCTGCGCCTGCTGGCTCGATGCGGACGCCGCCTGACGAGACGCCGAGCTGGCTTCTTCCGCCGCCGTGGCGATCTGGCGGGCGCCTGCCGCGACCTGGGTCGCCGCCGCCGCGATGGCGTCGGCGCCTTCGAGGATCACCTGGTTGGCGCTCGCGACTTCCCGGGCGTCGGCTTCGACGCGATCCAGGGCGCCGGCGTGCGCGCGGTTGCTCTGGACCTCCATTTCGGCGATGGCGATGATCTGCTCCAGGTCGCGGCGCAGCGAGCCGATCTGATCAAGGATGCCTGCAACCACGTCCTTGATCCGTCCGATCCCGTCGGTGGTTTCGCGCGCCAAGGCGCGGATGTCGCCCGACACCACCGCGAACCCGCGGCCGGATTCGCCGGCCCGGGCCGCTTCCACGGAGCCGCTGACGGCCAGCATGGTGGTCTGGACCGCGATCAGACCCATGGTGTCGACGATCTTCTGGATATTGCGGCCAACGCCCTCGAGCCGGACCAGGGTGGCGAGGCTTCCCCGCGTGCCTTCGAGCGCGGTGATCACACCGGACACCAGGCGCTCGACGGACGCGCGGCTATCCTTGAGCGCCGCCTCCATCGCCCGGACCTGTTCGGCGCCGGTAGTCGCGGTCTTCTGGGCGACGGCCGTTCCGGCGTCGATCTGGGCGAGGGCGGCGGCGGTCTCCTGCGTCGCCGCGCCTTGAAGCTGAGCGCCGCGATTGATCTGTTCGACAGCCGCCATGATCTGGCTCGCGGCGCTGGAAAGCTCCTGAATGGTGGCCGAGAGCTCTTCGGCGGTCGCCGCGATCTGATCGGCCGCGCCGGCGTCGGCTTGGGCTCCTCGCAAGGTCTCGGTCAATGACGCCAGGTTCTGCGCGGCGACCTGCCCCTGGTCCAGCGATTGGGCCTGTTGCTGGATCGCCGACTGGGCCTCGGTCGTCGCGGCCGACTGCTCCTCGGCCGCGGTCGCCACCTGTTCGGCGCCCCGCTGGGCCTGGCTCGCGGCGCGTTCGGATTCCAGGGCGGCGGTCAAGGCGGCGTCGGCGCCCTCGGCCAGCGTCTGCATGTCCTGACGCATGACCTCCAGCGTTTGGACGACCGCCTCGCCGGCCTTGGACTCGTTCGTCGCCGTCTCCGCCGCGGCCTTCACCGTCGCGGCCACCTCTCGGACCTCGGCCTGGATGGCGTCTGCGAGGGTTTGAATCTCCTGGGCGCTCGCTTCCGAGGTCTCCGCCAAGGTCCGGACCTCGTCGGCGACGACCGCGAAACCGCGACCGTGATCGCCGGCGCGGGCCGCCTCGATGGCGGCGTTCAGCGCCAGGAGATTGGTCTGGTCGGAGATGCGGCTGATGGTCTGGGTGATCTCTCCGATGTCCCGCGCGCGTCGCTCCAATTCGGCGATGATCTCGACCGATGCGCTCTGACGCGCGGCGCCGCGCTGGATTGCGTGAACGGAGGCGGTGATCTGGACGCTGGTTTCCGCCAGCACCACCTGAACCGCCTCCGTCCGCCGCCGCGCGCCTTCCGCCTGAACGCGCGCGGCGTTGAGGTTGGCGAGCACGGATTTGATCGCGGCGAGTTGCTCCTGCGAGCTGCCGGCCGCTTCTTCCGCGCCGGCGGCGATCTGCTCCATCGCGCCGCGCAGTTCTTCGGCCGCCGCCGAAGCTTCCGTCAGTCCACTGGCCAGCTCGATGGTCGCGGACGCCAGCCGTTCCGAAACCTTCTGCTCGCGCGACCCTGGCGGTGTTACACGCGGCCGCGGCCCAGGCTTGGCGGCTGGTGCGGCGGCGGGCTTGGCGCTGGGTCTACTGTCCGCGGCGAGTTTCGAGTTCTTGACCAGGGCCATGGCGCTCTCGTTGGGCGGGGGGTGTCAGGCGGGGGCAGGGCGAACCTAACCCTTCGTACGGCCCGCGATCTTCTAGCTTGCCGGCGGTCGTGTCCATACATGGTCCCGCCTGGGGCCGTGTTCACGCCAGCATATGCAAGCCAGGCTCATGATCGTAGACGCGCGGCGGCGCGTTCAACGGTAGAACGTCGTCGACATTGATCGCGCCCGTCCCGGTCATATCGGGGACCAGCGGGTTCTCTTGAATATATTCAGTATACAGAGTGCGTTATCTGTCGCGTGAAGGAGCTGTTTCTCGTCGCCGATTCCGACGGCGCTGGAAGGCCAGGACCAAGGTCGACGAAAACCAAGGCGAAGTTGCAATCGCCCCTGCTGTGTCTCGGCCAATCGGTATAGGAAATGAGGATGATCGGAGGAAACAGGATGACGATGGCGCAGACCTTGAAGCATGAACTGCACGAGGCGGAGGAGCGGTTGCTGAACGAGCTGCGCGATTTGCGCAGGGGACTGCGCGCACGCGTCGCCGCCGAGCGGCCCGCCGACGCGCTGACCTTGGGTCAGAGGGTCGCCGACCAGGTGGCCGCCACGATGGGCTCCTGGACCTTCATCATCATCCAGTCGGCGATCCTGTTTGTCTGGATCATACTGAACGTCACCGCCTATGTGCAGCGGTGGGATCCTTATCCCTTCATCCTGTTGAACCTGGCCCTGTCGTTCCAGGCCGCCTACGCGGCGCCGTTCATCATGATGAGTCAGAACCGCCAGCAGGACATCGACCGCAAGGAGGCGGAGAACGATCACCAGATCAATATCAAGGCGGAACTGGAAATCGAACTCCTGCACCAGAAAATCGACGAGCTGCGCGAGAAGGAGGTCCTGATGCTGACCCAGGCGATCGCCGATCTGACGACGCTGCTCAAATCGGGCGGCGCCCCGGGAGCCGCCGCGGTCTGAGCGGCGACATGCCCCCGTCCTATATGTCCACGTCCTTTCCAAAGTCGGTCCGAGGCGGGTGCGCCGGGGCGGCGGTTTGCGCGTTCCTGGCCGGGTGCGCTGTCGGGCCGGATTTCCACCGGCCGGCGGCGCCGACCCAAACGGGATATACCCGCGAACCCCTGGCGCCGAGCACGGTTTCAGCGCCGGTCGCCGGCGGCGGCGCGCAGCGCTTTTCATCGTCGCTCGACGTGTCGGGGCGCTGGTGGGAAGGATTTGAATCGCCGGAGATCAACCGGCTTGTCGAAAGCGCCCTGAGGGCCAATCCAGATCTGCAAAGCGCCCAGGCCGCCCTGCGCGCGGCGCGTGAAAACCTCTACGCCCAACGCGGCGCCCTCTATCCGGAAGTCCAGGCCGGTTTCACCGCCAGTACGCAGAAGAACTCGGTCGTGCTGGCGTCGCCCTTGGCCGACAACGCGAATTTCTTCAGCCTCACCACCGCTCAGGTCACCGTCTCCTACGCGCCGGACGTCTTTGGCGGGGTGCGTCGCCAGATCGAAACCGCCGCGGCGCAGGTCGATGGCCAGCGCTACGCGCTCGAAGCCACCTATCTGACCTTGACCACGAATGTGGTGTTGGCGGCCCTGCAGGAAGCCTCGTTGCGAGGGCAGATTCAGGCCACCGAGCGGGCGATCGCGCTGGGCGAGCAGGTCCTTGCCGACCTCCGGCGCCAGAAGCAATGGGGGCAAGCCGCCGCCGGCGATGTGGCGACGCAGGAGGCGGCCCTGGCGCAGACGCGCGCGGCCCTGCCGCCCCTGGCCAAGCAGCTCGCGCTGCAGCAGGACTTGCTGGATCAATTGACCGGCGGGCCGGTGACGGGCGCGCCGGACGCCGCCATCACGTTGGACCGTCTGCGACTGCCCGCCGACTTGCCGCTCAGCCTGCCGGCCAGGCTGGTGGCGCAACGGCCGGATATCCGGGCGGCGGAGGCCAATCTGCATGTGGCGAGCGCACAGATCGGCGTCGCCGTCGCCAACCGGCTGCCGAGCTTTCCCCTGAACGCGTCTTTCGGCGGAACCTCGGGGCGGATCGGCGACCTGTTGGCCTATCAGAATACGCTCTGGGACCTGTCGGCGGGGGTGAGCCAACCGATTTTCGAAGGTGGGGCGCTACGCCACCGGCAGCGCGGCGCCGAGGCCGCCTTTGACCAGGCGGCCGCGCAGTACCGCAGCACGGTCCATGGGGCCTTGCAGAACGTGGCCGACACCCTCCAAGGCCTGGACCAGGACGCCAGGGCGTTGCGGGTCGCCGCCGAGGCGCGTGACGCGGCGGCCAAGAGCCTCGCCATCGCGCGCCAGGAGCTGCGGGCCGGTGAGGTGAACTCGATCAGCGTTCTGAACGCCGAGCAGGCTGACCAGCTTGCGGCGTCCACCCTCGTTCAGGCCGAAGGCGCGCGATATGCCGACACCGTGGCGCTGTTCCAGGCGCTCGGCGGCGGCTGGTGGAACCGGTCGGACGCGGAGCCCGCCCCGAAGAAATAGTGTTCCCGCTCGGTTGGATCAGCGCGCTTCCATGGAATCCTCCGGCGGTCCCGACGGCCCTTGCGGACCGGGGCGGGGGCGCCAGATCTGTATCGCCAGCACTGGCGTCACGAACAGGCTCATCAGCGTCGAGGTCGCGAGGCCGCCCAGGATCACCAGCACCATCGGCCCCAGGATTTCCTGGCCGGGCTGATCGGACCGCAGCGCCAGCGGGGTCAACGCGGCCGCCACGAGCAGGGCGCCGACCATGATCGGCCAAAGCCTTTGGCGGGCCGCCAGTCGGGCGGTCTCGACGGACCATGGCCGTTTTCGCGCGATCACCAGATCATCGATGCGGGACACCAGCAGGACCGCGCTTCGGGTCGAAAGGGCGAACAAGGCAATGAACCCCGCCAAGGCCCCAAGCGTCATCACGCCGCCCATGAGCGCGACCACGCCGACGCCGCCGATGAAGGCGAACGTCGTCGAAACCAGAATGAGCGCGCCGGAGCGCGGATTGCCAAAGGCGAGCATCATCAGGGCGAGCATGCCGAAACCCGCCAGCGCGATGTTGGTCAGCACCTCGCGCCGCGCCGGGCCTTCGCCATCGGTCGACGGGAATTCCAGGTAGAGGCCCGGGGGCAGGGCGACGTCCCGGTTCACGCGGTCCTTCGCGCGGCGAATGAAGTCGCCAGCGTCGCCCTTCACATCCACCGAGACGATTTGGCGGCGCAGGCCGTTGTCGTGCTCGATCACCGAGCGCCCATCCGCGAGATAGACGTTGGCCACGGTTTTCAGCGGCACGGAGACGCCCGAACTGGACCGCAGCAACAGATCGCCCACCCCTTCGGGGTCTTGACGAATCCTGGCCTGGGCCGTCACCGCGATATCGATCGCACGACCGTTTTCGTAGATCTGCGAGGCCTTTCGGCCGGCGAACGCCGTCTGCACGGTGTCGAGGACGTCGGAGGCGGACAGGCCGTAGATGGCCAGTCGCTGAAAATCCAGGTCGACACGGACCGCTGGCGCCTCGCCCGAGGCGGCCACCTGGACATTCTGGGCTCCGGGTATGCGCTGCAAGGCGGCGGCGACCTGGGCGGCGGCCGTATCCAGAGCGTCCAGGTCATTGCCGAAAATGCGCACCTCGATCCGTCCGCGCGCGGGGGCGCCGAAGATCTGCGCGCCAAATCGGGCATGAACCTCGGCATGGAGGCCAGGATAGGCCTTGATCGTGTCCAGCACGCGCCGCTCGACCGAGTCCTGCGCCGCATTGGTCAGACGGGGCTTCAACGCGATGTCGAATTGGGCGTGGTCCGGCCCGAAGGCGTCCGCGCCGGCTTCCGCGCGGCCGATCTGTTCCGAGACCCGCGAAATGTTTGGATTGGCCAGCAGGTCGCGGGTGATCCTTTGCCCATAGTCCCGCATCACGGCGAGGGAGGTCGAAGCCGGTGCGGTGATATCGGCGGTCAGATGGCCGCCGTGAAAGTCCGGCAGGAATTCCGAACTGAAGGACGAGAAGACCAACAGTGCGCCGGCCAGCAGCAGGGCCGCCGCCGCCAGGACCAGGGCGCGGGGCGCCGACATGACGCGCGCCAGCATTCCGTCATAGCCGACCTTGAGACGATGCAGGATCGCCGGCTCCTGATCCGGACCGATGTGCTGGAGGAGCAGGTTCGCCAGCGCCGGGGTCACGACCATCGCCACGATCAAGGAGGCCAATGACGCCACGATGATCGACACGGCCATCGGGCGCAGCAGCTCACCGGGGGCTCCGCCGACGAACACCAGGGGAACGAGGCCGACCACGATAATCGCCGTCGCGTAGATGACCGGCGCCCGCACTTCCAGAGAGGCCGCCAATAGCGCCTCCGCGCGGGACGTATGGCGGGATTCGGCCTCGCGAAGCCGGGCGACGATATTTTCGACGTCGATCACCGCATCATCGACGACCAGTCCCAGGGCGACGGCCAGCCCTCCCAAGGTCATGCTGTTGAGCGTCCAACCCAGCCCGTTCAGCACGAGGACGGCCGCGCATAGCGACAGCGGGATGCTGATGATGGAGACCAGGGCGGCGCGCCAATCGCGCAGCATCAGGATCAGCAGGACCAGGACGAGCGCCGCGCCGATCGCCACATCCCAGAGGATTTCGCCGATCGCGCCGCCGATGAAGGTCGCTGGCCGGTCCAGGTCCGCCTCGACGTGGACGCCCTGTTGCGCGAGCGCCGGCCTGAGCAGGGCGATCGCCGCCTCGGCCGCGCGCGTGGCGTCGAGGGTGTTGGCGCCGTGCTGGGCGGCGATGCGGACCAGGACGGCGGGCTTGCCCATGACCAGGGCGTCGCCGATCGCGGGCGCGGCCGCGTCGACCACGTCGGCGACGTCGCTGATGCGGGTGGGGGCGCTGCCGACGATCTGGATCTGGCCCGCGGCGACATCATCGAGCGTGAGCGCCTGGCCGCGAGGTTCGATCAGCACTCGCTGGGTCGGCGTGTCGATGAAGCCGGCCCCGGTGACGCCGGTCGCCCGGCGCACCGCATCGAACACGTCGGCATAGCCGAGGTCGCTGTCCGACAGATCGCCGGACCGGGCCTGGACCTCGATCCGCCGGACCTCGCCGCCGAAGACTTCCACATTGGCGATCGCTGGAACCGACAACAGGCGCGGACGCACGGTCCACTGCACGATCGAGCGCAGCGCCATCGGCGTCAGCCGGTCGCTGGTGAAGCCGATCGTCAGGATGTCGCCGCTGGTCGAGGTCAAGGGCGACAGGCGCGGCGGCCCCGCGCCCGCCGGGAGCGCGCTCGCGCCTTGCGCCATACGTTCGGAAATCACCTGGCGCACGCGGCCGGGCTCGGCGCCAGGCTGGAATTCAAGCGTGATGAGCGAGAGCCCTTGAGTGGACCTAGAGTGGATGGCGGCCACGCCCGCGGCGCCGATCAGGCTGTTTTCGAGAGGGCGGGTGACGAGCTGCTCGACCTGCTCGGCGACCATTCCGGGCGCTTCGGTTTCGACCGAGGCCCGGGTCGATGAAATGTCGGGAAAGACGTCCAGCTTCTCGCCGCGCACGACCTGCGCGCCATAGGCGAGAAAGACCAGGCACGCGACCAGGATCAGCCAGGGACGACGCAGTGACCCGCGGATGAGCGTGGACAGCACGCCTATTTCACCCGGCCGGTGGCCTGGCCGAGCTCAGCGGCGAATAGTCCCGCGGCGCCGCCCACCACCACGGCGTCGCCAGGTGAAAAGCCGGTGGCGACGAACAGGCCGCTTTCCTCGGGCACGCCGTTCTCGACCAGCCGTCGCTCGAACTGGTTTGGGCCGCCGCGGACATAGGCCCAGGTCGAGCCTTGATACCGGATCAGCGCCTCGCGCTTCAAAATCATCCCCGGCTGAGGCGCGCCGGTGTCGATATGCGCGCTTTGGGTCAGGCCGATCGACAGCAGCACCGCTAAGGGCCCGGTCACCTCGGCGATCAGCCCCGACGATTGCAGGCGGGGCTCGGCCGTGCGCGCCGGGCCGATCACGACGCCCGCGGCGCTGTCGGACCCCACATCGATCTTGACGGTCTTGGCGCCCTGCTGGCCGGCGTTCGAAGGCGTGTCCACGTGCACTAAAGCCGCCTTGCCGGCGGCGAGCGCGCGGATCAGGCTCTCACGCCTGGCGTCGCTCAGGCGGGCGATCCCCGAGCCCCACTCCAAGCCCAATCTCTGGCGCAACAGGGCGACCTTCGCCTGGTCCTGCAGGGCCTGGGACTCGGCGGCCTCCATGTCTTTCGCGGAAATGACACTCCCTGAAGCGTGGAGCGCCTTGGAGCGGTCGGCTTCGGCCCTGGACGCGGCCGCCGCGGCCACCGCGGTCAACAGGTCGGAATTGAGCTGCGCCAGCGGCCCGGGATCCAACACCTTCGCGAAGGCGTCGACCTGGCTCTTGCGCGCCTCCTGTTTCAACCGTTCGGTCTGGATCCCCAGACGGCGCTGGACATCCTGGGACGCGGTGACGGACCTGTCGGCGGCTGACGACGGCGCCGGACTCGCCAGGGACAGGGCGGCGGCGACCAGACCCGCCAATGAGATCGAAACGCGTGCTCGCACGGATGTTCGCCGCCCCCATAGCCGCCTGGGTCGTTATCTCGCCCCAAACAGGAAATCGACCAAGCGTTTATCCTACCGCGCCGATCCAATCAGAACCGGGGCCGTTCGCGAAGGTTGCGTGCCGCGAAAAGGGAATCTGAATCGGCTAGGCCGCCTTCACCGCCAGCCAGATGACGTGGCGGGCGCCGCTCCGACCTCCGTTGGCGCGGACACGGTGGTCTTCCACGCTGAAGCCCACGGCGCGAAGCCTTTGGGCGAACGCCGGGTCGGGCGCCGCCGACCAGACCGCGAGAACGCCGCCGGGCCGAAGCGCCTTTTGTGCTTCACGCAGGCCATAGGCGTCGTACAGATCGTCGTTCGCGTCGCGCATGAGTCCCGCGGGCCCGTTGTCGACATCCAGCAGGATCGCGTCGTAGCGCGACCCAACGCCGCTGATCAGTTCCCCAACATCGCCTTCGAAGATCTTCAGCCGTGAGTCCGACAGGCTTTCACCGTGGATGGCCGCCAGCGGCCCGCGCGCCCACGCGACCACCTCGGGAACCAACTCGGCGACGGTGATCGTGGCGTCGGGCCCCAGCAACGCCAGGGCGGTGCGCAGGGTGAAGCCCATGCCCAGCCCGCCGATCAGGATGTGCGGCCGCGGTCGTTCCAGAACCCGTGCGCAGGTCATCGACGCCAGCGCCTCTTCGGACCCGCTCAGCCGACTGCTCATCAATTCGATCGATCCCGCGAAGATCGAGAACTCCAACCCGCGTTGCATGAGCCGCAGTTCGCCGCCGCCTCCGGGGACGCTCGCCGCACCCAATTGAACCCAACGGATCATGTTCGCCGCCTACCCCCCACGCATCGCCCGACGGACACGGCGCCGGCAGCGCGTCGTTTAGCGCAAAATACGCGCCCGCCGAGCGGCGACTCGTGGAACAGGTTGACGCCGAGGGTCCCATGACCTGGAGATGCCTAGTTCCACGCCAGCGCCCCGTCCGGCATCTCGATATCGATCTCGAGCGTCGAGACCTGCTCGCCGCGGTCCAGCTTCACGATCACCTTGTCTCGGTCGATGGCGATATGCTTGGCGATCACCGCGAGGATCTCCTGCTGCAGCACGGCGACGAGATCCGAGCGGCCGGTGAGCGCCCGTTCATGGGCGAGCAGGACCTGAAGCCGTTCGCGCGCGACCGGCGCCGATCGGTTACGGGTGAAGAAGCCCAGGATGCTCATGCGACGATCGCCCTTCTGCCGAACAGCCGGCTCATGAAACCGCGTCGCTCGCCAGGCGCGGTCACCGCGATCTTCTCGCCGAGCAGCCGTCGCGTCGCTTCGGTATAGGCGCGCGCCACGGCCGAGGCGGGGTCATGCAGGGGGATCGGGCAGCCCATATTGGAAGCTGTCAGCACGTCCGGACTCTCGGCGATGATGCCGAGCAGCGGGATCGCCAGGATTTCCAGCACGTCCTCGACTTTCATCATCTCGCCGCGCGCGGCGCGCGCGGCGTCGTAGCGGGTGAGCAGCAAGTGCTTTTCGAGCTTGTCGCCGTTTTCCGCGCACCGCGTCTTGGAATCGAGCATGCCGATGATCCGGTCGGAATCGCGCACCGAGGAAACCTCCGGATTGGTGACGACCACCGCGAGATCGGCAAAGCGCATGGCGAGCGTGGCGCCCTTGTCGATCCCCGCCGGACTGTCGCAGACGATCCAGTCGAATTTCTCCCGCAGGCCCTCGATCACGCGCCCCACGCCCTCCTCGGTCAGGGCGTCCTTGTCGCGGGTTTGCGAGGCCGGCAGCAGCGAGAGCGTCTCTATCCGCTTGTCGCGGATCAGCGCCTGCGCGAGCTTGGCGTCGCCTTGGACAACGTTGACGAGGTCGAAGACGACGCGGCGCTCCGCTCCCATGACCAGGTCCAGATTGCGCAGCCCCACGTCAAAATCGACAACGACCACGTTCTGACCCGCTTGGGCAAGCGCGGCGCCGAGCGACGCGGAGGAGGTGGTCTTGCCCACGCCCCCCTTGCCCGACGTCACAACCATTACCTTCGACATGCGACAACCATTCCTTCCAGCGCCTCCTCGCGAGGCTTATTCAGTCGAGCGCGAAAACCCTGAGCACGCCCCGATCGCATTGGATCTGCGCCGCCCGACCATGCAGATCCGCTCCCCAGTGATCCGCTGTCCGGTAAAGCCCGTCGATAGCGATCAGTTCGGCTTCCAACCGCCGGCAGAAGATGCGCGCCGCGCCACCCGCCTTGAGCCCGGCGATCGCCCGGCCACGGAGCGCGCCATAGACGTGGATCGAGCCCCCGGCGATCACCTCCGCGCCGGACGCGATGGGTCCGACGACGGTGACGTCCCCCTCCTCGAAGCAGATCGACTGTCCGGAGCGCACCGGCTGGTCAATCAGCAGTGAGGGCGTCGGCGGCGCCGCGGGCGTGGGGGGATCCTTGGCCGCGGCGGCCGGCCGGTCCGCGCCGCCTTCGCGCATCACATCGCGCCCGTGCGACATCGTCGGCAACCCTTGCCAGCGTGTGCCGGCGAGCAGGACCGGATCGATCCCCTCGACGCCGATCACCCTGAGTTCGCGCGCGGCCAGCCCGTCCAGCGCCTCGAGGGCGCTCGTCGGGGCCCTATCAGCCAGGAGCGCGGCGGCAAGGTTGGCGACCACGGGCCGTTCGGCGAAGAAGTGGGCGGAGCCCCGCAGGTGTTGATCGAGCGCCGCGAACCAGCTTTCGAGCGGCGCCTCGGGCGCGACGATCAACGCGATGAAGCTGCGGCCACGAATCAGGATTTTCGGAAGGGGAAGCGTCTCGGTAACCACACAAAACGCCCATTACAAAGACACACGGACACGCGTCAGCCGTCGGTCATCCGACGCCAGCCTCTTCAAAATGGTCCGTCGTCGAATTTTGTTCCACGCGCTCCCCGGTTTATCTGTTCCGCGCCCAAGCCATGCCGTGCATTGGGGACGCGGAACCTGAGCAGGATTGCGGAAAAGCGGTTGCCGGCTTTTCGACAAAAATCCTGTTCAAACAAAGGGTTCTAAGCGGGGATGCATTGGCGGACCAAAGCATCCACGCTTAAGCTGGCGACGCGGTATTTGCTCACGACACTCCCGGACGCCGCGCGCTCGGGAATCGAAGGGATGAACCGAACTCAGCGCGCGCGAGGCAAGCCCAGGATGCGATCGGCGATAATGTCGCGGTGGATTTCGTTGGGACCGGCGGCAATCGTAAGCACCCAGCTTCGAAAGTACCGGAAGGCCCAAGGACTGCCAATACTGTCGGCGTCCGGATAGTCCAAGAATTCCGGGCCCAGGATATCGCCCGCCACCTGGTGCAGTTTCTTGTACGCGGTGCTGAGCAACAGCTTCATCATCGAGCCTTCGGGTCCTGGTTGCCCGTGGCGTTCGATATGGGCCAGGCCTGAAATGGTGAGGGCGCGAAGGGCGAGAGCCTCGCACTTGAGCGCCGCCAACTGTTGGGCGACGCCATCGTCATCGATCGCCAACTTTCCGCTCGGCAACCGGACGCGACGGGCGATGCCGATCAGGTCCTCCGCCATGGCGATCAACTCGATCTGATCGCCAATAAAGCCGATGCCCCGTTCGAAGGCGAACGTGGACATGGCCACCGACCAGCCCTGGCCAATCTCGCCAACGACGTTCGAGATCGGAATACGAACATTATCATAGAACGTCTCGTTGACGTGGACCTCGCCATCCATGGTGCGAACCGGGCGAACTTCGATGCCCGGCGCATGCATGTCGCATATCAACCAAGTCAGTCCATGGTGGCGCGTGGAGGCGGGATCGGTGCGAACCAGCAGCTCCTGGTAGTCGGCGAAATGGCCGTTGCTCGTCCAGGCCTTGCTGCCGTTGATCACGATGAAATCGCCGTCGACCTCGCCGCGGGTGCGCAAAGCCGCCAGATCGGTCCCCGCGCCCGGCTCCGAGAAACCTTGGCACCACATGGCCTCGCCGCGCAGGATCTTGGGCAGATGCTCGCGCTTCTGCTCGTCGTTGCCCCGCACGATCAGTGTCGGCCCCGCATGGAAGAGACCGGTGAAATTGGCGCCGCTGCTGATCGGAGCGCCGGCTCGGACGCATTCCTGCACCCAAATCATATATTGGAATCCCGAAAGGCCGCGGCCCCCGTATTCCTTCGGCCAGTTCACGCCCGCCCAGCCCGCGGCGTGGAGGCTCTGCTGCCAAGCCTTGTCAAAGGCGATCGCCGCCGACCGTTCGGTCGGGCGCTTGGTTTTCGGCGCGTTGGCGGAGAGCCAGGCGCGAGCGGATTCGCGGAACGCGCTTTCTTCAGCGGTCTCCTTGAGGTTCATGACGCACCGTCCACGTTGATAGGCGTCGCGAGGACGCGCGCGAGGTGGGATCTGCGATCCCCGAACCACTGTGGAGACACGGTCGCCCGTTTGATGAGGTGATGGGCGTCGAACTCCTCTGTCACGCCGATGCCCCCGTGAAGCTGGATGTTGTCGTCCGCGTTCTGCAGCGCGGCCTTCTCCGCGAGCACGCGTCCGGCTGATATCTGCAGCGGTGCGTCCCGCGCGCCGTCGCTGAGCGAGACGCTGGCGAGATAAACCAGGGCTTTCGCTTCCTCCGCGCGGGTGGACATCTCGGCGCAAGGGTGGCGCACCGCCTGATAGGCGCCAATCGGCCGCCCGAACGTCTGCCGGATCTTCGCGTAGTCCACGATCATTTCGAGGGCTTTCTCGGCGATGCCCACTTGGTAGGCCGCCAGCAGCAGGGCGCCTCGCAGACCGATCGCCGAGTCCGTCAGACGACAGATGACGCGGCTGTCCGACAGGTCGGCCACCGTCATGCTGATCGAGGAATCGAGGCATGGACGGGCCGCGAATTCCCGATCGGCGATGTCGAGAAGCCAGACCTCGTCGCCATCGATCGCGAGGGCCGCCGTGGCGCCCGCGCTCTCATACAGTCTCCGTTTTCCAAGCGTGTCGGTCGGCGCGCCGAAGTCTTCGCGCACCGCCAGGGCTATGAGCGCTTCACCGGTCGTGATTCGCTCGACCAGCGCGGCGTCGCCGGCCGCGGCGGCGACATGGGCG
>DATAYD010000045.1:0-15628 GCA_036272715.1 Caulobacteraceae bacterium | reverse complement strand
GGTTTTTGGTACCGTCATTCTAGGTTCGAGTCCTAGTCCCCCAGCCAGCCTGCGCGCGCGAAGCGGGCGGAGGCTGGCCGCCGTAGCGCTAGCGAAGGAGGGGCGGTGACAGCCCCGCGTGCTTCGGCTGGCTCACGCCCCGCGGATAATCATAAGCGCCGCAAGGGCGACGGTGCATGTTCTACGTCTACTTACTGATCAGCACGTCCAGGCCGGATCAACGGTACATGGGCTTCACCGCCGACCTTCAGAAAAGGCTCAAATCCCATAATGAGGCGCGTCGGTTCACCCGCGCAAATACAAGCCCTGGACCCTCGTCAGCTATTTCGCGTTCAACGACGAGCGCAGGGCGCGCGAGTTCGAACTCTATCTGAAATCCGGCTCAGGCAGGGCCTTTGCGAACAAGCGCTATGGCCGAGCGTCGGGACAAACGTTTAGGGCGCATCAGCAAGAAAGCGGCTCGATTCCATCAGGCTTTCGCTGCCTGTCCGTCTCAACGAGCCGAAACGCTTCCCCGCTCAAGCCGCCCGCGCGCCCTGCGCTCATGCGACAAAGTAACCCCGCTCAAATACTGCCGTTGAGCGAAATCGGGCTGGATTGCAACTGACCGATTCGCTGATATAGCTCGCCGAAATCGGGAATTTGACAATCAGAACCGGCCTCCTGAGGGGACGCTGAAGCCGTGGACGCGACGCGAACCTCTGGATCGGGGACCCGGGCTCCGATGCGCCAGCGCACCTTGGTCGCGCCGATCGCGTTGCTGACCGTGCTGGCCGCCATGAGCGTGTTCCTGGCCATCACCAACCTGGCGACCCTGCGCCAGAGCCGGCAGTGGGTGAACCACAGCCACCAGGTCATCGAAACCACCCAGGCCCTGTTCAACGAGGTGCTGAGCGTCGAGTCCGGCCAACGGGGATACCTGCTGGCTCAGAACGAGCAATATCTCGACAGTTTCAAGGCCGGACAGGCGGCGCTGCCCAAGCTGATGGGCCGGCTGCGCGCCCTGGTCGCCGACGATCCCCAGCAGAAGCGGCGCGCCGACCGTTTGATCGCCATGGCCAGCCAGAGGGTCGCGATCTCCGCCATGCGGGTGGCCCTGGCGCGCCAGGGTCGCCTCGAGGACGCCAGGAAGGTCGCGTTCCTGAAAGGCAAGCTTTCGATGGACGCGACGCGGGCGGCGGTCGGCGAGCTGATGGCGGCGGAAAACACCCAACTGGACCGCCGCGCCGCCGAAGCCGACCGCGCCGAGCAACTGAGCCTGCTGGTGGCCCTGCTGGTCAGCGCCCTGGCTATCGCCGGCCTGGCCGCCAGCCTGATCTCCATGGCCGCCGCCAATCGCCGCCTGGCGCACGAAGTGGGCGAACGCGAAGACGCCGAGGCCGCCCAGCGCGAAAGCGAAGCCCTTTACCGCGCGCTGTTCGCCAATAACGCCGATTATCTGTTCGTGATCGACATCTCGCCCGACGGGGTCTTCAAGATCGCCGAACTCAATCCAGCCTTCGAGCGCGCCAGCGGGATCACCACGGCCATGGCGCGGGGACGCGATATTCGCGAGTTGGGCTCGCGGTCGGTGGCGGCCAAGCTGATCGCCCACTACGAATCTGTCATCACCGCCGGCGCGCCGGTGTTCGCCCGCGACGTCTATCCGCTGCCGGCCGGCCAGCGCACCTGGGAAACAATCCATGTGCCGGTGCGCGGCGAAGACGGCCGTATCGACCGCATCGTCGGCTCCGGCCGCGACGTGACCGACCGCGACCAGGCCGAGGACCAACTGCGCCGCGCCCAGCGCATGGAGGCGATCGGCCATCTGACCGGTGGGGTGGCGCACGATTTCAACAACCTGCTCCAGGTCATCCGCGGCAATCTGGAGATGATCGCGCCGGACGTGGCCGATCGCGCCCAGGCGGCCCAGCGCCTGCGAAACGCCCTGCACGGCGCCGACCGCGCGGCGCAGCTTACGCGTCAATTGCTGGCCTTCGCCCGTCGCCAGCCGTTGGAGCCCAAGGTGGTCAATCTCGGCCGGATGGCCGGCGAGATGTCGGACATGCTGCGCCGTATGCTGGGCGAGTCGATCACGGTCGAGACGGTGATCGCCGACGGCCTTTGGAACACCCTGGCCGATCCGGCCCAGGTCGAGAGCGCGCTTTTGAACCTGGCCATCAACGCCCGCGACGCCATGCCGGGCGGCGGACGATTGGGCATCGAGGTGGCCAACGCATCGCTCGATCAGGACCATGCGCTGCGCGACAACGACGTCGAGCCGGGTCAATATGTACTGATCGCGGTTTCCGACACCGGCCACGGCATGTCGTCGGACGTCGCGGCGCGGGTGTTCGAGCCGTTCTTCACCACCAAGAGCGAGGAAAAAGGCACCGGCCTGGGCCTGTCGATGGTCTACGGCTTCGTCAAACAGTCCAACGGCCATGTCCAACTTCATAGCGAGGTCGGCCAGGGCACGACGGTCAAGATCTTCCTGCCCCGGGCGCATCACGAGGAAACGGTTTCGGAACCCGTCGCGCCCGGCTCCCTGGAGGGCCGCAGCGAGGTCATCCTGGTCGTGGAGGACGACGACCTGGTGCGCGTTTCATCGGTCGGGATGCTGCGCGACCTCGGCTATACCTGCCTGCACGCCTCCGACGGCGCCGAGGCGCTCGAGCTGTTGCGCGCCGGGATCAAGGTCGATCTTCTGTTCACGGACGTGGTGATGCCAGGACCGATCCGCGGGCCGGACCTGGCCGCGGCCGCGCAACGGTTGAAACCCGGGCTGCCGGTGCTGTTCACCTCCGGCTACACCGAGGACGCCATCGTCCATGACGGCCGTCTGGATACGGGCGTACAGCTACTCAGCAAGCCCTTCTCGCGCGAAGACCTGGCCCGCAGGATCCACGGCCTGCTCAGCCGCGCGCGCCCGGTGGTGCTGGTGGTCGAGGATGACGCCCTGGTCCGGCTGGCGGCGGTGGATATGATCGGCGCGCTGGGGTTCACGGCGTTGCAGGCGGGCGATGCGACCGGGGCGCTGAGAATCCTGGAAGGCGAGACCCGGGTCGACATCCTGTTTACCGATGTCGGTCTGCCCGGCATGCGCGGGCCGGAACTGGCTGAAGCGGCCCTGGCCCAGCGGCCCGACCTGAAGATCATCTTCGCCAGCGGGTATGCCGATACCACGACGGTCTCGATCGAGGGCGCGGTGCGCCTCGGCAAGCCCTATCAGCAGGACGAATTGGCCGAGGTGCTGGGTCTGGCGACGGATTAATGGCCGCCGAGGGCCAGCCCCGGCGCGTCCGGCGGCGCGCTGGCGCCGGCGTTCAGGGGCCGGCTCATCTGCACCACGTCGAGCCAGCGTCCATGCTTATAGCCGGCGGCCGGCAGGATGCCGACGTGCGTGAACCCCAGGGCGCCGTGCAAGCCGATCGAGGCGAAATTGCCGATGTCGCCGATCATCGCCACCATCTGGCGCAGGCCCATGGCCTCGCAGGCCCGGATCACCTCGCCGAGCAGCGCCTTGCCGACGCCCTGGCCCACCCGATCCGGCGCGATATAGACGCTGTCCTCGACCGTATAGCGATAGGCGGCGCGGGGCCGGAACACGCCGGCATAGGCCAGGCCCGCGACCTGGCCGTCGATCTCGGCGACCAGATAGGGCAGGCCCCAATCCGTGACCGCCTTCAGCCGCCCCGCCATGTCTTCCGGCGTCGGCGGGACTTCTTCGAAGGTGCCGAGGCCATGGGTGACATGATGGCCGTAGACGGCCGCCAGGGCCGCCGCGTCCGACGCCTGAGCCGGCCTTATCCGCATCGGTCCCGCCAGCTCCGATTCACCGCCCAGACCGCGAAAGCATAGTCCAGGGCGATTTCCTTCAGGAACTCGAACCGGCCCGATGCGCCGCCGTGACCCGCGTCCATATTGATCTTGAGCAGGATCGGCGCATCGCCGGTCGAATAGTCGCGCAGCTTGGCCACCCACTTGGCCGGCTCCCAATAGGTGACGCGCGGATCGGAAAGGCCGCCGGTGGCCAGAACGGCCGGATAGGCCCGCGCGCTGACATTGTCATAGGGGCTGTAGGCGGCAATGGCCTGGTAGGCGGCCTCGTCCTCCAAGGGATTTCCCCATTCCGGCCATTCCGGCGGCGTCAGGGGCAGGGTGGTGTCGCTCATGGTGTTAAGGACATCGACGAACGGCACGGCGCCGACGATCCCGGCCCAAAGATCGGGCCGCATATTGGCGATCGCGCCCATCAACATGCCGCCGGCCGATCCGCCATAGGCGACGATCCGGCCGGCCTGGCCGTAGCCGGCGGCGACCAGATGTTCGGCGCAGGCTATGAAGTCGGTGAAGGTGTTGGTCTTGCTGGCGCCGCGCCCATCCAGGAACCAGCCCCAGCCCTTTTCCGAGCCGCCGCGCACGTGGGCCGTGGCCCAGATCCAGCCCCGATCGACCAGCGACAGGCTGCGGATCGAAAAATGCGGCTCCATCGGAATGCCGTAGGCGCCATAGCCATAGAGCAGCAGCGGCGCGGAGCCGTCCAGGGGCGTATCGGCGCGCATCAGGACGGTGACCGGAACCTCCGCCCCGTCCGCCGCGCGGGCGAACAGCCGGCGCGTCACATAGGCCGCCGGCTCGTGGCCCGACGGAACCTCCTGGGTCTTGCGCACCACCCGTTGGCGGCTGGCCATGTCGTAGTCGTACCAGCGGCGCGGGGTGGTCGGGGACTCGTAGACGAACCGCAAGCTCTGAGTGTCGAACTCGTAGCCGCCCGACAGGTTGAGCGCATAGGCGTCCTCGTCGAAATCGATGGCGTGCGCCTCGCCGCCGGCGCGCGGCGTCAAGATCAGGCTGTTGTTGGCGTTCTCGCGCACCAACTGGACGAACCAGTCCTGGTAGGCGTCGATCCCGACCACATAGCGGCCGGGGCTATGCGGCGCCCAATCGGTCCAGTTGCGCCGCGACGGGTCGGCCAGAGGCGCTTCGACCACCTTGAAGTCCACCGCGCCGTCGGCGTTGGTGTGGATCATGAACCGGTCGTTCCAGTGCTCGACATCGTAGCGCAGGCCGGGCGCGCGCGGCTCGACCACATGGGGCGCGGCGGTCGGGTCCTCGGCGGGGATCAACCGCACCTCGGAGGTTTCGTGGTCGCCGGAGCCGATCACGATGAAGGCGCGCGAGGAGGTCAGGCCCACCGAAATGAAAAACCCGTCGTCCGGCTCGTCATAAACCAGCACGTCGTCGCCCGAACCGCCGCGCGCCGGGCGGCGGAACACCTTGGCCGGCCGGCCATGATCGTCGCGCCAGATCCAGAACAGCCAGCGCGAATCCGGCGACCAGACGAACCCGCCCGTGCAACTTTCGATCGGATTCGGCAGCACCTCGCCCGTGGCCAGGTCCTTGATCAGGACACGGAACACCTCCGAACCTTGCTCGTCCACGGCCCAGGCATAGAGGGCGTGGTCCGGGCTGTGGGCCGCGCCGCCGACCTGGTAGAATGGCTTGCCCTCGGCCTCGACCTCTTCGTCGAGCAGCACCACCTCGCCCACCGCCGCGCCGCGCGGGCGCCGGGCGTGGACCGGATGCTGGGCGCCGATCTCATAACGCGCATAATAGTCCCAAGGGCCGTCGGAGGCGGGAACGGTGGAGTCGTCCTCCTTGATCCGCCCCTTCATCTCCGAAAACATCGCCGCCTGCAGCGCCTCGGTCGGCGCCAGCATGGCCGCGGTATAGGCGTTCTCGGCCTCCAGGTGCGCTTTCACGTCGGCGCGGACGACCGAGGGGTCGCGCAGCACGGCCTGCCAGTTGTCGTCCTTCATCCAGGCGTAGTCGTCGGTGCGATGATGGCCCAACTGTTCGATGGGCTTGGGCTGTTTGGCGGCGACGGGCGGGACGGGTCTGGTCATGACGGGATCAATAGAGGCCCAAGCCGAGACGCGGAAGAGCCCGCGCATCGAGCCCGCTCATGATCCCGCGGCGGCGCTGATCCGTATCTGGAAGTCTTGGGGGCGGACTTGTAACCAAGGCCGCCCGGGCGCCGTATTAGCGGCGTGACCTTTGAGGTCCTGTTCGGAGAGATTTCGATGACGTCCGCCAAACTCGCCCTGGTCGCCGCCGCCTGCGGCCTTCTGGCCCTGCCGGTGCTGAGCGGCGCCCTGCACGGCGCGCCCGCCGCGGCCGCGGGCGCGCAGGCCCTGCCGGGGCCGATGGTCGACAGCGCTTCCGCCCAGCCGGGCAGGATGGAGACCGCGGTCCTGTCCGGCGGCTGTTTCTGGGGCGTTCAGGGCGTGTTCGAGCACGTCAAGGGCGTCAAGAAGGTCTATTCCGGCTATTCCGGCGGCCCGGGCGCGGCGGCCAATTACGAGCTGGTCAGCACCGGGTCCACCGGCCACGCCGAGTCCGTGCAGATCACCTATGACCCGCGCGAGATCAGTTATGGCCAGATCCTGCGCATCTTCTTCACCGTCGCCACCGACCCGACCCAGGTGAACGAGCAGTTCCCGGACGAGGGTACGCAGTATCGCGGCGAGGTGTTCTATGCGAACCCGGACCAGAAGCGCGTCGCCGAGGCCTATATCCGCCAGCTCAACGCCGCCCATGTGTTCCACAAGCCGATCGCCACCCGGGTCGACCCGCTGAAGGGCTTCTTCAAGGCCGAGGACTACCATCAGGACTATCTGGTCCGGCATCCCGGCCAGCCCTATATCGCCACCTACGACCTGCCCAAGGTGGCCATGCTGCGCGAGGTGTTCCCGGACCGCTATGTCGCCAAGCCGACGACGGTGTTCTAACCAGCAACCTGAGCTAGGATCGGCGCCTGGGAAGACGGGAGGGCGTCATGGCTTCGATCAAGTTCGATTTCGAGGGTAGGAGCGGTCATAAGCTGGCCGGCGTGCTCGAGACCGGGGCCGCGCCGCCGCGCGCCTGGGCTGTCTACGCCCACTGTTTCACCTGCGGCAAGGCCTCCCTCGCCGCGACGCGGGTCAGCCGGTTCCTGGCCGCGCGAGGCATCGGCGTGCTTCGTTTCGACTTCAGCGGCCTCGGCCAGAGCGAGGGCGCTTTCGGCGGCGGCTTGAGCGCCGATGTGGCGGACGTGATCGACGCGGTCCGGGCCATGGGTGAACAGGGCATGCCGGTCCAGCTTCTGGTCGGCCACAGCTTCGGCGGCGCGGCGGTGATCGCGGCGGCCGGGGACCTGCCGGAGGTCAAGGCGGTGGTCACGATCGGCGCGCCGGCCAGGGCCGAGCACGTGCTGCATGAACTGCCATCCGATCTCGGCGACCTGCCGCCTGGCGAGGTCCGCGACGTGACCCTCGATGGGCGGGTGTTCCAGATGGGCGCGAGCTTCGTCCGCGACATCGAACAACAGGACCAGATGGCGCGGATCCACGGCCTGGGCCGCGCGCTCCTGGTCATGCATTCGCCAGTCGACCAGACCGTCGGGGTGGAGAACGCGTCGGAGATCTTCCTGAACGCCCGCCATCCCAAGAGCTTCGTCTCGCTGGACCATGCCGACCATCTGCTGACCAAGGCCGCCGACGCGGACTACGCCGCCGGCGTGATCGCCAACTGGGCGTCGCGCTATTTCACGCCCCTGGCTCCGGTCCAGGCCGACACGGCGGCCCAGGCGGGGCCGCCGGCGGTCCACGCCGAGGAAACCGGCGCCGGGCGTTATCAAACCCGGATCAGCGGCCCGGGCTGGACCTTCCTGGCCGACGAACCGGTCGATGTGGGCGGTCTGGGCTCCGGCCCGTCGCCCCACGACCTGCTGTCCGCGGGACTGGGCGCCTGCACCGCCATGACCTGCCGGATGTACGCCGAGCGCAAGGGCTGGCCCCTGCGCCATATCACCGTCGAGGTGAGCCGCACCGGCAAGACCGCCACCCAGAAGGACCATTTCGAGCGGCGGATCTGTTTCGAGGGCGATCTCGACGACGAACAGCGCGCCCGCCTGTTCGAGATCGCCGACCGCTGCCCCGTTCATCGCACCCTGACCGAGGGCTCGACGGTGTCGACGATCGCGATGACGGCGTTCGAAGAGGTTTAGCGGGCGTCGATAGCCGGACGGCCCGGACTCGACTCCGCCGATTTCAACCCGGAATCCATCTCCCCTCGCGGGAGAAGGAAACAGCGTCCTTGACTTCGCGCCCCCGCGGCCGAAACTAGCGCCTTCTCCCCACACATCGACCACGCTGGGCGCGCCTTCATCGGCTCGCCCGCGGGCCGTCGTTGCGTGTGTGCGTGGCGGACGGTCCAGCCCCCAACAAGGACCGTCGTCATGATTCACGAACGACCCAATTTCTTCATTCTCTCCGGCGGCCCCGGCGCCGGCAAGACGACCACACTGGAGGCGTTGAGACGGCGGGGGTTCCAAGGTGTCGACGAAGCGGCGCGGCAGGTCCTGCGCGAGCAGGCGGCGAGCGGCGGGAACGCCACCCATGACGGCGACCGCGCCTGCTATCGCGACCTGTGCCTGGAACGCGCGGCCCAGGCGTTCGAGGCGGTGGCGGAGCGGGCCGCGCCGGTGTTCTTCGACCGCGGCATTCCCGAGATGCTCGGCTATGGCGACCCGCCGGGCGCACCGCCGCCCGCGCGCATGACCGATGCGGTCGCGCGCTATCGCTACGCCCGCACGGTGTTCGTGTTCCCGGCTTGGGAGGCCATCTATCGTCACGACGAGGAGCGCAAACACACCTTCGCCCACGCCGTCGAAGTCCGCGCGACCATCGCCGAGACCTATGGCCGTTGCGGTTATGAGGCCGTGGAGGTTCCGCGCCTGCCGGTCGAGGAGCGCGTCCGCTTCATCTTGGAGCGGATTGCCGACGGGTCAGCCTTGAGGTGAGGCGGCCTCGCGATCCGTTCGGCGTCGGCGCAGCAGGCGGATGGCCGGCCGTTCGACCGCATAGTGGACCGCCAGGCCCAAAGCGGTGGCCGCGATCGTCGCGGCGGGGATGAACAGCCAGGGCGGGCCCTTGCCGATCAGCTTGGCGATCAGGGCCAGGAGCGGCCAGTGGCACAGATAGATCGCATACGAGGCGTCGCCGAGGCGCTTCAGCGGGGCCGAGCGCGGGAGGCGGCCGGCCGCCTCGACCGCCAGCGCGCCGGTCACCATCATTACCGCCGGCGCCCCCCACAGCACCCATCGTCCGATGTCGGAATGGAGGCCGAGCGCTTTCAGCATCGCGAACGTGACCACCCCCAGGGCGACCAGGCTCCAACCCGTTCCCACGCCAAGCCTTGGACCGTCGCCATAGGCCCGGGCGCCATAGGCCCGGGCCATGACCACGCCGGCGGCGAATTCCAGCATCATCGGATTGGCGAACAGCGGGAACAGCCGATAGGCGAACAGCCCGGTGATGGTGATCGAGAACAGCGCCCCGATCACCAGGCGGAACCGCCAGGCGCGCGGCAGGCTCAGGGCCGCGGTGAAGATCAGATAGAGGATCGCCTCATAGTTCAGGGTCCAGCCGGGCGGCAGCAGGGGAAACGGGATGCCGGCCGGATCCAGGTGCGGAATGAACAGCATCGAGAGCAGGACGTGCGCCGGCTCCGGCTTGACCTTGGGCACGATCCAAGGCGCGGCCAGGGCCAGAGCGACGACCCCCAGCGTGGCGATCCAATAGAGCGGAACCACGCGGGTGACGCGTTTCCACAGGAACGCGCCTGGCATGGCGCCCGGCGTATCGGTAATCTTCCACATCAAAAAGCCGCTGATGATGAAGAAGACGTCGACCCCGCCGGCGCCGATATCGAAGTCGATGTCCATCCATTGGCAGGCGTGGAACACCACCACGGCCAGGGCGGCGAAGGCGCGCAGATATTGGATGGAGAGGAGCGGCTTCACGGTTCCGCGTCAGGGCGAATCCGCTTGGCTCTAGCTGCTCCCCTTCTGGGGGAGCTGTCGCGAAGCGACCGAGGGGGCTCTTCGGCCGCGCCCGCGCCCACCGCAAGGCGCCCTCCACCACTTCGTGGTCCCCCTCCTCCGATGGGGGAGGAACTGAAGATCATCGGCTCTTCCAATGGGTAAATCCGATAGCCCGAAGGGTAGGGCTCTCCAGCGACGCCCGGCCCAGACAGTCGAAATCCCCGCGCCAAGCTGCGGGAGGCTCCTCGCCCGGAGTGGAATCTCCGGACGCGCCAAAACCTTAACACGCCTGAAGTTTGACGCGTTCTGGAATGCTTCCCGGGTTCAGGCCCTCGGCTTGCGCGCGCGGGGGGTGCGCCGGCTGGCGCTGGCGCCCAGGCCGATGCTCTTGGCGAAGTCCGAACGCATCTTCGAGGTCACTTCACTGACCATCGGATAGTCCGGATCCAGGCCCCATGCTTGCCGATACTCTACCGGCGTCATGTTGTGCGCGGCCAGCAGGTGCCGACGCAGCGTCTTGAATGTCTGGCCGTCGAACAGGCAAGTGATGCCATCGGGCGTCACCGATTTCTTGATCGGCACCGCCGGCGTCCGTTTAGCGGGCGGTTCTTCAGCCGCCGGCGCATCAACGCCCAGCAGCGCGGCGTGCACTCCGCTGATCAGGCCGCCCAATTCAGAGGGCGCGACAGTGTTGTTGCTCACATAGGCCGCGATGATATCGGCAACCAACTCGATTACGCTGGGCGATCCGTCTTCTTCGTACACGATGATCCTCATTCATTTTCAATCAGCCGATGGACCAAAATTTGAGTCTGGGCAAGTCTATGATTTGAATAAGATCAATAATCGGCTCAAATTGGGTGATTTTCGCCGGTTACTGCAACGCTGAATCGATTGTTGATCGAATTTCGGCCGCTCGGAACCGGCGCGCGGCCCCCCGCCGACGTTTCCGGAAACATAAAAACCTGGTTGGGACTTCGGCCGAGCGGCGTCGGCGACCGTTTTGACGCTTGGCGGCGTCGCCGGGGCCGGCCGCGCGCGCCAGCCCGGCCTTCGGGGCGGCCGGGAAGTCGCGCGGATGGATGAATTCCTCGCGGCGCCAAGGCTTCATGCGCGGATCGAACGGCTCGCGCGGCCAACGCCGCGCGTTTCGTTAAAATCCTTCGGACAGAGGATATGATAGACGTCCGTCGCGGACCGCGCGTGGTTTCCTGATTCGCGCCGAAACGCCGGCTTCGGACAATTAAAAAGTGCGTGTCCATTCCGGGTTCGCCCCAGATACGACCAGGGGTTCGAGGGTGGATTTGATGTGGTCCACCCAGGATTGAACTCAGGTCTCGCCTCATTGCGATACTTGAAATTACGTGCAAACTTGCCCCTGGCGACCTTGTTGAAGGGCGTCACATCGCATCGCCAAGAGTGTTCAGCGCGAGGACCAAGCAATGGCGTCCCATCCGGATCCGATTGACGTCGAAGTGGGCGCCCGCATTCGCGCGCGGCGCAAGTTTTTCAACATGAGCCAAACGCGACTGGCCGACGCGCTCGATCTAACCTTCCAGCAAATCCAGAAATACGAGCGCGGCACCAACCGCGTCTCCGCCTCGACCCTGGTCCGGATCGCCAAGGAACTGGACATCACCGTGGCTGCTCTGGTGGGCGAACAGGAAGATGCAATTCCTCATCGTACCGAAGTGTTCAAAAGCCTGGGCGTCACCGGGGCGCTGGAACTCTTGAACGCTTATGCGAAGATCCGTGACGCCGACGTCCGCAAAGCCATCGTCCAATTAACCAAGACGGTCGCCAAAGGCGCCACCCACGCCGACGCGGCGTAACCAATCCTATCAGCGAGGTCGTTGACCGCGGCTCCGCGCCTTACGCGGCGGCGCCTGGGGCTGGCTCGCCGGCGCGGGGGGCTCGAACGCCGCGCGCGTTCCCTGAACCGAAAAACTGGTCAGTTCCAGCCGCAGCGCGCCGACCATGGTGCTGGCGGCGATCTCGGTGGGGACCCACACTCCCGCGCCCGCGGCCTTGGCGAAGGTGGCGCGGATATCGCCCTGGACGAATTTGCGCAGGCCCTGCTGACTGTTGGTCTTGAAGCCGCTGATGGGCCTGAAATCGAGCCGGCATTGCACCGGCTGGCTGAGACCGAAGCCTTGCTGACCCGGCGCGAGGGCGCCGCGACCGACATAGTTCAGGATCAGATCATAACGCTGCTTGCCGTCGAACGTGGGCGTCACGCCCGGGCATGGCGCGCTGGCCATGGGCGTCGAGGTCAGGCGCAGGCCCTGGGTCAGGGGATCGACGGCGCCGATCGGCCCGCGGAACACCTGGGTCCGGCTCGATCGCTTCTTCCCTTCCAGGCTATGCTGGACATAGGCGGCGGGGTTGGCCCGGCCGTGGTCGAAGGCGCCGACGCTGGCCGCGTTGATGTCGAAGCGCCGAATGAACGAAACCGCGCCGGAACTCTCCACATGGACGTCGGTGCTGTAGCGCCCGGCCGCCGCGCGCGTGCGCAGCCGCAGGTCCACGAGCTTGATCAGAAGGCTGCCTTCATATCCCGCCGAGAGCGAAAGATTGGCTGGCGGCGGCGCGGCCTGGGCGCTGGAGACGGTCATGGCGGCGAGGCCGGTGACCACGGCGAAGACGGTCCGACGGGTCATCCGCGCCTCTCGAGCTTGCTCCGCGAGGCGCGAGTGTGGCCCAGGCGGCGCGCTACGCCAACGGCGTTCAACGACGGCGCGCACCCCGGCGGGTTTTCCGGTTCCGAGCCGGCTCGGCCCCCACCAGCGAGAGGTTCGCCCGGCGCAGCCGCGCGCCCTCGTCGTCGTAAAGGAACGGCACGAACACGAACCGCTCGCCCCGGGTGACCGGCGTCGCCTCGTGCAGCAGGCTGCAGCAGAACACCGTCGCCCCGCCGGTCGGCGGCCGGTATGTGCGCGGGCCGAATTCGGGGAAGCGCAGGTCGCCGCCGTCATAGTCCTCGGCGTTCAGGTTCAGTGAAACCGCGAACTTGCGGTGCGCGGTGCCGGCGGTCATGTCGTCGCGGTGCGGGAAGAAAAAGCCCTCGTCCTCCGCCCCATAGCGGCAGATCAGATAGCGCTCGACGTGCTGGGCGCGCCAGTTGAAAGCGCGCTTGACCATCGGGAACAGCCGCGCCTCGAGCCGGGCCTGAAGTTGGGCGGCCACGGCCTCGTCCTCGATGGTCACGTCGCAGCGCCGTTTCAGCCTGGGGTCGACATGCTGGACCGTGCGGCCCTCGACATCGATGGCGAAGCCGGAGGCGGTCGGCCCGCCACGCCGGTAATAGTCGATCAGGGCGGTGCAGAGCTCGGGTTCGAGGATGCGCGGCAGGGTCAGGATCGGCGCGAACGGGCTGTCGGCCAGCGACGGGGCGTCGCGCAGCTCCTGCTTCAGGCGCGCCATAACGGCGGGGGTGCTTTCGATCGGCTCGGCCATGGCGATGCGGAACATCGGATCGATCAGGAACACCGCGGGGCGCAGATAATCGGCATTGGCCACGCCATAGAGCCGGCTGACCGCGCAGTCGAAATCCCAGAAGAACCGGACGCCGGGCTCGGCATTGGCCAGGCCGCGCTGGCCCTGGTCGGCCCGGTCGACGCTGACGCCATAGAAGGCCGCGCCCCAGTCGTCGAACAGCTCGCGTTCGCGCAGCGCGGTCTCCAGCCCTTGGCGCGAGGCTTCCGCGGACAGCGTGCCGAACATCATCAGCACGATCCAGCGGCCCGCGGCGACCTCCAGGCTGTAGCGTTCGATATGGTCGGTGGCGGCCGTGAAGAACGGCGCCGGCTCGCCGACATCGGGCGCCTTCGGTTCGGGGCCCTGCTGTTCAGACGGTGTAGGAGAGGCGCGATGCATGCTGATCGCCTTTACGAATCAGTCCGATAGTCCTTTCACCATGAGGTTGACAGAATGCTACCGGCGACCGGTTCGGGCCTTGACCATGATGGCGCACCGCTGTCCGGTTCGGCGGCGAGCTCAGGAAATATTCGTCACCACCGGGCTTGTCCCGGTGGCCCATAGACTCAAACGGTTGCAAACGCCGCTTCGGAGCGCACCGTGAACATCTTACAAAACCTGTGGTTATGGGCCACCGGGACAAGCCCGGTGGTGACGAGAGATAGGGTCGCAGCTTGTGTCCAACGATCCGAAACGTTCCACGAACGACATGATTCCATCGCACCGCGAACTTTGGCCCAAGGCTCAGCCGGACAGCCGTGATGAGGACGCACCGATAATGGCATCGATTTCAAGCCTCGAGCTCGCCGATCTGGACGCGCTGCTGGCGCGGGACCCGGACCAGCGCGACGCGCGCTATCTGCGCGCCGGCCTCCTGGCCCACGCGGGGCGGGTGGACGAGGCGCGGCGGGACTATCTGGAGCTGATCGCTCGCCACCCGACCCATTTCGGCGCGCTGAACGATCTCGGCGTCCTGCTCTACAATGCCGATTTCCGCTCCGCGGCGCGGCTGGCCCACGCCGAGGCGGTCAAGCATCATCCGGACAATCCGATCGGCCGGATCAATCTCGCCAATGCGCTGCTGGCCAATGGCGAACTGGCGGCGGCGCGCGAACACTATGAAGCGGCGCTGAGCCTCGCTCCGGACCATCCGGACGCGCACCAGGGCGTGGCCAACCTGCTGCAGGACCTGGGCGAGACCGAAGCCGCCGAACGCCATCGCCAGCGCAGCTACGCCGCACGGGACGTCTCGATTCTGCCCTGTCGCGGGCGGGGGGCGCCGCGTCGGGTGCTGCTGCTGGTCTCGGCGGTCGGCGGCAACGTCCCGACCCGGTTCCTGCTGGACGACACGGTGTTCCAGACCTCGGTCATGGTGGTGGAGGCCTATCGGGACGGGGCCGCGCCGCCGCCGCATGACGTGGTGTTCAACGCGATCGGCGACGCCGACCTCTGCATGGACGCGCTGGGGGCGGCGCAGAGGGTGCTGTCGCGAACCGCCGCGCCGGTGATCAACCGGCCGGACGCGGTCCGCCGCACCGGCCGCGCGGACAGCGCCCGGCGATTGGCCGGCTTGCCGGGCGTGATCACGCCCAGGCTGGAATGTGTTCCGCGCGGCGTCCTGACCGAGGCGGCGGAAGCGTTCGGCTATCCGCTGCTGCTGCGAAGTCCAGGCTTCCACACCGGCCGCTATTTCGAACGGGTCGAGGCGCCGGGCGATCTCGCCGCGGCGCTGGACGCCCTGCCGGGTCCCGAGATCATGCTGATCGAACCCCTCGACGCCCGCGACGACGCCGGCCGGTTCCGCAAGTTTCGGATGATGATCGTGGGCGGCCGCCTCTACCCGCTGCATCTGGCGGTCTCCGAGCGCTGGAAGGTTCACTACTTCACCGCGGACATGGCCGAGCGGGCGGACCATCGCGCCGAGGAGGCGGCGTTCCTCGGCGATCCGGCCGCCGTATTGGGTCCACGCGCCATGGCCGGCGTGGAACGGATCGCCGAGCGTCTCGGCCTCGATTATGCGGGCGTCGATTTCGGCCTCGGTCCGGATGGGGACATCCTGCTGTTCGAGGCCAACGCCACCATGGTCGTCAACCCGCCGGATCCCGATCCACGCTGGGACTATCGCCGCGCGCCGGTGGCGCGGATTCTGGCCGCCGTCCGGGATCTGCTGATCACCCGCGCCGACGGCGGGCCAATTCGGACCTGACCGAAGGCGCCGAATTCGCGAAGACGGCGGCGGAGAGGTCTCCGCCGCCGTCCCGTCACGTGATCTCAATCCTTAAGCACGGACCTTAGCGCGGACCG
>DATAYD010000044.1:0-1811 GCA_036272715.1 Caulobacteraceae bacterium | reverse complement strand
CCCGTCGGCGCCGGCATAGTCGCCGCCGACCCCGATCGGCCGCAGGTCCACCCCGAACCGGGCCAGGGCCGGACCCAGCACCAGCTTGCCGCCGAACACCCCGATCGAGCCGGTCAAGGTGCCGGGGTCGGCCACGATCGCCGACGCCGCCGAGGACGCCCAATAACCGCCCGACGCGCCATAGACGCCCATCGAAACCACCACCGGCTTGCGCGCCTTGGCCGCCCGCAGCGCCGCCAGGATCTGTTCGGACGCGGTGTCCGAGCCGCCGGGCGATGACAGCCGGAACACAATGGCCTTGACCGAGTCGTCCTTGGCCGCCGCGGCCAAGGCGTCGGACACCGCGTCCGAATTGATGTTGCTGGAGCCCAGGCCGCCGCCCGGCGGCCCGGTCATGATGTCGCCTTCCGCGCTGACCACCGCGACGGTCGGCCCGCCGTCCACCCCATCGAGGCCGCGCCCGGCGCTGGCGTAATCCTCCAGGCTGATCATCTTGGCGCCCGAACCGCCCTGGGCCAGCGCCGCGTCGCTGGCTTCGACGACCTGGCCCAGCTTGTCGATCAGCCCCTTGGCCTTGGCGTCGCCGGCGTCGTAGGGGCCGGCTTCGATGGCGGCCTTGAGCGTGTCGGGGTTCATCTTGCGGTCGGCCGCGGCGGCGGCGAGCGCGCTTTGATAGACCGAGCCCATCCAGGACAGCGACGCCTCGCGATGGGCGGGCGTGAAGTCATCATAGAGGTAGGCGTTGATGGCGTTCTTATATTCGTAACGCTGCTGGAAATCGGCCTGGACGCCATATTTGTCGAACAGGCGCTTGAAGAAGATCTCCTCCGACGCCAGTCCCGTGGCCTGGAACGGCGCGCCGGGCTGCATCCAAAGCTCGCTGGCCGACGCGCCCAGCATATAGGTCGAGGTGATGACGCCGGACGGATACAGGCCCTGGCTATGGGCGATCACCGGTTTTCCGGCCGCCTCGAAGCTCTTGAAGGCCGTGCGCAACTCGTCCGCTTCCGCCGGCGCCATGCCGCCCTCGGGCAGTCGCACGAACAGGGCCTTGACCCGGCCATCGCGCTCGGCGCGGTGCAGGTTCTGGACCACCGACATCACCGAAACCGAGCCCCGGCCAAAGACGGCCAGCGGATTGTCGGAACTCTGGTCGGTCAGCGGCCGGCGCAGGTCCAACGAAAGCACCGCCACGCTCGGCGTCGCCGGGCCCCGGCTGGCGCCCGCCGCCATCACGATCAGCACGAAGGGCAGGCCGACGAAAAACAGGATCAGCGCGGCGAACACGCCGGCCATCGTCAACAGAAACTGCTTCATCGCCGCGTCCCGCCCCGAATCCGAAAGCTCAACCTAGAAGCTGGTCGCCGGTGGGGAAACCCGGTTTCAGCGATCCCTGGATCCCAACGGTTTGAAGATAAGGCGCTTTTAACGCTGGAACGATCACCCCGGCCCCTGACGGCCATTGGGCGGCCGATCCGGCCTCGAAACGCCAACTCCAAACGCCAGGGCGAGGGCGGGAAAATTGGTCGGAGTGAGAGGATTCGAACCTCCGACCACCGCCTCCCGAAGACGGTGCTCTACCAGGCTGAGCTACACTCCGACACGAGGGCGGGCTTATAGACGAGGCTTGAAGGCCTCGCAAGCAATGCTCCGCGCCTGGCGCAAAGGCCTATCGCGATGCAGTTGCAATGGCCCGGACGTTGAGATATTCCCGCCGCTTCCCACGGCGCGGCCGCGTCCGAGGCGGCCCGGCCCCGGCCGGCCTCCGCCGATTGATGGGGGATGGTGTAATGGTAACACTGCGGTTTTTG
>DATAYD010000043.1:0-32937 GCA_036272715.1 Caulobacteraceae bacterium | reverse complement strand
GATGATCCGGGCCCCATGCGCGCGGGCCAGCGCGGCCAGGTCGGGGGTCGGCGTCACCACCCAGGCCTGCGCGACCTCCTCGCAGCGGGCCAGGGCGGCCAGCATGTCCTCCAGCATGACGCCGGTCAGCCTGGCCCGATCCGCCCCGCTCAGCGTCCCGGCGCACCGCGACTTCGCGGTCCGCCCCCCTCTCACCGCGATCACCGCCTGCGCCATCAGCCGACGCCCCCGCAAAGCGCGATCACACGGCCCATTGGGCGCGCCTCATCGGAAAAGGTCCTGTTCAAGCGGCCGCAGCAGGTCCAGCGCGACGGCCTCCTCGCAGGGTTCATAGATCGCTCCGCGCACCAGCGCCGCCGGTGTGCCTTCGGCGGCCTCGCCGATCACCAGGGACGCCGCGGCGGCGATTTCGTCGGCGACCGCCACCAGCGTGGCCTTCAGTTCGCGGCCAAACAGGTCGCTCTCCCCGCATCGGTCGCGGATCGGCTTCAGGCCCGCCGCCCCGATGGCGGTTCCCATCGTGCCGGCGCGCCAGGCGCGGCCCAGGCTGTCGCTCATGATCACGGCCAGGCGCACGCCGAACCGCTCCCGCAGCGCCGCGCGCAGGCGCGCCGCGCTGGCGTCCGGGTCGACCGGCCAGAGCAGGACGGTCTCCGGACCTTCCGGATCGGCGACATTGGAGGCGTCGATGCCGGCGTTGGCGGTCACGTGGCCCAGGCGATGGCGGGTGATGACCAGGTTGTCGCGCACCCGCATCAGTTCGGAGGATTCCGCGACGATCAGCTCGGCCAGGGCCTCGGGCTTGCCGCTCTGCCGCGCCAGTTCCGCGCCCTTGGGCGTGGCGGTCACGTCCGCCAGCGCCACGGCGCGGCCCTCGACCTTGGAGAAGACCTTCTGGGCGACCACGACCACATCGCCGTCCTCCGGCGCCAGGCCGCTGGCGACCAGGCCCTCGGCGATCGCTTCGGCCAGATCGTCGCCGGCCTTGAACAGCGGCAGGCCGTGGAGCGGGTGGATGGAGATCCCGGCCGATTTGGCGACGCCCTCGGCATCGGCCTTGGCCTTGCCGGTGATGCGAATGCCCGCCTGGACGCGCTTGTAGCGGCGATTGATCTGGATCAGGACCGAGGTCATCGCCTCCGCCGCCGCCGAATTGGCCAGCGGTCCGACATGCCAGGCGCGCAGCCCGATCTGGGCGAGGAGCGCGCAGACCGTGGCGGCCGCCTCGACGTCGTCGGAGGCCGCCAGGACGTCGCCGTCGACCGCCTGGCCCGCCGCCAGTTTTTCGGCGCCGATGTTCTGCAGGGCGGAGACGACGCGGACGTCCGGCCCCAGGATCGCCTGGGCTTCGACGGCCGCCGAGCCGGCGGCGGGCAGTTGCACCGTCCCGACCTTCGGCGGGCGAAGCGGAACGGTCGTGTCGATCACGATCTTGCCGAAGAGCAGGTCTTTCACCTGGTTCAAGGTCTCGGCGTGGGCGGCGTAGGGGACGGTGAGGATGCAGATTTCCGCCTCGGCCGCGCAGGCGCGATAGTCGCCGCCGCGCACTCGGCCACCGGCCGAGCCGCCGTCGAGGGCCTGAGAAAAGGCCTGGGCCTTCGCCGGGTCCCGCGAGCCGATCCAGACCGTGTGTCCGACCCTGGCCAGGCGCCCGGCCAACGCCCCGCCCAGCGCGCCCGCGCCTCCAAGGATAGCAATGCTGGTCATCAATTACTCCACCCTAGCTCCCACCCGCCGCCGCGAAAGCAGGCCTAATGTAGGGCCGCACCCCGTGCGCATCAAAGCCGCATCGACGACAATTCAAGATCCATCGGTCAGGGCCGCGAGGAGGCGGCGCGCCGATCCGGGCGGCGGATATCCTGGTAGCTCGGGCCGTCCCCGAGTTCGAGCGCGCTTCTATTGCCGTCCATGTCGGAACCTCCCAAGGTGGCGGTTTCGCGAATTTGGTGTAGCAATCGCTATACATAACGTCTTCGGCCCGTAAAGATATGAGCCGCGGCGCCTTCCGACGCCAGGGGCGTCGCGCGCTCTGCTGCGAGGACTTGGGGGGCGGGGAAAAGCCATTTACAACACCTTCAATCCGCGGCCCGACCTTGTGACTCGACCTATGTTCCGGCGATTCCGGGCGGCCGCGCATCGGGCCTGGGCCGAGGCGACCCAAGCTGCCTGACCCACGGGGAAGGGAAGGCGCTTCTCGAATCACCGACACTAACGTGTCAGTTCCGTCGGGATTTTTCGTAGGAGATACTCATATTCGGGCGGCTCGAAACAGCAAATGGCTCTAAGCCTAATCCCGACCGCTGGCGACAATTTGCCGTTTAAACCGTCAGCGTCTTAACAAGATGATCCGCGTGGCGAGGGCGTCGTTTTGCGGTAATAAATACGCCATAAAAAATTCAATATTATACCGATGGCGGGCGCCCTAATGAGCGCCGCGGCGATGTGGGATGGTGGCGCGGGGTGTTCCTGCAACGGCCAGCGGTCTCTTGACCGCTCAAGACCAGAGCCAGGGGATGAACATGAAATTGTTTAACGCGCTTATGACGAGCGCGGCGCTTGTCGCCGCAGCCTCCCAGGCTGGACTGGCTCACGCCGCCAGCGGCGATGTCAAGACCGCGACCGGCACGGAAGGCGCCAGCGTCACCGAAGTCGTCGTGACGGCGGAACGCAATACGGCCTCCACCATCGCGCCATCCAAGGCTTCGTTGCTGGAAACCCAGCCCCAGTCGATCATCACTCACCAGTATATCGAGCAGGCGACCCCGGAAGCCGGTGACTACACCACGGCCATCCTGATCGCGCCATCCATCGCCGGCGTGTCGTCCAACGGCGGCGGCGTGGGCGACACCAATACCAGCACCCTGCGCGGCTTCCAGGACGGCCAGTACAACATCACCTATGACGGCATCGCATTCGGCGACGCCAACGACACCACCCACCATCCGGCAGCCTTCTTCCCGAGTTCGACCATTGGCGCGGCGGTCGTGGACCGTGGCCCGGGCGCCGCTGGCGACTTGGGCCAGGCCAACTTCGGCGGCGCGGTCCACCTGTTTTCGCCGACCGTCTCGGATACGTTCGGCGCTAGCCAGAAAGTATCCTACGGCTCCTTCAACACCCAGTCATACGTAACAAGGATTCAGACCGGCGCGATCAGCCAACTGAACGGCGCGAAGCTATATTTGGGCCTTGATGAGCGTTCCTCGGATGGTGAACTGAGCTACGCAAGGGGCGAGGCCTTCAACCAGACGGCCAAGATCGTCGTGCCGATCACCAGCAACCTGGAAGTGACGGGGTTCACCTCGTTCAACTACACCCGTTACTTCCAGGACGACAACGGCGCCGGCATGGGCATGGGCCAGACGCTCCAACAACTGCAGGCCTATGGCAAGAATTTTCAGCTCAACAATAACCCCTTCGATGAGCATTATTTTGGCTATAACCAAGTCAAGAAGCATACCGACTTCAACTACATCGATCTGAAATGGAACGCCGGCGGTGGGCTGACCGTGGAAGATCAGCTTTATGACTACTATTATCAGAACAAGACTGTTTCGGCGCAGAACTCTAACGACCCCGTCAACCCGACGTTCGCTCCAGCGGTGTCGCCCAGTTCGGCGGCCGTGGACTCAGGCTCGGTCGCGGCGAACCCCACCGACATCGGCGGTTATCACAAGCTCAATCAGTATCAAACCTTCGGCGATATCTTCCGGATCAACCAGGATTTCGGGTTTGGCACCGCGCGGGTTGGCGGCCTGGTCGAATCCTCCTGGGCGCACCGCTTCATCTACAACTACGATCTGACCACGGGTAAACCGGACGACGGCGCCCCCGGCATCGTCACGCCCCTGGCGTCCCCAAACACGTCCTATGATGAGCCGTCACATTGGTTCCAGTACCAACTATTCGCCGACTTCCAGTATCGGCCGACCGACGCCCTGACCATCACACCGGGCATCAAATACTTGAATTACACGCGCTATATCGACGCCTATGAGACCCTGGGCAGCGACGGTTTCGCGGTGGACGGCCACAAAACCTACACCAAGCCGCTCTACTTTCTGACGTTGAACTACAAGCTGACCGCCGACTGGTCGGTCTATGCTCAGGCGGCGAGCGCCTTCCTGGTGCCCCCGATCAAGACGCTCGGCAAATTCCCGAACAGCCTCAACGCCTCCAGCCTGCCGGAGCAGACTTGGACCTATCAGGCCGGAACCGTCTATACAGCCGGAGCGGTGACCGCCGACTTCGACGGCTATGTGATCAGGGCCACCGACGTTCTGGTGTCCAGCTCGGCCTGCCAATGCTTCTTGAACGCGGGCAAGGGTGACTATTCGGGGATCGAAACGGAAGGCGCCTACAACTTCGGCCACGGATTCACGGCCTTCGCCAACGGCTCGATCAATGTGGCCAACAATCCGACGCCGGGCGCACCCACCAAGCCCTTCTCCAACGCGCCCAAGGGCACCGCGGCGGGGGGCCTGATCTATAGGCAAGGTCCCTGGTTCGGGACCGTCTCCTATAAGCTGGTCGGACCGCAGATCGGCAGCGACGGCGCCACCGACATCAAATCCTACAGCACCACGGACGCGTCGATCTCCTATGATTTCGGCAGGTTCAAGCTGAAGGTGGCCGGAACCAACCTGTTCGACAATCGCTCGCTGACGGATTTCGACGGCGCCTATTATGTCTTCCAGGTCGGCCGTCAGATCGAAGGGACGATCGAGGCGAAGTTCTAATACGACGGCGCGCGGGTGCTGGTCGCAACCAGCAACATCAGCGACGACCTCGACCGCATAAAGGCCATCAGCCAGGCGACCGGCCCCGACGACCCGGTCTTCACGAACCGGGAGGGCAAGGCCGCCTACAGCCTCCACCACGGCGCGCTTGAGCGCCTCCTGATCGAATCCAAGCTCCTGCTCAGCTCGTCAGGCAAGCGGCGCAGCACCTATTGTTTCAGGGGCGCCCACTTTTAGGATGTCGCGCAGGGCGCTCTTAAAACTGATGTAAAAACAGCATGTTGGCAAGAAAGATGGCGGTGAGAGAGGGATTCGAACCCTCGTTAGGGTTTCCCCTAAACACGCTTTCCAAGCGTGCGCCTTCAACCACTCGGCCACCTCACCTTGCGCCACGGCCTCGGGCGGACCAGGCCGGCGGGGCCGGCTTTCAGGTCCTCTTGGACGCGGGAAGGCGGTGCATATAGCACGGACCGTCGCGGCGACAACGGTTTTGGGCGTTGGTGGCGGTTTTGGCGCGGCCGCCTGTCCTGGCGGCGTCCGAAACTGGCCTTGGCCGCCCCTGGCGTGTAAGCCCTGGGTCCTGATCGCCTCGGAGGATCCATGCTGAACGCCACCCGCGCCGCCAATTTCGCCGAATGGTACCAGGCCGTCGTCCGCGACGCGGATATGGCCGAGACCAGCCCGGTGCGCGGCTGCATGGTGATCAAGCCGTGGGGCTATGGCGTGTGGGAGCTGATCCAGGCCGAGCTGGACCGTCGGATCAAGGCCACCGGCCACGAGAACTGCTATTTCCCGCTGTTCATCCCGCTGAGCTTCGTGGCCAAGGAGGCCGAGCACGTCGAGGGCTTCGCCAAGGAGATGGCGGTGGTGACCCACCACCGGCTGAAGACCATCGACGGCAAGCTGCAGCCCGATCCGGACGCCAGGCTGGAGGAGCCGCTGATCGTGCGGCCGACCTCCGAGACCATCATCGGCGACGCCTTCCAGCGCTGGATCAAGAGCTATCGCGACTTGCCGCTCTTGATCAACCAGTGGGCCAATGTGGTGCGCTGGGAGATGCGCACGCGGCTGTTTCTGCGCACCAGCGAGTTCCTCTGGCAGGAGGGCCACACCGCCCACGCCACCGCCGCCGAGGCGCGCGAGGAGACCTTGAAGATGCTCGAGGTCTACCGGTCGTTCTCGGAGGAGGTGCTGGCCATGCCGGTGATCGCCGGCGAGAAGCCGGAGAACGAGCGGTTTCCCGGCGCCGACAACACCTATTCGATCGAGGCCATGATGCAGGACGGCAAGGCGCTGCAGGCCGGCACCTCGCACGATCTCGGCCAGCATTTCGCCCAGGCGCAGAATATCCGCTTCCAGGACCAGGCCGGCGGGCTGAGCTATTGCCACACCACCAGTTGGGGGGTTTCGACCCGCCTGATCGGCGGGGTGATCATGACCCATGGCGACGATGAGGGGCTGCGCCTGCCGCCGGCCATCGCGCCCAAGCAGATCGTGATCGTGCCGATCCTGCGCGACAAGCCCGAGGACGCCGAGGTGCTGGCCTATTGCGACGCCCTGGCCAAGGATCTTTGCGCGGGCGCGGCCCTGGCCGCGCCCATTCGCGCCGTGGTCGACAGGAAGCCGGGGCGTTCGGCGGACAAGCGCTGGGACTGGGTGCGGCGAGGGGCGCCGGTGATCGTCGAGATCGGCCCGCGCGACGCCGCCGGCGGCCAGGTCACCTATATGCGCCGCGACGCGCTGCGGACCCCGGAGGACAAGCTGGCGTCGAAGGCCATGGCGCGAGATGAATTCATCGCCGCCGCGCCGGCGCTGTTGGCCGAGATCCAGGCCGGCCTCCACGCCGAGGCCAAGGCGCGGCTGGACGCCAATATCCGAGGCGACATCGCCAGCTTTGACGAACTGGCCGGCTATTTCGGGCCGGCGGCCGAGGATGACGACGCGGCGGCGGCCTTCAAGGGCTGGGTGCGCGCGCCCTGGTCCAAGCCGTCGGGCGAGGCCCTGGAGGCGGTCGAACAGCGGCTGAAGGGCCTGAAACTGACCATCCGCAACGCGCCGATGGACCAGCCCTCCAGCCTGGGCCCGTGCCTGTTCACCGGCGCGCCGGGGGTCGAGGAGATCCTGATCGGGCGGTCCTACTGAACCGCCGGGGTGGCGCCGTTCTTGGACGTTGAGTGAGAATTCGTCCCGGCCCGGGACGCCGGTGTGTCGAGGCGCTGCGTCGTGGTTCAATTCCCCGTTTTCGGCCCCCCGGCTTGGCGGCGTGTCGCCGCCGTGGTGCTGGGCGCCCTGGCGCTGTGCTGGGCCGCGCTGGTCAATGGCGGGCCGTTCCTGCATCCCGACAGCATCGGCTATGTGCGCGGGCCGGACGTCGCGGTGGCGAAACTGGCCGGCCCGCGGTTCGAGACGCCCTGGGCCAAGGCCGATCAGGGCGCGATAGATCAGAGCCGCTCCACCCTGACCACCGCGGCCCTGACCACCGCCGCGTCGGCCCCTGCCGCGTTGGGCGCCGCTTCCCATGACGACAACGGGGTCATGGGCGGGCGCTCGATCTATTACGGCCTGCTGGCCTATCTGGGCGCGGTGACCGGCGGCTTCTGGCTGACCGTGTTCATCCAGGGCCTGGGCGTCGCCTGGCTGGTCGAGATCGTCCTGCGCGCCTTGTCGATCACCGGCCTTCGCGCCTATGCCGGAGTGATGGCGTTGCTGGCCCTGGCGACACCCGCGCCGTTCTTCGTGGCGTTCCTGATGCCGGACATCTGGGTCGGCGTGGCGATCGGCGCGGTCGCGTTGACGTTCGCCGCGCCGGGGCGGCTGAAGGCGCTGGACCTCGCCGCCCTCGGCGCGATGACGGCGTTCGCCGGCCTGGCCCACAACTCCGCTCCGCCGGTGGTGCTGGCCTTGGCCGCGGCGGGCGGCGCTTACGGATTGTCGCGCCGATCCCCCGCGCCGAACCCTTGGCCGGGCCTTCTGGTCTGCGCCGCCGCGCTGGGCTGCGCCGTGGCCGGCAACCTGGCCTTCAGCGCGATGGTCAAGCACGCCACCGGCCTGCCGCCCTATATGCCGCCCTTCCTCAGCGCGCGGGTGGTCGCGGACGGGCCCGGGACGCGGTTCGTCCATGAGCGCTGCGCCGGCGCCTTCGTGGTCTGCCGCTATGGCGATCGTTTTCCGACCGGCGTGGACGATTTCCTATGGGCCTCCGGGCCGAACGACGGCGTGTTCGAGACCGCCTCGCCCAAGGACCGGCGGGCGCTGGGCGACGAACAGATCCGCTTCGTCCTGGCGGTGGCGCGCGCCTATCCGCTGGAGCAGGCCATGGCCACGGCGCGCAACATCGCCGCCCAGGCCGTGACGACCGAGCTTTCGGATTTCGACTATAAGCCCGTCGTCGCCGCGTCGCTCTCGGCGCGGTCGCCAGCGGCCTATGACCGGGTGATGCGGGGTACGCTGGCCTATCGCAATGGCTGGCCCGTGGCGGCTTTCTGGGGGCTGCAGTCGATCGTGGCGCTGGCGTCGGCGGGCGCGGCGATCGGCGCGGCGGTCCATGCGGCCCGAGCCGCTCCCGGGCGCCCGGGCGCGAGCCCGGCGGTTCTGCTGTTCGCGCTGATCGTGGTGGGGATCGCGGCCAATGCGGCGGTCTGCGGCGCCTTGTCGGTGCTCTATGGCCGATATGAAGCCCGGGTGATCTGGACCGTGCCGCTGGCCGCCGCCGCGCTGGCGCTCAGCGCCGCGCCGCGGCGCCTCCCTGCATCCCTTGGCCGCTCCGGCTAGCTATAGCGGCTCAGCAGCGGTGCGCCGACCGGGTCGCCGCGCGGCGTTTCCGGGCACATCCGGTAGCTCCAGGCGACCAGGCCATCCAGGGTCGGTCCCAGATCGGCCTCGATCGACTTGAAGCCGCGGTCCCGGTCGGCGGCGTCGAAGGCGCGGTTTGGCTGTTTGGCGTAGCGGCTCATGAGGGGGCCTTGGGCCGCCTGCCGCAGATGCGCCTCGCCGTGCCCCAGCGCAAAGAGCTGATCGAGCGCGGCCAGGGCGCGCGCCGGCTCGGCCAGGAAGCGTTCGCAGTCGAGCGAGCGGGCCTGCCGCGGCCCGAAGGCTCGCGCCGCGGCCCGGAGCTCCCCGATCTGGACATGCCAGAACAGGGCCGCGACCTGCAGATCGTTGAGCGCGGACAGGTGATCGAGGCTGAAGCGGAGCGGGGGGCGCTGGGAGCGGACCCGGCCGTTCATCAGGTCCCGAATGAACTGGCGCCGGACTTCACCGCCGCCGGCGCCCGGGCCGCCGCCGATCACCGACAACAGGAACTGGCGACAACTGGAATAGAGCAGCAGCATCGGCGCGCCGATCGCGGCGGCGTCGGGGATCAAGCCGTTGGCGCCGTTGCTCGGCTTGATCACCGCGCGCTCGCCGGCGTTGAAACCCAGGCCGATCCGCATGATGGCGGCGCTGGCCAGGGCGGGGTCCTCGCCCTCAAGACCCTGACGGCGCGCGGCGCTGAGGTCGACCAACGCCATCGGCTCCTTCAGCGCCAGCGCGGTTCCGGGCGCGTCCAGCAACGAGGCGACCAAGGTCGAACAGCAGAAGGCGGTGTGCCAGATGATGGCGGGAGCAGGCCGATCGGTCCGAAACGACCGCAGCCGGGCGAAGGGAACCAGGCGCTGGCTTGCGCCGAGGCGGTTCCATCGCCCATCCAGAAACGCGGCGTTCGACAGGGCCTCGCGGCGGGTCCGCGTGAAGACCGCCGCGCCGCGCTCGAAGTCCAGCCGGTCCAGAAACCATGCGGGATCGTCCAGCAGGTCCGGCTCATCCGCTGATCGACCGTCCGGCCGAGGGGTTTTAGTGTTCGCCGTTACGCTCAACTCGCACCCACGCGCCCGAAAACCGTGGCGGGACGCTAGTTACAGCGTGTTACTCGTGATTGTCCAATATGATATATAAAGTCTCAAATAGAGTGCGATCTGGACAAGCGAGGCTGTGAGGATCGCGCCGCGAGGAACCGCGACGAGCCGGCGCCCGCAACGACATGAGCGGCGAGCGCGCGGGCTCCACCCTTCAGGCGGTTTCCTGCAGCTCGCTTTCGTTCGCCGCTTCGATCGTGGAGCCGCGCCGAATGCGCTGGTCACGGGCGATTTCCGACACCAGTTTCAGGACCACCCGGCGCAGGGCCGGCGGGGCCGCGGCGTAGGCGGCCAGCAGCTCCGGGGCGCCGGACTCGCGCAGGTGCGCGGTGTCCTGACGAAACAGCGGGCTCGGGATATTCGCGTCGTCCAGGTCGCCGATCAGATCGACCACACGGCAGTCGAGCGCGTGGGCGATGTCGACCAGACGAGAGAAACTCACGCGATTGAAGCCGCGTTCATACTTCTGGATCTGTTGAAACGTCAGCCCAACCGCTTCGGCCAGGGCGGTCTGGGACACGCCGAGCGCTTTGCGGCGCTGACGGATGCGAAGTCCCAAGGCGACATCCAGCTTGTTCGGGGTATGGGCCTGTGCGCGATCTATCATCGGTTGTTCCTTCGGAAACCTTAACTCCACATTCATAATCCCTGTGTCCAGTATGAAATATGAGGTTCGCCTTATAGGCGATGGTCAAAATGACGCGGGTGTCATCAGGGTTTACAGCCTCTGGTGAGCTTGGGAATAGGGCGCGTCGATCTTTTACCTTTTGGCGCCTGTCGAAAGCGCGGCCGTGCGCGTATGCCGATAGCGATGTCTTCGCCCGGCTTGCATGGCTATAAGCGTTCGGGGGCCGATGGTTCGAGGTGAGTGATGGCGATCGACCGCAACAGCGTCTTGGACTTGATCGCCGAGGAGGCCTTGGTCGACCGGGCCAAGCTGGTTTCGGAAGCGACCCTGGAGTCGCTCGGCATCGCCTCGCTCGACGTGATCAGCATCGTCTTCGCATTGGAAGAGAAGTTCGGCGTGGTGCTGGAGCAAACCGATTTCGAGGGTGTCGAAAGCCTGGGACAGATGGTCGATGTGATCCTGGACCGCGCCAGCATCGAACAGCCGTGAGCGCGCGCGTCGCGATCACCGGCCTGGGCTGCGTCAGCGGCCTGGGCCAGGGCGTGGCGGCGATGTGGGCGGGCCTGACCGACGGGGTCGGCGGCGTGCGCACGCTGTCGCGGCGCTTCGACGATGATCCGCGGTTCCCGGTCGAGGGGCCGGCGGCCTTTATCGACGCCCTGGACGGCTCGGCGGTCGAGGCCCGCGCCGGCCGCAAGGTCATGGCGCAACTCGATCCGGTCGCGGCCATGGCGCTGGTCGCCACCCATGAGGCGCTGGAAGACGCTGGCCTGCTGGACGGAGCGGCCCAACTGGCGGACGCGGCCGTGCTCTATGGCGCGGCGAGCGGGGGCAACACCACCACCGAGCAGGGCTATGGCCGGCTGTTCCTGAAGGGCCAGCCCGGCGTCCACCCCCTGACCATCCCCAGAATGATGTCCAGCGCGGCGGTGAGCCAGATCTCGATGCTCTATGGCGTGCGCGGCATGGCCTTCGCGATCGCCAGCGCCTGCGCTTCGTCCGCCCATGCGATCGGCGAGGCCATGCACCTGGTCCGCGCCGGGCGCGCCAAGATCGTGATCGCCGGGGGCGCCGACGCCAGCCTGACCTATGGCTCCTGGTCGGCCTGGAAAGCGGTCCGCGCCATGGCGCCGGACGCCTGTCGGCCGTTCTCGGCGGGGCGGTCGGGCATGGTGCTGGGCGAGGGCGCGGCCACGCTCGTCGTCGAGGATCTGGACCACGCCCACGCGCGGGGCGCGACCATCCATGCCGAACTGATCGGGGCCGGCGCGTCCTCGGACGCCTTCGACCTGACCCAGCCGGACGGAGATGGGGCGGTCAGGGCGATGGCCCAGGCCTATGCGGATGCGGGCATCGGCCTGGATCAGCCATGCCTGATCAGCGCCCATGGCACGGGTACGCCGCTCAATGACAAGACCGAGGCCAAGGCGCTGCGGGCGCTGTTCGGCGAGCACATCGCGCGGCACAGGGTGATCGCGACCAAGTCCGGGCATGGCCATCTGATTGGGGCAGGGGGGGCGATCGAGTTCGTCGCGGGCCTGCGCGCGCTTCAGGCCGGGCTGGCTCCGCCGATCCTGAACTATCTGGGACCGGATCCGGACTGCGACCTGCCGCTGGCGCTGGGCGCGCCCCAGCCGATCGGTTGCGAGGTGCTGATGTCCAACGCCTTCGCGTTCGGCGGGCTGAATTCCGTGCTGGTCGCCCGGCGGGCGGCCTGAGACGCTTCAGGTGGCCGGCGTCTGGTGGAGGCGCGGCGCGCTCCGCGCCAGGAACGCCGCGGACAAGGGCGGGGGCTGGACGGTGGGCGCGATCTTTCTGGCTGGCTCGAAAAGCCGTCCGAGCACATAGCTCCAGAGCCGGCAGATCTCATTCGCAGCCTCGCCCTCGGGGACCAGTTCGGCGGCCGACAGGCCCCGGGCATAGGCCTGCTGATATACGGCGCGGCCGCGGAGGGCCGAAGGGACGATCGGCAGGCCGTGATCGAGCAAGAGTTGGACCGCCGCGTCGACCAGGACGGGCTCGCGACCGCTCCGTTTGCTCGGCGCCTGGTTGAGCACCAAGGCGCAGGGGCGCCGCAAGGGCTTCAAGGCGCCGACCGTGGCGGCCACGGCGCGCAGGTCAACCGGGCTCGGGCGGGTCACGATCAGGGTCAGGTCGGCGATCTTGGCCGCCTCGACCGCGCAGGCGAGGGACGCGGCCTGGGTGTCGATGACCATCAACTGGACGCCGGCCTTTTCGGCCGCGAACCGCATGGGATGGATGGCCCGGGCCTTGGCGGCGAGGACCATCGGCTCCTTGGACGCCCGCAGCTTGCTCCAGTCCGCGAGCGAGCCTTGCGGATCGGTGTCGGCCACCAGCGTCGCCAGGCCATGGCGGCTGGCCGCGACCGCCAGGGACGCGCATACGGTCGATTTACCGGTTCCGCCCTTTTGGGAGACCACCGCTATGATATGCATCGAACTCGCCCGCCCGATCTAAGCTAAAGCATCGACTTTCTATATCGACTGCCCGGATATGCTGTCTTTGCCGGCAAGGTCATGGTCGAGCGCGTTGGTCCGGCCGCATATTCGTTCCGAGTTCGAACAAAATATGCCTCAAACCGGCGTCACCGCCGCGCTTCTGATCATGTTTTCCCGACAATGGCGCAATCTTCACCATGGCTTTAGCAAGCTGACAACCCGAAGATTGCTTCGGGCGCCGGACAAGGCGCGGGGCGCGAACGAAAACGCCCGCCGGAGGAACCGGCGGGCGCGAAGCGGCTCGAATGGGCGGTGGCGGTTAGGCGGCGCTGCTTTCGATGATGTCGTGCGGATCGCGCAGCACATAGCCGCGGCCCCAGACGGTCTCGATATGGTGTTTGCCGTGGGCGGCCGCGGCCAGCTTCTTGCGCAGCTTGCAGATGAAGACGTCGATGATCTTCAACTCGGGCTCGTCCATGCCGCCATAGAGGTGGTTGAGGAACATTTCCTTGGTGAGCGTCGTCCCCTTGCGCAGGGAGAGCAGCTCCAGCATCTGGTATTCCTTGCCGGTCAGATGCACGCGGATGCCGTTCACCTCGACCGTCTTGGCGTCGAGATTGACGGTGATGTCGCCGGTCTTGATCACCGACTGGGCATGGCCCTTGGAGCGGCGGACCACGGCGTGGATGCGGGCGACCAGTTCGTCCTTGTGGAACGGCTTGGTCATATAGTCGTCGGCCCCGCCGCCGAGCGTCTTGACCTTGGTGTCGATCTCCGAAGAGCCGGACAGGATCATGATCGGCGTGTTGATCTTGCCGACCCGAAGCGTGCGCAGCACGTCCATGCCGCTCATGTCCGGCAGATTCAGGTCCAACAGGATCAGGTCGTAGTCGTAGATCTTTCCCAGATCGACGCCTTCTTCACCCAGGTCGGTCGTGTATACGTTGAAGCCTTCCGACTTCAGCATCAACTCGATGCTTTGCGCGGTGGCGCTATCGTCTTCAATCAATAGTACGCGCATCAGCCCCTCCCCGCCCTTTGGCGGTGTCGCAACGCGGTTAAAATGGCCCCCGCTTCTGAAGCCTTCACGCCGATTTGGTCTTAAGGACCTTTAAACTTGGTTAATCGTGAACGCCTCGAAAACGAATCTAAGATGATTTGGTTTTGAGGGGCAAGCGTCGGCGTTAACTATTTTTGCTGTTGGAATCATTGCGAATCTGTCGCCGATCTGCCCAGCCTTCATAACCGATTAAGCCCCTTGGGAGAAAATCGGCCTCAGACTCGGAATCCCTTGGGGAGTCAAGGATTGCGCAATCTTCTGGCCGCCGTGGAGCGAATCGAACCCCTGACCATCCATGGCCGGGTGGCGGCGGTGAGCGGCCTGCTGATCGAGGCGCGCGGCGGTTTGACGCGCCTGTCGATCGGGGCGCGGGCCCAGATCGAACGGCGGGGCGGTCCGCCGCTGGAGGCCGAGGTGGTCGGCTTCCGCGAGACCCGCGCGCTCTTGATGCCGTTTGGCCCCGTCGAGGGGGTGGCGCCCGGCGCGGAGATCCGCATCGACTCCGCCAATGCCAGCATCCGGCCGACCCTGGCCTGGCGTGGGCGGATCATCGACGCTTTCGGCGAACCGATCGACGGCCTGGGGCCGCTGCCCCAGGGATCGGCGCCCTATGCCCTGCGCGCGGCCCCGCCCGCCGCCCACGCCCGCGACCGGGTGGGCGCGCGGCTGGACCTGGGCGTGCGGGCCATGAACGTTTTCACCACCTGCTGCCGGGGCCAGAGGCTGGGCGTGTTCGCGGGCTCCGGCGTCGGCAAGTCGGTGCTGCTGTCGATGCTGGCGCGCGGGGCGGCCTGCGACTCGGTGGTGGTGGGCCTGATCGGCGAACGCGGCCGCGAGGTGCGTGAGTTCATCGAGGAGACGCTGGGCGTGGAGGGGCTGAAACGGGCGATCGTAGTGGTCGCCACCTCCGACGAGCCCGCGCTGAAGCGGCGCCAGGCGGCCTACACCACCATGGCCATCGCCGAATTCCTGCGCGACCAGGGCCAGGAAGTGCTGTGCCTGATGGACAGCGTCACCCGCTTCGCCATGGCCCAGCGCGAGATCGGCCTGGCCGCGGGCGAGCCGCCGACGACCAAGGGCTATACGCCGACGGTCTTCACCGAACTGCCCAAGCTGCTGGAGCGGGCGGGGCCGGGGCCGATCCGCGCGGACGGGTCGCGCGGCGGCCCCATCACCGGCCTCTTCACCGTCCTGGTTGACGGCGACGACCACAACGAGCCGATCGCCGACGCCGTGCGCGGGATCCTGGATGGCCATATCGTGATGGATCGTTCGATCGCCGAGCGCGGCCGCTTTCCGGCCATCGACGTCCTGAAATCGATCAGCCGGACCATGCCCGGCTGCCAATTGCCGCACGAACGCGAGATCGTCTCCGCCGCGCGGCGGACCTTGGCCGCCTATAGCAATATGGAAGAGCTGATCCGCATCGGCGCCTATCGCGCCGGCGCCGATCCCCTGGTCGATCGCGCCATCGCCTTGAACCCGGGGCTCGAGCGCTTCCTGGCCCAGGCCCCGAACGAGGCGACCACCTTGGACGCCGGGTTCGCGCGCCTGGGCGCCATACTGAACGGTGAATCCGAATGACCTGGCGCCAATCGCTGATCCGGATTTCGAACCACGAGGTCGAGACCCTGCAAAAGCGGCTCGCCGAGATCGTCGACCGGGGCCGGCAGGTCGAGGTCCGGCTGGCCCTGCTCGAGGCCGAGGTCGAAGCCGAGGCGAGGGCGGTGGGCGCCGATGCGCAAGCCAGCCGGTTCCTCGCCGACTATATGAAGGGGGTGAAGGTGCGCCGGGGGGTGCTGAAGGCGGCGCTGGACGCCATCGCCGCCGAAGAGGCCGGCGCCCGGGACGCGCTCTCCCAGGCCTTCGAGTCGCTGAAGAAGTTCGAACAGGTCGCCGAAATGGCCCGCCTGGCCGACGAACGCGCCGCCGCCCAGCGCGAGACCAAGGCCCTGGACGAGATGGGCGCCCGCGCCGCCTCGCGGCGGTGAGCGCCTGGGTCCCTACGGCGCCAGCCGCTTCAGCCGGCGCAGCGACGAGGTCAGCATGGGCTCCTGGCGCAGCAGTTCCTCCAGGTGTTTGCCCGCGAGTTCGTCCAGCAGGCCGGCGCCCTTGTCCGTGAGCGCGAGATTGACGCTGCGCCGATCTTCCTGGGACGCTTCCCGGGTGGCCAGGCCCGACTTGGCGAGCCTGTCGACCAACTGGACGGCGGCGTGGTGGGTCAGGAGCAACTGCTCGGCCAGGTCTTTCATCGACATGGTCTCGTAGGGCCAGGTCTTGATGGCCAGCATGGCCTGGTATTGCTGCTGCGTGGTCCCGGCGTCGCGATTGATGGTCTCGCTCGCGGCGACGAAATGGCGCAACGCCTGGCGAAATCCGGCCAAGCCCAGATATTTCTCCGGGTCCTGAGTCATATCCCGCCCATTCAGACGCCGATCCGACGGAATCCATAGCGGCGGCGATGGTTCCTGTCTCGCCTTCGCTCGTCTGGCGAGCAGGGCCTCCAGAAATCGCGGCCGCCGCGACAATCGGCTTTTATATATCATAATAGGATATATAAGGCCCGGCGGGGGCGAGTCCCGACCATGAAGAAAGCCAATCGATCCATGCCCAAAACAAACCGGCGGCGTGCGCGGATGTCGCGCCAGATCCTGATCCTTTGCGCCGCGATGTCGCTGGCCGCCTGCGCGTCCCACCCCAAGCCGGCGCCGCTGGCGCCGCCGCATGCGCCGCCCTCGCCGCCGCCGCCGCCTTCCTATTCGCCCCCGCCGCCGCCCCCGCCGGTGCAGAGCGGCGTGCTGTCCGGCACGGAGCAGGACTTCGTCGTCAATGCCGGCGACCGGGTCTATTTCGACACCGACCAGTATACGATCCGCGCCGACGGTCAGTCGGTGCTGGAGGCGCAGGCCCGCTGGTTGAACCGCTATCCGGCCGTCCAGGTGCGGATCGAGGGCAATGCGGACGAGCGCGGGACCCGCGAGTACAATTTCGCCCTGGGCGCTCGTCGCGCCGCCGCGGTCAAGACCTTCCTGACTCAGCAGGGCGTCGAGGCCAGCCGCATCGCGACGGTGTCCTATGGCAAGGAGCGGCCGATCGACACGGGCTCGGGCGAAGAGGCGTGGCGGCGCGACCGCAACGCCCACACGGCCATCACCGAGGGCGCTCGGTAGTCCTCCGGCGGGGCCGGGTGAAGGCCCCGCCCTTAGGACGCCTTTCGCCCGGTCGCCGCGGGTTTGATCGTCAGTTCGACGCCCATCTGGTTGAACGGCGCGACGGGATCGACCAGTTCGATCCACGCGCTTGACGTGACCCAAACCTGGCGGATGCGTGGAAACGCGCCAAGCTCGGTTTTCACGTCGTCGTGGATCAATTTGGCCGGCGGTCCATAGCGCTGGGTCAATCGGGCGGTGACGTCATCAAAGGCGTTCACGGAGACCTGGTAGTCGACGCGCATCAGACGGCCTTGCCTGAAAGCGAAGCGAAGGTGCTGAATCCGCAGCTTCGGCCCCAGGTTGACGGTCGTGGGCAAGCTGAACCGCCCAATCAGTTCGCGATAGGCGCAAAGGACGGTTCCATTTTTCCGGTCGGCCACGCTCGGTGTCAGATCGTTCGACTGGGCCGTCCCGTCATCGGAGCAAATCGGCCTGGCGCGAGCGGATGTGGCGCCAGGAAATGGCAGCGCGCTCCAAGCCTCCCGTGACATGCCGAGTTTCACGCCGGGCAGGTCCATCGAGTCCATTGCGGGGGCGGAGGCGCTCAATACCGCCCCGCCCGCCACGGCGGCGAGGGAAAGAAAATTCAACATGACGCCTTCGCGGGGTTGTCGATTGGGCGTATTAAGTCACGCCATGATATTTAGACGGAAAAACGGCGGCGGGGTCGCCTCGCGGCTGAATTATCAAGGGCAAAATAGCGCCCAGACCCTCGCCGAGGGCTTGGAAGAATACTACCGGGCCAATATCGGGCGAGTGACCCGTCCAGACGAGCTGCCGCCCAAGAGCGCCGGCCTGTTCCGCGGTCATGACGCGTGCCACGTCATCTTCGGCCTCAACACCACGCCCGATGACGAAGCCCTCGCCGACACCCGTACGCTGGTCTCTTGCGACGTGGGTGCGCGGCGCTATCTCGCCTACCTTGCCAGGGATCAACAGGCCAGGACGCTGTTCAAGGAGTTCGGCTATCTGAGAAGCCTGTGGGTGACGCTTCTGGCCACGCCGAGGATATGCCGCGCGGTCGGCGAGGCGCGGCGCATGACGAAACGCTGGCCGTGGGCGCCCCCCGACATCTTCATGCGCCGTCCGCTGGCCGATCTGCGCCGCGAATTCGGCATTCGCATCATCTGATCGCTGATGAACGGATGCCAAGGGCGCTGGCGGCGCCGCGGATCGCCGGAGGTCGGGGACATTCCTCGGCGCACGCGCATTGCCGGCGCTCTAGCTTGGCTGCATACCGATGCGGTGAGACAGACGGAGTCCAGCCGATCGTCCGATACCGGCCGCCGCCGCGCGGCCCTGGTTCGCCGTCTGCGGGCCCGGCGCACCTGGCGGATGGCGGTGATCGTCACGGTGGCGGTGCTGGGCGGGGCGGCGGCGGCGCTGTTCGCGCGGCTTTGCGACCGGGCCATGGATTGGCATGCGCGGCTCTATGCGATGTCGCCATGGGTGGCGCTGGTCCTGCTGCCCGTGGGGTTCGCGGCGGCGACCTGGCTGACGCGGCGGTTCGCGCCGGAGGCGGCGGGCAGCGGGATTCCCCAGGTGATCGCGGCGGCCGAGCAGCGCTGGCATGGGCGTTGGGGCGGCCAGAGGGTGACCTTGAAGACCGCCGCCTGGAAGGTGGTCCTGACCGCCGCACTCCTGGTCTGCGGCGCCTCGATCGGGCGGGAGGGGCCGACGGTGCAGGTGGTCGCCGGCGTCATGCGCACCCTGACCCGAGGCCTGAAGGGCGGGCCGGGCCGGCGGGCGATCATCATCGCCGGCGGCGCGGCGGGGGTGGCGGCGGCCTTCAACACGCCGATCGCCGGCATCGTGTTCGCGCTGGAGGAACTGGCCAAGAGCTTCGAGCGCCGCACCCACACCACGGTGATCCTAGTGGTCGTGATCGCCGGCCTGGTGTCCTACGCCCTGCAGGGCGACTACGCGTATTTCGGCGTGCAGGCGAACGGCACGCCCTTGGGCGCCGCCTGGCTCGCCGCGCCGGTGATCGGCCTGGTCGGCGGGGTTGGCGGCGGGGCGTTCTCGCGCGCGCTGAACTTTCTGATCGGGCCGAGAGACAATGCCGTCGCGCGCTGGCGGCGCGCGCGCCCTATCCTGTTCGCCGGCCTCTGCGGCCTGGTCGCGGCCGGCGCGGCGGTCGCTTCGGGCGGGGCGACCTTCGGGGCGGGCTATAACGAAGCCAAGGCGCTGTTGCAGGGCGGGGCGGGAAGCGGGCTCCATCTGGCGGTCTGGAAATTCGTCGCCAGCCTGGCGGCGTCGGCTTCGGGCGCGCCCGGCGGCATCTTCGCCCCGTCGCTGGCGATCGGAGCGGGTATAGGCGCGATGATCGGCCATACCGGCCTCGCCGCCATGGCCGGGCGTGACGCGGTGGTGCTGGGCATGGCGGCCTATCTGTCCGGCGTGGTCCAGGCACCGCTGACCAGCGCGGTGATCCTGATGGAGATGACGCGGGATCCGGGCCTGGTCGGCCCGCTGCTGCTCGCCGCGCTGCTGGGCCGCTGGGCCTCGACCTGGGTCATGCCCGAGCCGATCTATCACGTGCTGTCAGAGGGTTGGCATTTGACCCGGACGGTGAAGGGGGCCTGAAAAGCGCGATGACCGCCGGGCGGATGCGTGCTTCGACCGGCCCCTCCCCACAGGTCATCGCCGCGCTTGTCGCGGCGACCCATGCCGTGAGCTTTCGGCTTCCGTGTGGGTGTGGCGCCTTCACGGCATGGGTTGCCGGCACAAGGCCGGCAATGACGAGGAGCGGGAACGTGCGATGACAGCCGCCCCACCCAGCACGACGAAATAGATGGGATTCCAAATTACTTCGTCATTCTGAGCAGGTCGTCTTGGCGGCCGTGTCGAAGAACGCGCAGGAGCGCCTCTAAGGCGCCGGCGGCTGGCCCCGCACCGCTTCATCGGAGCGGCGCAGGGCGCGCAGGTCGTCGCTGATGCGGAAGATCGCGACATAGAACTCGCAGACCGCGCGCCACAGCAGCACCATTCCGGCCACGACCAGCAGGCCCGCCACGGCGATCGGGATCGCCAGGAGCAGGCCCAGCCAGTTTTCTTCCCGAAGCGCCAGGCCGACCGAGGCGCCAAGGACGGCGAAGCCGAACAGGGCGATGACGCCGAGGCCCGCCCAATAGATCAGATGGATCACCGGGCCGGTCAGCAACCGATCGAACGTCAATATATCCCAGAAGGAGGCGCCGTCCGGCGCGCGCCGTCTGTTTCCAATCGGGGGCCGCATGCCGAAATCACCCTCAAGCGGTCATGGCGCCGCCTCTGGCGGCTTGGCTAGCAGTGTCGCGGGCGTCCTGCAACGGGTGCGCGTTTCGGGCAGGGCGACGAACGCGGGTTAACGGGCAAGTCTATCTTGTTCGTCATCCCGGCTGAAGCGAAGCGCAATGCCGGGATGACGGTGGGGTTTAGAGGATTTGTCATCTCCAACTAATCCTGGTTCGTCGCCGCCCTGCGCGCCGCGGATCCTTCACAGCGGGGCGCAGGCGCTTTCCAGCCACGCCTGGACCTCCGGCTCGACCAGCGGGCCGATCACGCCCAGCACGCGGGCATGGTAAGCATCGAGCTGGTCCCGTTCCTCGATGGTAAGAATTTCCGCCTGGACCAATCGCCGGTCGATCGGCGCCAGGGTCAGGGTTTCGAACCCGAGCATCGGACGCTCCCCGCCGGCGATTTCGGTCGGGGCGGTGACGAACTGCAGGTTCTCGATCCGGATGCCGTAGGCGCCGGCCTTGTAGTAGCCCGGCTCGTTGGAGACGATCATGCCGGGGCGCAGGGCGACGCTGTTCGGGACCTTGGCGATCCGGTGCGGGCCTTCATGGACGCCCAGATAGCTGCCGACGCCGTGGCCGGTGCCGTGATCATAGTCGAGGCCCGCCGACCACAAGGCCGCGCGGGCCAGCACGTCCAGCGCCGAGCCGGTCGTGCCGGCGGGGAAGCGCACCCGCGCCAGGGCCAGGTGGCCCTTCAGCACCAGGGTGAAGCGATGGCGCATTTCCGCGCTCGGCTCGCCGATGGCCAGGGTCCGGGTGACGTCGGTGGTGCCGTCCAGATATTGGGCGCCCGAATCGACCAGCAGCAGCGAGCCGGCCACCGTGCGTTTGTTGAGCCGCAGGGTCGGGCGATAGTGGACCACGGCGCCGTTGGATTCCGCGCCGGCGATGGTGTCGAAGGACAGGTCCCGGAGCGCGCCGGTGGCCTCGCGGAACGCCTCCAGGCGGCGGACCACCTCGACCTCGTCGGGCAGGCTGGCCTGGGCCTCGGTGGCGACCCAGTGCAGGAAACGGGTCAGGGCCGCGCCGTCGCGGATGTGGGCCCTGCGGGTTCCCTCGATCTCGACCGCGTTCTTGCAGGCGCGGGGCAGGGCGGTGGGATCGGCAGCGCGCACGATGGCGGCGCCGGCGGCTTCCAGCGCCTCGAAATACCAGGCGGAGGACAGGGCGGGGTCGATCATGACCGCCTGGCCGTTGAGCGCGGCGAGGGCGCCGGCCAGGGCTTCGGGCTTTTCCAGGCTGACCGCGTTGCCGAGCCAGGCCGGCAACTCCATGGACACCTTGGCCGGGTCAAGAAACAACTGGGCCGTCCCATCCATCCTCAGGATGGCCTGGCCGAGGGGCAGGGGCGAGCGGATCACGTCGCCGCCGCGCACATTGAACAGCCAGGCGATCGAGGCCGGCGCGGTCAGCACCGCCGCCTGGGCGCCGGCCGCCGCGAGGTCCGCGCCGATCCGCGCGCGCTTGTCGGCGGAGGCCTCGCCGGCATGGTCCAGCGAATGGGGGACGACCGCGGCGACGGGCTGGGCCGGCCGCGCGGCGCCCCAGGCCTGGTCCAGCGGATTGTCGGCCACCGCCCTCAGCGCCGCCCCAGCCTTGGCCGCCGCCGCGCGCAGACGCTCCAGCGCCTCGGGGCTGTGGAGGCGGGGGTCGTAGCCGATGGTCTGGCCGGCGCCGGCCGCTTGTTCCAGGTAGCCGGGCACGCCCTCGCCGATCAGGTCGCGAACCTCGAACACGCCGGCGTCGACCTGGTCGCGCACCTGCAGCGCATAGCGGCCGTCGACGAACACGGCGGCCTTGTCCTTCAGGATCACCGCGGCCCCGGCCGAACCGGTGAAGCCGGTCGCCCAGGCCAGGCGGTCATTGGCCGCCGGCAGGTATTCATTCTGGTGCTCGTCCTCGTGCGGCACCAGAAAGCCGTCCAGTCCCTGCGAGGCCATGGCCTGGCGGATCAGTGGCACGTGACGCGGGCCAAAGGAGGGGTCGGTGGTTTCGTCGAAGGTCTGGCGCATGGCCCAATCTAACGGGCTCACGCGCCGGCGCAAAGTGGCTCATGGCGTGGTGTAATGGGGCGCGGTCTAACGGGGCGGAGGCGCCATCATCGGCGTGGCCGATGAATGGCTGGCGTTCTGGCGCGCCACCTGTTCGGCCACGGGACGATTGGCGTTGATGACCACGCTCGCGCCGAGCGCAAGGACGACCAGAACCCCGACCGCGGCGATCCAGCGGACCATGCGGCTGGTCGGCGCGGTGGTGGGGTGATCGCCCTTGTCAGGGTGTTCGAGGTTGATGTCGCTCACGGGGCGCCTGGGCTATCGCGTTGAGGGCGGGGAACTGGAGTTTGAAATTACGCCCGGAGGCGCGGCGGAATTGACCCCGGCTGGCGCATGCGGCTGCAGGGCGGGGTTGTCCTCGTTCTGCTGGTTGCGCAGGACCGCGTGGTTCTGGGCGTTGATCGCCGAGGCGTTGGCCGCGTCGGCGGCGCTGTTGGCCTGGGCGGCGGCGCTCTCGGCGCGTTGGGTGGCGTCGTTCGCGCTGGCCTGGGAGACTCCCTGGCTGACGCCCTGGTTATAGGCGGCCTGCTGGCTGGTCTCGTCGCGGTTCATCAGCACGACCGCCGCGGCCACGATGGCGAGCATCGCGACCATGGCGGCGATCCACCAGGGGGTGGACCGATCCGGCCGGTGGGCGGGGTATTGGCGGTCGTAGTCCGTTGGGGGACGGGGTTCGAGGTCGGCGTGGCTCATCTGAGCGCTCTTTCGCTGTTCGGTTTCGATCAGCCCTCACGCTAAAGAACACCCAGGCGCCCGGGGTCGTTCCGAGGATGGATCAGCCTCGGCGCAGGACCAGGGTGGCCCAGGCGTCGCGGTGGATGCGCCGTTCGAGCCGGAACCCCCGCGACAGGTAGGCCGCCCGGACATAGCGCTCCTGCACGCGCAGGAGGCCCGACAGGATCACGCGGCCGCCGGGCTTCAATGCGCCCTTGATCTCGCTGGCCAGCCCGACCAGGGGCCGCGCGAGGATGTTGGCGAAGACCAGGTCATAAGGGCCTATCCCCCGCACCAGCGGATCGCGCAGGCCGAAGGCGTGGACGAAGCGGGCGGCGGCGCGGTTCACCTTGGCGTTCTCCCTGGCGATCCGCACCGAGACCGGATCGATATCCGTGCCGACCGCGATCCGGCCGCCCGTGCGCGCGGCGGCGATGGCCAGGACGCCGGTTCCGGTTCCGACGTCCAGCACCCGGCCGAACCGGCGAGCCTTGAGCAGTCGGTCATAGGCCAGGAGGCAGCCGACCGTGGTGCCGTGATGGCCGGTGCCGAACGCCGCGCCGGCCTCGATCCGAAGATTGACCGTGCTGGCGGGCGTACGGCCCCGATCGTGGACGCCAAAGACGAAGAACCGCCCCGCGCGCACGGGCGGCAGGCCGGACAGCGCCATGGCCAGCCAGTCCGCGTCGGCGAGCGTTTCGGCGGTCACGACAAGGTCGGCGAACCCGGCCAGCGCCTGTCGCAACGCCTCGGCTTCGTCCGCGCTGGTCGGATAGGCGTCGATGCGCCAGACGCCGCGGTCTTCGTCCTCTTCGAGGATCGAATAGGTCGCGCCTTCCAGGGCCGGGTCGGCGTCGATCGCGGCGGCGGCGGCCTCGGCCTGTCCGCGCGGGCCGCGGGCGATGATCTGGATCGGATCGAAGGTTTCGGACGATTTGCTCATGGGCGCGTCCTCTAGCCGCGCCGGTCTATAAAGGCGAGCCTCACGATCTCGGCGGGCGCCCGGAGCCGGCGCCCCGCCCCGCGCGTTTCGACCTGGACGGAGAACCCAGCGAGGAGCCGATGGCCCATTTCAAGTTGAGCGACCAGGACGACAATTTCCTGCAGGTCCCACAGGACGCGGTGCTGGTGTTCGCCGGCGCCAGCGGCACGGAGACCTTCATCGAGCGGGATCGGGACGTCACCGTGCGTATCGTGGTCAAGGCCGTCGGCGTCGCCATGGCGGACGACGGCGTGCTCGAGGTCGCGATCGAACTGGGCGACGCCCGCGCGAGGGGCCAGGACGGCCCGTTCCCGAACGAATCCACCCTGCGGGCCAGCCAGAGCGTCCAGGTGGTCGTGAAGGCGGGCGAGCGGCTGGCCTTCAAGGCCTATCCGACCGCGACCAACGTCAAGGTGCTGCGCACGGTGGTCTGCACGGCCGACATGCCGTCGGCGGAGGTCCAGTTCGCGGAGAGCCGGCCGGGGGCTCACGACGCCGCGGCCTCCAATGGCCGCACCGCCGCCAGCGCTCACGATGTCCGTCCGGCGGCTTGACAAAATCGGGCGGTGTCACCGGGCCGCGCCGTCGGCCGCAGACGCGCGTCGAAGCTCGCGCGGCGCGGTGAAGGCGGCGGCTCGCGCAGCCGTCACGCCGCGCGGCTCAACCCGGCGATGTCGCGTCGGGGCGGCGCGCCGAACATGCGGGAATATTCGCGGCTGAACTGCGAGGGGCTTTCATAGCCGACCTGAAAGGCGGCGGTCTCGACATTGGCCGCGTTCGCGACCAGCAGGCGCCGCGCCTCGAGCAGGCGAAGCTGCTTCTGGTACTGCAGCGGGGTCATGGCGGTGAGCGCCTTGAACTGGCGATGGAACGCCGAAGGGCTCATCCGCGCCGTCCGGGCCAGGGCCTCGATGCGGACCGGCTCGGTGAACCGTTCGCGCAAGGCGTGGAGCGCGGCCATCAGGCGTTGAGGCCGGCTGTTGGCCAGGACCAGCTTGGCGATCTCGGCGCCGTGGGGGCCAGTCAGCAGCCAATAGCAGAGCTCACGCAGGATCGCGGCCTGGAGCATCGGGATCGCCGCCGGCGTATCGAGCAGCCGGACCATCCGGAGCGCGCAATCGGCCATGGGCCCATTGAAATCGGCCACGAACACGCCGCTGCTGACGTCGCCGGCCGGGCTGGGCGGCGCCTCCAGTTCTTCCATGACCGCGCGCATGACGGCCAGGTCGAACTCGATGATCACGCCGAGATAGGGCTTGCCGGGGCTGGCCTCGACCACACGCGCCAGCGACGGCAATTCGGCGCTGACCACCAAGGCCTGGCCCGCGCGATAGTCGAAGCGCCGGTCCCCGAACATCGCCCATTTCGCTCCCTGAACCACGAGGCAGAGGGCGGGTTTGTAGATCATGTGGGCGGGCGGTTTTTCATGATCGAACCGTAGAAGGGTCAGGCCTTCGATCGCGGTGACCAATGGTCCCTCGCTGGCCAGCGCGTCGGTATAGCGGATCACGGCGTCCACCAAGGCGTCCAGCATGAAGCTCCCTTTCTTCGCGGCGCGGCCCTCTACCGATATGGCGCGCGGCAGGATTAGGCAAGAAGCCGGCGAATTCCGCCATTCAATCGGGGCGTCCGACCGCGATAGCCTGCGCCATAATCAAAGAGACAGGAGCGCGCCCATGCCGACCGAGAGCCCCATGAATTCAAATCAGAAAATCGCCGTCGTCACGGGCGGCAGCCGCGGCCTTGGCCGAAGCACGGTGATCAGCCTGGCCGGGCGCGGCGTGGACTCGATCTTCACCTACAACGCCAATCGGGCGGCGGCGGACGAGGTGGTCGCGGCGGCTCGCGAGGCGGGGGCCAAGGCCATCGCCCTGAAGCTCGACACCGGCGATGTCGGCGCGTTCGACGCGTTCGTGGACGACGCGCGCGGGGCGCTCGGCGAATTGGGCGCCGAAGGCTTCGATTACCTGGTCAACAATGCGGGGACCTCGGTGCAGAAGATGTTCGCCCAGACCACCGAGGCGGAACTGGACGGCCTCTACAATGTCCATTTCAAGGGCGTCTACTTCCTGACCCAGAAGCTGCTGCCGCTGATCCGGGACGGCGGCCGGGTCGTGAACCTGTCGTCGTGCCTGACCCGCATATCCATGCCGGGCAGCAGCGCCTATGCGTCCATGAAGGGCGCGATCGAAGTTCTGACCCGCTACCTGGCCGCGGAACTGGGCGCGCGCGGGATCGCGGTCAACACCGTCGCGCCAGGCGCCATCGCCACCGATTTCAGCGGCGGCGTAGTCCGCGACAATCCGGGCGTGAACAAACGCCTGGCGGACATGACGGCGCTGGGCCGCGTCGGCCTGCCCGACGATATCGGCCTGATGATCGCCTCGCTGCTCTGCGAGGACAACCGATGGGTCAACGCCCAACGGATCGAGGTTTCGGGCGGGATGCAGCTTTAGGCGCGTTCGCGTGGTCAATCAGCGGAACCTGGTCGCGAGGATTATCAAGCTCCGTTATCCAACAATAACTTGACCTCAGCGCCCGTCTTTCTTTAGACGCCGCCAAAGTATAGCCGAGCCGCCGGTCGCCTTGTCGCGCGAGGAGACTCGGTTCGCCTGCCGCGCCGTTGGCTTGACGCGCATGGTTCGGCTGGATCAGCGGCGGGGGCTCCCATGAGAATCGGCCGGCGCGCCATCAAGGCGATGATCTTCGCCTGCGCGTCCGGTTTTCTGACCGCCCAGGCCCATGGGCAGGCCGCGGGGGCCGATTCGAAAAAACTTCCGCCGCGGGCCGGGGCTGGAGCCGATTTCCGCGCGGGCGACGGTCACGGCGCTGTTCTAGAGCATTTTTCGACGAAGTGGACACCGGTTCGTCGTCAGAAAATGCTCTGATGCATTGGCTCTAGCGTGGGATGGAATTGGGCGACGGCCTATTTCACCACCAAGTTCACCAAGGAAGAAAGTGGTGATTCACGAGGCGTTGTCGGAGGTCCAGAAGCATAGACTTGGTGGACCTGACGAACTTGGGGTTGAAATCTTCTTTGAAGTCGAACGTTCAGGCGCCAAGGTGCGTGCTTCGACACGTCGGCTGCGCCGACTACTCAGCATGACGTCCATTTTGTATTTCCACTCGACTTTGTCATCCTGATTAGGCGTGGAGCCCCGTGTCGAAGGACGCTTCTACCGCGCCGCGTGCGTCCTTCGACAGGTTCAGGATGACAACAGACGCAGGATGAGGCGCGCGCCTGACTTTTCCAAACAGTCTCTCAGGCCCGCTCGACAAACGTGTCGATCACCTTCTTCTCTCCCGCCTTGTCGAAGGCGACGGTCAGTTTGTTGCCCTCCACCGCCGCCACGACGCCGTAACCGAATTTCTGGTGGAATACGCGTTCGCCGCGTTTGTAGCTGCTGGAGTCGGGGGTCGAGGTCGCGACCAGGCGGCCTTCGCCTTCGATGACGCCCTGGCGTCCGCCGCCGCCGGCATAGGCGCGGGCGCTCCCGTTCTGGGCGCCTCCGTTTTGCGCGCCGTGCGCCTGGGCGCGGCGCCAGCCGGGCGACGAATAGCCGGCGCTGGCGAAGGTCTGGGCGTCGTCCCAGCGGCTGGACACCTTTTCCCGCAGGCCGGGGCCGCCGCCGTAATAGCCGGTGTCGCTGGCCGCATCGACATTGGCGAGCGGCATCTCGTCGACGAAGCGACTAGGCAATTGGCTGGTCCAGCGGCCGTAGACCTGCCGGTTGGCGGCGAAGCTGATACGCGCATCTTCACGCGCGCGCGTGATCCCTACGTAAGCCAGGCGGCGTTCCTCCTCGAGGCCCTTTTCGCCGTTCTCGTCGAGGCTGCGCTGGCTGGGGAACACGCCTTCTTCCCAACCGGGCAGGAAGACCAGCGGGAATTCCAGGCCCTTGGCCGAGTGCAGCGTCATGATCTGGACCGCGTCATCCGCGGCCTCGCGATCCAGGTCCATGACCAGGGAGATGTGTTCCAGATAGGCCTGCAGGGTCTCGAAGGCGGCCATGGACTGGACCAGTTCCTTCAGGTTCTCCAGCCGGGTCTGGCTGGTCGGCCCCTTGTCCAGGCGAAGGGCGTCGGTATAGCCGCTCTCCTCCAGGATGGTTTCCAGAAGGCGCGGATGGGCGGTGGTCTGGGCCAGGGCGCGCCAGCGGTCCATGTCGCGCAGGAAATTGGCCAGGGCGGTGCGGGCGCGCGCGGCGATCTCGTCGGAGTGGGCGAGTTCGCGGGCGGCCGTATCGGCGCTGACCCCATGGCCGCGGGCGATCTGGAGCAGGCGCGAGACCGTGGTGTCGCCGACGCCCCGCTTGGGGACATTGACGATCCGCTCGAAGGCCAGGTCGTCGTCGGGAGACTGGATCAGGCGCAGATAGGCGTGGGCGTCGCGGATTTCGGCCCGCTCGAAGAAGCGCGGGCCGCCGATCACCTTGTAGGGGATCCGCAGCATCACGAACCGCTCTTCAAAGGCGCGCATCTGGAAGCTGGCGCGGACCAGGATGGCGATGTCGCTATAGCGGCGCTGGTTCTTGTGGGCGCGCTCGATCTCCTCGCCGATCAGCCGGCTCTCGGATTCGCCGTCCCAGACGCCGCGCACCTGGACCTTGGCCCCGCCGGCGGCTTCGGTCCACAGGGTCTTGCCCAGCCGGCCCTTGTTGGCCGCGATCAGGCCGCTGGCGGCGGCCAGGATGTGTTCGGTGGAGCGGTAGTTGCGCTCCAGCCGGACCACTTCGGCCCCGGGAAAATCGCGCTCGAAACGCAGGATGTTGTCGACCTCGGCGCCGCGCCAGCCATAGATCGACTGGTCGTCGTCGCCGACGCAGCAGAGGTTGCGGCGCCTCTGGGCCAGCAGGCGCAGCCACAGGTACTGGGCGACATTGGTGTCCTGGTACTCGTCGACCAGCATGTATTTGAAGCGGTCGTGAAAGCTCGCCAGCACGTCCGGATGGGCCGTGAAGATGGTCAGGTTGTGCAGCAGCAGGTCGCCGAAATCACAGGCGTTCAGGACCCGCAGGCGATCCTGGTACATCGCATAGAGCTTGGCTCCCTGGTTGTTGGCGAAATGCGCGCCCTCGGCCGGCGGCAGTTTCTCGGGCGTCCAGCCGCGGTTCTTCCAGTGGTCGATCAGGCCGGCGAGGTTGCGGGGCGTCCAGCGCTTGGCGTCGATGCGTTCGGCTTCCAGGAGCTGTTTGATCAGGCGTTCCTGATCGTCGACATCAATGATGGTGTAGCTGGATTTCAGGCCGACCAGTTCGGCGTGGCGGCGCAGGATCTGGGCCGCGATCGAATGGAAGGTGCCGAGCCAGCGCAGGCCCTCGGCCTGGTCGCCGATAATGCCGGTAATGCGGTGGCGCATCTCCCGCGCGGCCTTGTTGGTGAAGGTGACGGCCAACAGCTCCCATGGGCGGGCGTGGCCGGTAGCCAGGATGTGTGCCAGGCGGGTGGTCAGGACGCGGGTCTTGCCGGTGCCGGCGCCGGCCAGGACCAGCACCGGCCCCTCGATCGCCTCGACCGCGCGGCGCTGCTCCGGGTTCAGGCCGGCCAGATAGTCGGGCGCCGGGCCGTCGGCGCGGGCGAGGTCGCTGATGCGGGGGGCGGGGAGGTCAGACACGGGCGGCTTTCGGAATCGCTGGGAACATATGTAGCACGAAGGAGCGGGCATTTAAGGGTGAGCGTTCCGTTCACCACTCCATCGTCATCGCCGCGCTTGTCGCGGCGATCCATTCCGTGAACGAACGGGTTTTCTTGGCCGCGGATTGGATCGCCCCGGCCTCACGGAATGGATCGCCGGCACAGGGGCCGGCGATGACGGTGGAGGTTGGGCCTATTCGCTGGCCCATCCCAAGGCCGTGACACGGCACGCCGACGCCAGCGGGCGCGCGCCCCGCGCGGCGTCGATCTCGGCGATCAGGGCGGCCACGCTGATGGCCCGCGCGCTCGCCCGCGCCGTCAGCGCATCCCAGAACTCAGGTTCCAGGGCGAGGGAGGTGGCGTGGCCGGCGAGGTTGATCGAGCGTTTACGCAGCATGGCCACGCCCGGACAGGGCCTGTTCCTCCAGGCGGATGCGATGGCGCAGCAGGAGGGCGTTCAGCACGGTCCAGACCAGGGCGACGGGCCAGTTTCCGAACGCCAGGGGCAGGGTCGCGATCTCGATGCTGACCACCCAATAGTTGGGATGGCGGACCCAGCGATAGGGCCCGCGCCGGACCAGGGGCGCGGTGTCGACCGTGATGATCCGGGTGGTCCAATAGGGGCCGAGGCTGGCCACCACCCAGAACCGGGCGAACTGCATCAGGGCGAAGACGCCGATCAGGAGCCAGTCCGGCTGGCGCGTCCAGGGCGTGGTCGCCAGTATGGCCACGAGCCAACTGGAATGCAGGGCGATGAACAGCGGATAGTGGGCCGCGCCCACCTCTCGCGCGCCATGGGCGATCAGGCGGCGGGCGTTGGCCCGCGCCAGCCACAGCTCGCTCAGGCGCTGGACCGCGACCAGGGCCACGATCCACAGGACCGGGCGGTCGGCCAGGGCCTGGAGCAGTGTCATTCCGCCTCCGCCTCCACCACCAGGAAGCCGGCGGTGAATCCCGGGCCGAGGGTGGTCATCAGCAGGGGGCCGGCCTCGGCGGCGTCCAGCGCCGCCTTCAGGACGAACAGGACGGTGGCGGCCGACATATTGCCGTGGGCGCGCAGCACGCGGCGGGCGTGGTCGAGCTGGCCCTTGGGCAGGTCGAAACAGTCCTCCAGCGCATCCAGCACCTTGGCGCCGCCCGGATGGCAGACGAAGCCGGCCAGGTCGTCCAAACTGGCGTTGTGCCGGGCCAGGAACGCGTCGACGATCGGGCGCAGGTCCTGGCGAACCAGGGTGGGGATGTCGCGGCTGAACACCACTTTCAGCCCGTCGTCGGCCACCTCCCAGCCCATCACGTCCAGGCTGCCCGGCCAGGTATGCTCGCCCCATGGCCCCAGGCGGGGCCGATCCGCATGGTCGGACCGGCAGCTTACGATCGCCGCCGCGGCGCCGTCGCCGAACAGGGCGGTGGCGACGAGGTTGCTCTTGGAGCGGTCCTGCAGGCGGAAGGTCAGGCCGCAGAGCTCGACCACCAGCAGGAGGACGCGCGTCGCCGGCCGGGCCTGGGCCATGGCCGAGGCCCGCGCCAGACCCAGGACGCCGCCCGCGCAGCCGAGCCCGAAGATCGGCAGGCGCTCGACGTTCCGGCGAAAGGCGATGTGCTCCATCACCCGCGCGTCCAGGGCCGGGGTGGCGATCCCCGTCGAGCAGACCGTGACGATCGTGTCGATCTGTTCCGGCGCCAGGCCCGCCTGGTCCAGGGCGTCCTGGGCGGCGCGGACGAGCAGGGCGACCGCGTTGTCCAGGAACAGGTCGTTGCGCTCACCGAAACCGTGCTCGGACAGGTACCAGTCGGAGGGCATGCAGGAATGCCGGGTCTCGATCTCGGCGTTGCGATAGATCGGCGCCAGCCAGGCCGCGGCGTTGGGGGTGTTGGCGAACGCCTCGACCGCGCGCTCGGAAACCTCGCTTTGGGGAATGTCGAAGGGCGGGACGGCGGTGGCGAGGGAGACAAGGCGCGGGACGGGCCCGCCGGGTACGCGAGGAAACATGGAACTTCCGATCCAGGGGGCGATCGCCCTTTGTCCATCCGCAAGGCAGGCCTTTCCGGGGGCGGCGTCAAGCCCTTACCCGATTGGGCGCGAGGCCCGGCGTCATTCCTCGCGGCGCGCCTGGTCCAGGGCGCGGTCCAGCTTGGCGGCCTCGGCCGCGGCCTTGGCCTTTTCCGCCTTGGTGCGGCCGAATTTGACGCGGTTGGCCGCGGCGGCCGCGTCGCTCTCGGCGCGCGCCTTGGCCTTGCGGGCGCGGTTCAGGTTGATCGGATCGGCCACGGGCGCGGCTCAGCCCGGCGAGATCATCTTTTCCGGCCGCACCGCTTCGTCGAACTCCGCGTCGGTGACATAGCCGCCGCCGACCGCCTCGTCGCGCAGGGTGGTGCCGTTCTTGTGCGCGGTCTTGGCGATCTTGGCCGCCGCGTCATAGCCGATCTTGGGCGCGAGCGCGGTGACCAGCATCAAGGACCGTTCCAGCGCGGCCTTGATATTATCCTCGCGCGCCTCGATCCCCACGACGCAATGGTCGGTGAAGCTGACCGAGGCGTCGGACAGGAGCCGCACCGATTGCAGGAAGTTGTAGGCCATCACCGGGTTGAACACGTTCAGCTCGAAATGGCCCGAGGCGCCGGCGACGGTCATGGTGGTCTGGTTGCCGAACACCTGGGCGCAGACCATGGTCATGGCCTCGCACTGGGTCGGATTGACCTTGCCCGGCATGATCGAGGAGCCCGGCTCGTTCTCCGGCAGGGACAGTTCGCCCAGGCCCGAGCGCGGGCCGGAGCCGAGGAAGCGGATGTCGTTGGCGATCTTGAACAGGGCCGCGGCGGCCGAATTGATCGCTCCGTGGCTGTAGACCATGGCGTCGTGGGCGGCCAGGGCTTCGAACTTGTTCGGCGCGGTCACGAAGGGCAGGCGGGTGATGACGGCGATCCGCTCGGCCACCTTCTCGGCGAACCCTATGGGCGCGTTCAGGCCGGTGCCGACCGCCGTGCCGCCCTGGGCCAGTTCGTAGAGGCCCCACAGGCTATCCTTGATCCGGCGGGTCGCGGCCGCGATCTGCGCCGAATAACCCGAGAATTCCTGGCCGAGCGTCAGGGGCGTGGCGTCCTGGGTATGGGTGCGGCCGATCTTGATGATGTGCTCGAACTGCTTGGCCTTGGCGTCCAGCGCCGTGTGCAGATGCGCCAGGCCCGGCATCAGGTCATGGGCCACCTGCTCGGCGCAGGCGATGTGCATGGCCGTCGGATAGGTGTCGTTCGACGACTGGCTCATATTGACGTGGTCGTTGG
>DATAYD010000042.1:0-30214 GCA_036272715.1 Caulobacteraceae bacterium | reverse complement strand
CGTCGCCGTCTGGCTGGGAGGGCGCGGCTCCAGGTCGCGATTTTGGACGCAGCGCACCCTCCGAAAGTCACGCCATCCTTGACCGCTAGGCTACCAGGAATCCTCCGCGGCGTCAGGCGCCACAAACTTCCTCATGCTCTCGCGCCCGCGCCCAGGTCGCCGAGCTGGACCGCGAACTGTCCCGCGCCCAGGAACGGCTGCGGCTGAACGAAGCCGGTCAGGCGACCATGGGCGAACTCCTGCGCGCCCAGGCCGCCGAATCCGCCCAGGCGGTGGCCGAACACCTGGTCGCCCGCGCCACCGAGACCTTCAAGTCCCAGGAAGAGCTGGCCAAGACCCGAATGGAGGCCCAGCTCAAGCCGGTGGCCGACACCCTGGCCAAGTTCCAGGAGCAGGCCTTGGCGGCGGAAAAGGCCCGCGCCGAGGAGACCGGCGGCCTGAAGGCTCAGATCGCCGCCCTGATGCAGGCTTCGAGCGACACCCAGGCCGAGGCGCGCAAGCTGTCTCTAGCGATGCGGAGGGGGGCCGGCGTTCAGGGTCGCTGGGGCGAGCAGACCCTGCGCAATGTGCTGGAGGCGGCGGGGCTTTCGAAGCGCTTCGATTTCGAGGAGCAATTCTCGGTCGACACCGACGAGGGCCGCCGGCGCCCGGACGTCAAGGTGCGCATGCCCGGCGGCGGCGTGTTCGTGATCGACGCCAAATGCTCGCTGAACGCCTTCCTGGAGGCCCAGGACGCGGTCGACGAGGCCGGCCGCGACGCCGCCCTGGCCCGCCACGCCCAAAGCGTGCGCACGCACATGACCGGCCTGTCCTCCAAAGCCTATTGGGACCAGTTCCAGAAGGAGGGCTCGCCGGACTTCGTGGCCATGTTCGTGCCGGGCGACGGTTTCCTGGCCGCCGCGCTGGACCGCACGCCCGACCTGATGACCGAGGCGATGGACAAGCGGGTGCTGCTGGTCACACCCACGACCCTGTTCGCGCTCTGCAAGGCGGTGGCCTATGGCTGGCGGGTCGAGGAACAGGCCGCCAACGCCGACAAGATCGCCGCCCTCGGGCGCGAACTCTATAAGCGCATCTCGGTGATGGGCGCCCACGCGGCGGGCGTCGGCAAGGCGCTGGAGGGCGCGGTCGGGCGCTACAACGCCTTTGTCGGCTCGCTGGAGAGCCAGGTCCTGACCCAGGCCCGCCGGTTCGAGGATCTGGCCGTCGACCATGAGGGCAAGGCCTTGCCGGTGCTGGAGCCGGTGGAGAGCGGGGTGCGACCATTGGCCAAGCTGGCTGGGCCCGCGCGGGACGAGGCGCCCGTCTTGACGGCTGAAGTGGGCTAACCTACCTGCAGGCCATGGCGATACGCGAAATTCTGACCGTTCCGGATCCGCGCCTGAAGAAGGTCTCCACGCCCGTCGAGGCCGTGGACGATGACCTGCGCGCGCTGATGGATGACATGCTGGAGACCATGTACGACGCCCCTGGCATCGGTTTGGCCGCGATTCAGATCGGTGTGCCCAAGCGGGTGATCGTGATGGACATCTCCTCGCGCGAAGGCGAGGGCGAGCGCCAGCCGCGCTATTTCGTCAATCCGGAAATCCTCTGGCGCTCGGAAGAGACCCAGCCTTACGAGGAAGGCTGCTTGTCGGTCCCCGATATCTATGACGAGGTCGAACGGCCGGCCAAGGTCAAGCTGCGCTATCTGAACTATCAGGGGGAGCCCGTCGAAGAGGAGGCCGAGGGCGTGTTCGCCGTCTGCATCCAGCACGAGATGGACCACCTGGACGGCGTCCTCTTCATCGACCACCTGTCTCGCCTGAAGCGCGAACGGGCGGTGAGCAAGGTAAAAAAGGCGGCGAAAGCGGCCTAAGCTGAACATTGCGCCCCTCTGGGGGAGCTGGCGCGAAGCGCCGGTGGGGGGTGTCTGCAGCGCCACTGCGCCGGCAAAGCCCCTCCACCACTTCGTTGTCCCCTCGCCGAAACGGGAAGGAACTGGAGGTGAAGGCCGTTTTTCCCGATATGTGAACGCCGTAGCCTCAGTGAAGGACGAACTGTCCCTACTGTCCGCCGCTGTCGGCGCGGGCATGGGCCTTGGCCTTGTCTCCGGATTCGATCAGGGCTTCGCCGCTCTTGATCTCGGCGTCGGCCGCGCCCTTGCGCACCGAGACGGCGGCGTCGTGGGCGGCCTGGCGGGCGTCGGCGCCGGCTTGCTGGACGGTCGGGTCGTTCTTGACATTCTGGGCGGCGGCAGCCAGGTCCTGGCTCGCCGCATGAGTGTCGTCACGGATGCGGTTCTCATCGCCGCGCGAGCAGGCCGCGGCGGCGAGGCACAGGCTGGCGACCAGGATCGGGCGCATCTTCGAATCTCCATCGGCCAAAGGCCATCAGGGTCAAAACAGGTTCCTTGAACGGCTCGCCGCCATGGCGGTTCCGTCTCGCCCCGCCAGCCGCTAAACCCATCCCATGCGCATCGCCTTCCTTGGCACCCCCGATTTCGCCGTTCCGTCCCTGGCCGCCGTGGCCGAGGCCGGGCACCAGATCGCCGCCGTCTATTCCCAGCCGCCGGCCCCGCGGGGGCGGGGCCAAGCCTTGAGGCCGTCTCCGGTCCAGGCCTTCGCCGAGGCCGCCGGCTGGCCGGTCCGCACCCCCGTCTCGATGCGCGATCCCGTCGAGGTCGCGGCTTTCCGCGCGCTTGGGCTGGACGCGGCGGTGGTGGTGGCGTTCGGTCAGATATTGAACGCCGAGGTGCTGGCCGCGCCCCGGCTCGGCTGTTTCAACCTGCACGGCTCGCTCCTGCCGCGCTGGCGCGGCGCGGCGCCGATCCAGCGGGCCATCATGGCCGGCGACCGGGTGACCGGCGTCCAGGTGATGCGGATGAGCGAGGGCCTGGACGAAGGGGCCGTGCTGCTGTCCGAGACCGTTCGGATCGACGCCCTGGAGACGGCCGGCAGCCTGCATGACCGCCTGGCGCCGATCGGCGCGGCGCTCTGGCCGGCGGCCCTGGCGGGGATCGAGCGCGGCGGCGTCACCGAGATTCCCCAGGCGGCCGATGGCGTCACCTACGCCAAGAAGATCCGCCCCGCCGAGGCGCGCGTCCGCTGGAGCCGCGCCGCCGAGGAGGTCGATCGGCGCATCCGCGGCCTCTCGCCCTTTCCCGGCGCCTGGTTCCTGGCCCCGTCGGACAAGGGGCCGGTGCGGGTCAAGGCGCTGCTGTCGCGGGTCGAGGACGGCGAGGGCGCGCCCGGCCAAGCCCTGGACGACGGCCTCCTGATCGCCTGCGCCGAGGGCGCGGTGCGGATCCTCCGGGCCCAGCGCGAGGGGCGCGGGGCCCAGGACGCGGGCGCCTTCCTGCGCGGTTTTCCCCTGGCGGCCGGAAGCATCCTGACCTGATGCCGCGCTATCGCCTGGTCATCGAATATGACGGCCGGCCCTATTGCGGCTTCCAGCTCCAGGCCGGCCAGCCCTCCGTGCAGGGTTCGCTGGAGCGGGCCGTGACCGCGTTCTGCGGCGAGGCGGTCCGGGTGGTCGCCGCCGGCCGCACCGACACCGGCGTCCACGCCACCGCCCAGGTGATCCAGATCGACCTGGCCAAGGACTGGCGCCCCGAGGTGGTCCGTGACGCGCTGAACGCCCATCTGGTCCCCGAGCCGGTCGCCGTGGTGACGGCGGAGGTCGCCGCGCTGGACTTCCACGCCCGGTTCTCGGCGACCGGGCGACGCTACCTCTACCGCATCCTGAACCGGCAAAGCCCGCCGGCGCTGGATCGCGGCCGGGTCTGGCACGTGAAGAAACAGGTCGACGCGGCGGCCATGCATAGGGCGGCCCAGGCCCTCGTCGGCCAGCATGATTTCACCACCTTCCGCGACGCTGCTTGCCAGGCCAAATCGCCGATCAAGACGCTGGATGCGGCCACGGTCCGCCGCGAGGGCGAGGCGGTGCTGGTCGAATTCGCCGCCCGTTCGTTCCTGCACCGCCAGGTCCGCTCGATGACCGGCTCCCTGGTCGAGGTCGGCTTGGGACGCTGGTCGGCCGACGCCTTGAAAGCGGCGCTGGAGGCGAAGGACCGCCAGGCCTGTGGCCCCGTCGCGCCTGCGGAGGGACTGTACCTGACCGGAGTGGTTTACTGAGATCCAAATCCTCTCCCGTCGGGGAAGGAGGACCGCGTAGCGGTGGAGGGGGGCCTTGGCCGCGCGCGCGGGCTTGGCCGAAAGTTCCCCCTCCGTCGCTTCGCGACAGCTCCCCCGGAGGGGAGCAGCTTCTCGCCGCTCTCAGGCGTCCCTGAGCAGTTCGTTCGGGGAGGTCTTGGAGCGGGTCTGGGCGTCGACGGTCTTGACGATCACCGCGCAGGCCAGGCTCGGCCGGCTGGCGTCATAGGGGTCGGGCAGGGTGCCCGGCGCCACCACCGAATAGGGCGGGACGCGCCCGCGATGGACCTCGCCGGTCTTGCGGTCGATGATCTTGGTCGAGCCGGAGATGAACACCCCCATCGACAGCACCGCGCCCTCGCCGACGATCACGCCCTCGGCCACTTCCGAACGAGCGCCGATGAAGCAGTTATCCTCGATGATGGTCGGATTGGCCTGCAGCGGCTCCAGCACCCCGCCGATGCCGGCGCCGCCGGAGATATGCACGTGCTTGCCGATCTGGGCGCAGGAGCCGACCGTGGCCCAGGTGTCGACCATGGTCCCCTCGTCGACATAGGCCCCGATATTCACGAAGGAGGGCATCAGCACGACGTTGCGGGCGATGAATGCGCCGCGCCGCGCCACCGCGCCGGGGACGGAGCGGAAACCGGCCCGGGCGAAGTCGGCGGCGGTCCAATCGGCGCACTTGCCCGGGACCTTGTCCCACCAGGGCCCGAGCCCGGTCTCGTGGGTCAGGCCGCCGCCATTCACCATCAGGCTATTGGCGCGCAGGCGGAAGGACATCAGCACCGCCTTCTTCAGCCACTGCCGCGTCACCCACTCGCCGTCGATCTTCTCCGCCACGCGGATCTGGCCGAGGTCGAGCATGTCGATGACCGCCATGATGGATTCGCGGACGAAGCCGGTGGTGGTGTCGCTGATCGCGTCGCGCTTTTCCCAGGCCTCGTCGACGGTGTGTTCCAGTTGGGCCAGGCGATCCTGGGTGGTCATGCGGCGGTCTCCCTTACCCGCGCGTTGTTCAGGAACGGCGCGAGCTTGTGCGTGCGGTAGTGAACGAAGGGTGCGGTCGAGGCCTCGGCGTGCGGGCCGACCAGGACGGTGGTCATCCCCAGCGCGGCGGCGGGCGCCAGGTTCTTTTCGCTGTCCTCGAAGAAGGCGGCCTTGGCGGGCGTGATGGCGTGGGCCTTGAGCAGCCGGCCGAACGTATCCGGATGCGGCTTGGGCACGAAATCGGCCGAAGCGATGTGGAAGGTGTCCTCGAACAGTTCGGCCAGGCCCAGATGGGCCAGCACCCGGCCGGCGTGGTTCTCGTCGCCATTGGTGAACACCAGCCGGCGGCCAGGCAGGCGGGCGATGGCGGCGATCAGCTCGGGGTCGGCGGTGAGGCTGTCCAACGGCACGTCATGGACATGGTCCAGATAGTCCTCCGGCCGGACCCCATGATGGGCCATCAGGCCGGCCAGCGTCGTGCCAAGCTCGATATAATACTTCTTCTGCAGCGCATGGGCGTCGTCGTGGGACAGGCCGACATGGTTGGCGACGAATTCGGTCATCCGCGCCTCGATCAGGCCCATGAAGGCGGTCTCGGGCGGATAGAGCGTATTGTCCAGGTCGAACAGCCAGACGTCGATATGGGTCAGGTCGACGGTCAAATTGCCTTCTCCCTTGCGGGAGAAGGGGTTGGACGCGCCCCGGCTCACGCCTGCACCAGGGTGCCGGCGCCGTATTGGGTGAAGAGTTCGGTCAGCATGGCGTGGGGGCGGCGGCCGTCCAGGATCACCACGGCCTCGACCCCGGATTCCACCGCCGCGATCGCGGTCTCCAGCTTCGGGATCATGCCGCCGGTGGCGCCCCCGTCGGCGATCATCCGGCGGGCCTCGTCCAGGCTCATCTGGCGGATCAGCGCGCCGTTGGCGTCCAGCACCCCGGCCACGTCGGTCAGCAGCAGCATGCGCTTGGCCCGCAGCGCGCCGGCCAGGGCGCCGGCCACGGTGTCGGCGTTGATGTTGTAGGTCTCGCCCTCCTCGGACACGCCGATCGGCGCGACCACCGGCACATAGTCCTCGTCGGCATAGATCAGGGCCTCGATCAGCTTCGGATCGACCTGGCTCGGGTCGCCGACGAAGCCGAGGTCGACGATCTGCTCGATGTTCGAATCCGCGTCGCGGCGGGTCTTGCGGGTCTTCTCCACCGTGATCATGCGGGCGTCCTTGCCCGACAGGCCCACCCCCCGGACATCGGCCTCGGCGCCGGCGCGGTTGATCAGGTGGACGATCTCCTTGTTGATGGCGCCGGACAGCACCATTTCGGCGACCTCCATGGTGGCCGCGTCGGTGACGCGCAGGCCGTCGACAAAGGTGGACTTGACCCCGGCGCGCTCCAGCATGCGGCTGATCTGCGGCCCGCCGCCATGGACCACCACCGGATGGACGCCCAGCAGCTTCAAGAGGACCGCGTCGGCGGCGAACTGCTTGGCGACCCGCTCCTCGCCCATGGCGTGGCCGCCATATTTGATCACCACCGTCTCGCGGTCATAGACTTGGATATAGGGCAACGCCTCGGCGAGTGTCCGGGCGGTGGCCCAGCCAGGCTCGTCGTCTATGGGATCGGGAGAAGCGGGAGCGTCGGTCATGGCGCCGCGACATAGCCGCAACCGGGGCAGGTTGTCACCCTTTGGGCGGCATGGGTGCAGACTTCTTCACCACCTCTCTCACCTCGCCGGCACAAGGCCGGCGATGACGAAGTGGGTAGGAAAACGAACGGGCGCGGCGCGCGTTCAGGTCTCCACGCCGCAGGCCAGGGCGATTTCGGCGCGGAGCTCGGGAAGGCCGCCGCCCTTCTCGGATGACGTGGCCAGGACACGCGGAAACGCCGCCGGCCGCTTGGCCACGGCGCGCGCCGATTGCTCGGTCACGGCCGCGACCTCGGCGGGTTTCAGCTTGTCGGCCTTGGTCAGGACGATCTGGTAGGACACGGCGGCGACGTCGAGGGCGTCCAGGGCCTCGGCGTCGACCTCCTTGAGCCCATGGCGCGCGTCGATCAGCAAATAGACCCGCTTCAGGTTGGGCCGGCCGCGCAGATAGGCGCGGCCCAGGTTCTGGAACTGGGCGGTGGTCCCCTTGGACGCCCGCGCGAAGCCATAGCCGGGCAGGTCGACCAGGCGCAGCCGCTCGTCCAGCACGAAGAAGTTCACCTCGCGGGTCCGCCCCGGCTCATTGGACGCTCGCGCCAGGCGATGCTGGCCGACCAGGCCGTTGATCAGCGAGGACTTGCCGACATTGGAGCGGCCGGCGAAGGCCACTTCCGGCAGATCGGCGGCGGGCAGGCCGGTGATCTGGCTCGCCCCCATCATGAACACCGCCGGACGGGCGAACAGCACCCGCGCGGCCTCGAGCGCCTCGGCCGTGAACGCCGTCTCGGCCGGAACCTCCGTCACCCGGTCGCCGCCTTGGCCCCGCCGAACCGCGAGAGGAACTTGTCGATCGGGTTGTCGACCTTGTAGCGGCGCATGATCACGTATTGCTGCAGGATGCCCAGCGTGTTGCTCCAGCACCAATAGATCAGCAGCCCGACGGTGAACTGCGACAGCGTGAAGGTGAACAGGATCGGCATGAGCTGGAAGATGCGCTGCTGGGTCGGATCCGGCGCCGGCGGGCTCATCGACTGGCTCAGCCACATGGTGAAGCCGTAGATCAGCGGCCAGAGGCCGATATGCAGCGGGCCGTCCAGATAGGTCCCGAGCAGCGGCAGGGACGCCGGGTTCCACGGGATCAGGTTGAACAGGGTCCAGATGCTGGTGGGATCGCGCGCGGAGAGGTCGTGCACCCAGCCATAAAAGGGCGCGTGGCGCATCTCGATGGTGACCGTCAGCACCTTGTAGAGCGAATAGAACACCGGGATCTGGATCAACTGGGGCAGGCAGCCCATCAGCGGATTGATCTTCTCCCGCTGATACAGGGCCATGGTCTCCTGCTGGAGCTTGGTCGGGTCGCCCTCGTACTGCTTCTTCAGCGCGTCGGTCTGAGGCTGGATCTTCTTCATCTTGCTGATCGACTCGTAGCTCTGATTCGCCAGCGGGAAGAAGATCGCCTTCACGATCACCGTCAGGGCCAGGATCGAGAGGCCGATATTGCCGATATAGCCCTTGAGGAAGATCAGTACGCTGAACATGGGCTGGGTCAGGAACCACAGATTGCCCCAGTCCACCGCCTGGTCGAACTTCGGCACGTTCAGGCTCGTCTCATAGTGGCGCAGCAGCGGCACCACCTTGGCGCCGGCGAACAGGCGCGTGGTCTGGCTCAGCGTGGCGCCGGGGGCGACGGTCTGGGCCGCGCCGACATAGCCGGCCTGATAGGCGTCCAGGCCCGCCACCGGCTGGACCCGGAAATCCGCCTTGACCGCGGCGCCCTGGTCGGGGATCAGCGCGGACAACCAGTACTTCTCGGTGATGCCGAGCCAGCCGCCGCTCGAATCGTCGTCGATCAGCCCGGCCTTCTTCCAGTCCTTGTAGTTCTTCATCACCAGCTTGCCGGCCAGCATGCCGATCAGGCCTTCGTGGACGATATTGCTGTTGGCCAGGTCGTTGGGCATGCCGCGCTGCTGGACCGAGGCGTAGGGCTGGATCGAGACCGGCTGGGCGGAGGCGTTGTTCACCTTGTCGGAAACGGTGAACATGTAGTCGTCGTCGACGCTGATGGTGCGGGTGAAGGTCAGGCCAGCGCCGTTGGCGTAGGTCAGCACCAGCGGGGTCTGGGGCGTCAGGGTCGCGCCCGGCCGGGTGGTCCACAATGTGTCGCCATTGGGCAGGCCGGGAACATTGGCGCCGGCCCAGTTGAACTCGGCGAACCAGGCGTGCTCGGCGCCCTCGGGCCGGAACAGCTCGTGCATCGGCGAGTTGGGGTCGATCTTCTCGCGGTAGCGCTTCAGGAACAGGTCGTCGATCCGCGCGCCGCGCAGATTGATCGAGCCGGTCAGGCTGGGCGTGTCCAGCTTGACCCGCGGGCTGGCGGCCGCGGCCTGGGCCACGGGCGCGAAGCCGGCTGGCGGGGCGCCAGGCAAGGCGCCCGGATGCTGGGTCGCCTGGGCGGCGGCCTGGGCGCGGGCCTCGGCCTGGTGCCGCTTCGTCGCCGGATCCAGGACGAAGACCTGGTAGAGCAGCAGAATCGCGACCGCGCAGATCACGAACAGGATCGTGTTGCGGCTGTTCTCGTTATCCATGGGATCCGTGTACCGGGAAGCGACCGCCGTCTCGTACGCCCGCGGGGGTCTGATTGGCGGCGAGGCTTATCAGCGCGCTTTTCACATCGTCAAGCAGACGCAGCCAAGGGCGGTTCGCCGTTCCGCCCCGTGCGATGAACACATAGTCGCGGGCCGCCTCGCCATGAAGGGGCAGGAGCAGCCGCGCGGCCTCGCGCAGCCTGCGTTTGGCCCGGTTGCGGGTGACCGCCCCGCCGATCTTGCGCGTGGCGGTGAAGCCGGCGCGGATCAGCGGCTGATCGTCGCCCCTGGGCAGGGCCTGGACCACTACCGCGCCGCGGGCGCAGGATGGCGCGCGGGCGCAGGCCAGGAACTGGGCGCGCGTCTTCAATCGCTCGATGCTCGGCGGGATGTCAGGGATCGAGGCGTCGGTCAGGCCGAGCCTCCTTCGCGGCCGGTGTTAGGCGGTCAGCCGCTTGCGGCCCTTGGCGCGGCGGCGGGCGACAATCTTCTGGCCGTTCTTGGTCGCCATGCGGGCGCGATAGCCGTGGCGGCGCTTACGCACGAGGCGCGAGGGCTGAAAGGTCCGCTTCACGGGGCAGGCTCCGGTCGAAATGGCGAGGCGGCCCGCGCCGTCAAGGGCGGGCTGAAAACGAGCGGCGGTGGATACGGGAAGGCCGGGGGGATGTCAACCGGGAGCGCCGTTCGGAACCGCTTGGCTCTAGCTGCTCCCCCATTTGGGGGAGCTGTCGCGGAACGACGGAGGGGGCTTCGCGGCGGGTCCGTGCGGCGGCGGCCCTCCACCACTTCGTGGTCCCCCTACCCGATGTTCAGACCGGAGACATCGATCGGGGAGGAGCTGAAGATCAACGGCTCTTCCAATGGGGTGAATCCGACAGCGATGGGCAGCGGGGTTGGCGGCGCAACCGGCCCTCAACGCTCCGAGAACATCACCCCGCCCTTGGACTTCGAATCCCTGGGCGCCTCGATGATCTGCACCGTCACGGCGTCCCTGGGCGCGCCGAAGTGCTTGGTCACGGCCTCGGTGATGTCGACGCACAGGGCCTTCTTCTGTTCGGCGGTGCGGCCGGCGACGGCGTAGACATAGACTTCGGGCATGGCGGGTCCTTATCGATGGGCTTCAGAGGTCGGGTCGGATGACCGCCTTTCCGACCACCTGGCGGTCGGCCAGGAGGTCGAACGCCGCGCGCCAATCCGCCAGCGGCAGTTCGGCGTGGACGCGCGGGCGCACCTTGCCCTCGGCGGCCATGGCCCAGATCGCCTGGGTGTTCTCGCGGCCGCGCTCGGGGAACTGGCGCCCATATTCGCCGGCGCGCACGCCCAGGACCGAAAAGCCCTTGATCAGCGGCATGTTGACCGAAACCGTCGGGATGCGCCCCGAGGTGAAGCCGACCACCAGGAGCCGGCCGTCGAAGGCGATGCAGCGGATGCTCTCGTCGAACACGTCGCCGCCGACCGGGTCATAGATCACATCGGCGCCCCGGCCGCCGGTGATGTCCTTGACCCGTTCACGAAAGCCGCCGGTGACATTGATGATGACGTCGGGCGCGTACTCGGCCGCGACCAACGCCAGCTTGGCGTCCGACGCCGAGGCCGCGATCACCTTGCAGCCCAGCGCCTTGGCCATGTCGACCGCGGCCAGGCCCACCCCGCCGGCCGCGCCATGCACCAGCACCCATTCGCCAGGCTCGGCTCGCGCGCGGCGAACCAGCGAGACATAGGCGGTCAGATAGGCCGCGCCGAACGCCGCGCCCTCGGCGAAGGACATCCGCTCGGGCTTCAGCCGCAGGGCCGCCGCGGGGCCGACCGAGAATTCGGAAAAGCCGCCGATCCGCGGGCTGCCGACCACCGCGTCGCCGACCTCGAACCGGTCGACGCCGTGGCCCAGCGCCACGACCTCGCCGGCCATTTCCAGGCCCGGAATGAAGGGCAGGGCGGGCTTGTGCTGATACTCGCCCCGGGTCTGCAGCAGGTCGGGGAAATTGACGCTGGCCGCGCGGGTGCGCACCAGCACCTCGCCGGGCTGGGGATCGGGCGTCGGGATCTCCTTCAGCACACAGCCGGCGTAATCCGGTTCCAGGGCTTCGACGACCAGGGCGCGCATCAGTGGATTCTTCCTTCGAAGCCTTCGCGGACCAGGCCGGCGATCTCGCGGCAGGCGATGTCGGCCGCGGGGATCGCGCCGGTGAAAGCGGTGAAGGCGTGGGCCAAATGATCGTAGCAGCGATAGACCACGGGCGCGCCGGCGTCGGACAGGCGCTTGGCGTAGGCCTCGCCCTGGTCGACCAGGGGGTCGAATCCAGCGGTCACGATCACGGCGGGGGCCAGGCCGGAAAGGTCGGCCGCGCGGATCGGCGAGGCGCGCGGGTCGGCGCGGTCGTCGCCCGGAGCCAGATAGTGGCTCATGAACCACTCCATGGTCTGGCGCGACAAGGGATAGGCCCGGGCAAAGGTGGTCATGGACTGGGTCTCGCTGGCGACGTCCACGGCCGGGTAGATCAGAAGCTGCAGCACCGGTTGCGGCTCGCCGGCGCGCTTCATTTCCTGGGCCGTGACGGCGGCGAAATTGCCGCCCATGGAATCCCCGCCGATCGCGACCTTGCCGAGGGGCGCGCCGAACCGAGGGCCATTGTCCCGCGCCCAGCGATAGGCGGCCAGCACATCCTCCAGCCCCTGGGGGAACCGGTGCTCCGGCGCCAGGCGGTAGTCGACCGACAGGACGGCGCAGCGCGCGCCCTTGGCCAGGATGCGGCAGAAGACGTCGCAGGTCTCCAGATCGCCGATCACCCCGCCGCCGAAATGGGCGAACACCATCAAGGGCGCCGCGGGATCCTGCACGGGCGGGCGATAGGCCCGCAGCGGCAAGGCGCCGCCGGGCCCCGCGATGGTCAGGCCCTCGCTTGTGACGCCGGGCTCCGGGCGTCCGGCGAACGCGGCCAGCGAGGCGGCGCTGCCGGCGCGGGCGATCGCAGGCTCCAGACTGGCGAGGGGCGGGGCGTTGCGCCCGGCGTGGGCGATGTACTGGAAACGCGGGTCCAGCACCCGGCCGCCCAACTGCACCGCGCCGCCGGACATGGCGCGCAGAACCGCCCCCGGCATGGACAGCAACGTCTTGGCCAGCAACCTTCGCAGATCGAAACCGGCCATCGGCGCCCTTAAGACTCCAGACGCGGCAGGGCCGGCAGCCCGCCGAGGATCAGTTGCACGGCGAACTCGACCGCGCCGGGCACATCGATCGGCCGGCGCTCGACCATCCGCTCGCCGACCTCCCGGGCTATGGCGATGCAGGCGGCGGCCAGGTATTCGGCGTCGACCGCCGGCTTGTGATTGCGCGCCAGGACGTCGGAGATCGACCAACGCACCTGCTCGAACACCGCCCGCATCTCGGGCGTCTCGCCATGCACGTGCGGCCGATCGGCGACCTTGGCCGGCGGCGGCCCGTCGTCCTCATCCTCGACCAGGAAATTGTAATAGGCCTCGATCGCGCCGCGGATATAGCTGGGGAAATCGGTGGCCTTCTCGTACTGGGCCTGCAGGATCGGGCGGAAGCGGCGCGCGCCGTCATCGGCGAGGGCCTCGTAGACCTCCTCCTTGGAACGGTAATAGTTGTAGAAGGCGCCGACCGACAGATTGGTGCGGCGGATAATGTCGCGCACCGTCGCCGCCTCATAGCCCATCTCGCCGAACACCTCGCGCGCGGCGTCCAGGATGGCGCGCCGATTGGCCAGCTTGGTCTGTTCCCGCTTGCTCGCGTTTTGCAGGCCAGGTTCGGGAGGATCGAGGGCGACGACGTCGGACATTCGGACTCTTGAGCACGCGCGGGGGCCGTTCGCGGCCCCTGGTGAAATCAGAGCCTTATTCCGCGTCTGGAGCAAGAGGCGGCTTCAGCGCCAGGCGTCAAGCGAGGCGTCGTTCAGTGGTCGATCGCCGGGCGCGGATAGCTGCAGCCGCTCAGGCACTGCCCCCAGGTGTCGGGGCAGTCGGTGCTGGTCCCTCCGGACAGGCAGAAATAATAGGCATGGGCGCAGGCGGTCCGGCACTGGCCCTCGCCCGGCTTGGCCGTGGCGATCGGGGAGGCCAGCGATCCGGACACGAAGGGCGATCCGAACGTCGGCGACGGGGTCGTGGGCGCGGCCAGGGCGGAGATCGGCGTGGCCAGCGCCTTGGGCGCGGGTTTGTCAAGCGGGGCCAACGGATCCGGCGCGACCGAGCCACGCAGGTCGATCGGCGCCTTCATCCTGGCGGGCTTGAGCGCGGCGTCGGTCGCCGCGGCGCCGCTGGCCACGACCGGGGCCGCCAACAAGGCCAGACTCGCCAGGAGCACGCCGATCCGCATGGCCCGTCAGTTGCGCCGAACGTGGTTAAGGGCCGATGAACCCCTTCGCGCTGGAACCTTGCCGGTCTCCCATGGGTTTCCCGGTGTAAGGGCCGCTTCGCGGCCAAGACGGCGAGGATTGATCGATGACCAGCGAACGAGGCCGAGAGCGCGAACTGGAGGCGTGGGACGCCCGGGGCCTGAACCGAAATGACCGTTCGCGCCGCGAGGAAGAATTACCCGCTGGTGGTTTCGCGGAGCCGCGCAGTTGGGCGGCGCGAGCCAAGGATGAGATCGCCTCCTGGTTCGGCGACACCGGCGCCATGCGCCGCCGGCAATGGGATGAGGCCGCCGGCGACCACACCGGCAAGGGACCGGCCCGCGAAGTCGATGACGATATCCGTATTGTCGACGAACTGAACCACCGCCTGACCGCGGACCGCTTGCTCGACGCCTCGGGCGTCACGGCGATTTGCGAGGCGGGCGTCGTGACGTTGGACGGCCACGTCCCGACCTCGGCCAGCGCCCAGCGCGCCGAAGGCCTGGCCTCGGCGGTCCCCGGGGTCAAGCGGGTGGCGAACCATCTGGTCGTGAGTTAACCGCGCCCAGGCGCCGCTTCACAAGCGCTTACAAAGCTCGATCAACGCCATGGCCCCGGCCGGGGCGCGCACCTTGCCCTCGTGGATGATGTAGGCGAACACGTCGCGGGGTTTTTTCTCCGCCTGGAAGGCTGGGTCGGCGCAGTCGAGATCGTCGGGGCGGCCGCCTTCGGCCCAGGTGACCAGGCGCCGCGCCCAGGCCTCCAGCACCTCCGGCTCATAGGCGGTCTCCACATCGTCCGATCCGGTCTGCAAGCGGGCATAGACGAAATCCGCCGTGACATCCGCGAAGGCCGGATAGGTGTTGTGTTCGGCGAACACCACCGCGACGCCATATCGCCGGAGCAGGGCGGCGAAGGCGGGGTCGCGGAAGCTCTCGTGCCGGGCCTCGACACAATGGCGTAGGGGCAGGCCGCCGGCCGACTTCGGCAGCAGGGCCAGGAAAGCCTCGAAATCCACCGGGTCGAATTTCTTGGTGTGCGCCAGTTGCCAGAGCACCGGCCCCAGCCGGCCGCCGAGCTCCGGGACGCCCTGCGAATAGAAGCGGTCGACCGACTCCTTGGCCTCGCCCAGCACCTTGCGATTGGTGCAGAACCGGTTGCCTTTCAGGGTGAAGACGAACCCCTCGGGCGTTTCGTTGGCCCATTTGCGGAAGGTCTCGGGCTTTTGTGAGCCGTAATAGGTGCCGTTGATCTCGATCGAGGTCAGTTTGCGGCTGGCATAGGACAGTTCGTCCTTCTGCTTCAGGTCGTCCGGATAGAATACCCCACGCCAGGGCTCGAAGGTCCAGCCGCCGATACCGATACGGATCGCACCACGCGCACTCATGAACATTCCTCGTGACGTCGACAAGGTCGCGGACGTTGCCGTGCGGGCTAAACACCTGTCCAGCGGTATTTACCCCGCGTCAAAATCGTGGCTCCGCCGTCACAACCTCGGCAAATGCGACACGGCGTCGCCGACAACCTTTTGTTAGGCCTTAAAAGCGCCAGCTTCGCCGTCGCTCTGCTTGGCGCCGCCTGGGGAGCGACTATGGTCCAGCGCGCCTTCAAGTCGGATGATTCTTTCCCTTTTTTGGTCTTGATGAGACGGATTTTCACCGCCTTCCTGCTGTTTTCTCCGCTGCTGGCGTCCTGTACGCTGGGGCCGCGCGTTCCCGCGCCCGACACGCGCCTGCCGGCGGCGTTCGAGGCGCCGACCGCCGAGACCGCCTCGGGCGTCGACCTGGATCGCTGGTGGACCGCCTATGACGACCCGCAACTGGCGGCGCTGGTCGAGGAGGCGCTGAAGTCCGCGCCCGACGCCCGCAGCGCCGCCGCGCGCCTGGACGAGGCCCGCGCGGTGCGGTCCTCGGCGCTGACGGCGTTCGATCCGCAAGGCGCGCTCCAGGGCTCGAGCACGCTCACCCACACGACCACCCTGTCCGGGCCGGGGCCGATCGTGATCCCGGCCGTGCCCGGCGTCTTTCCGGGCGCCAGCTTCGACCTCAGCCCCTCGGGCTACACCTATAACCAGGGCGCCAATTTCGATGTGAGCTGGGAGGTCGATCTGTTCGGCCGGCGCGTCGCGACCCGGCGCAAGGCCAATGCCGACCTCGCCGCGGCCAAGTTCGATTACGAGGCGAGCCGCACCAGCCTGGCCGCCAATGTGGCCGACCAGCTATTCCAGGCCCGGGGCTTGGCGATCCAACTGGACGACGCCCGCGACAGCGCCCGCATCCAGCGCGACCTCCTGAACATCGCCCAGAAGAAGGCCGATCACGGCCTCGGCGCCCAGTCCGACGCCGACCAGGTCGCCGCCCAGACCGCTCAAAACGACGCCGAGGTCGCGGATCTGGAAAGCCAGCTTCACGCCGCGCGCCGCACGCTGTTGGTGCTGCTGGGCCGTGGCGGCGATCCGCTGGAGGGCCTGCCGACGCCGGCCGAGGCCGGCGCGCCGCCCAAGGCGCCGGCCACCGTGCCGGGCGCCCTGCTGGCCCGTCGTCCCGACGTTCAGGAAGCCGCCGCCAAGCTGCACTCCGCTTCCGGCCAGCTCAAGCTCGACGAGCTGGCCCTGTTCCCGAAATTCACCTTGCAGCCGGGGCTCAGCCTCAGTTCCAGCAACATCACCGGCAGCCCGATCGTCAGCGACGCCTGGTCGATCGGCCTCGGCGCGGCCCTGCCGATCCTGGACCGACCGCGCCTGCAGGCCGAGATCCGAGCCCAGGGCGCGCGGGCGGACCAGGCGGTGATCGCCTATGAGAAGGCGGTGCAGACGGCCTATGGAGAGGCGGAAAGCGCTCTGGTCGAGTTGCAATCGGACGAACGCCGGGTCGTCATCCTGACGGCCGGAGAACGACAAGGACGCTCGGCCTATGACGCCGCGCGCACGCGCTACGGTTTAGGAATGGATGATTTGACCAGCGTCCTCACCGCCGAGAGGACTTGGCGCACCGCGCGCACGGCCCTGACCGGCGCCCAGGTCCAGGCGCTGCGGCGCTCGGTTCAGGCCTTCAAAGCCCTGGGCGGAGGCTGGATCCCGCCGGGGACCAGGCCAGCGCGGTCGTCATGAACAGTGGAGGGGGAATGACGGCTGTCAGGATGGCGCTCATCGGAGCGATGATCGCGGCCGCCGGCCTGGCCGGCTGCGGCAAGAAGCCGGCGCCGGTGGTCGATGACCGGGCCAACGCGCGTTCCGTGCGGACCGCGGTGGTCGAGATGCGGCCCCTGGCCGGCGGCCTTTCAACCTCTGGCGTGCTGGTTTCGCGCGAGGAAGCGGCGGTCAATTCCGAACTCAGCGGCTATCGGGTGGCCAAGGTGTTCGTCGAGGCCGACGCCACGGTGAAGGCGGGCCAGCCCCTGGCGGAGCTGGACGACACGCTTTTGAAGGCTCAGATCGCCCAGCAGGCCGCGCTCGTCGACCAGCAGAAGGTCGCCGTCGAACAATCCGACAAGCAGGCCAAGGACGTCGCCGGCCTCGACGGCCAGGGCGTGATCTCCAGCGAACAGATCGACACGCGCCGGTTCCAGGCCCGCGCCAGCCGCGCCGCCCTGGCCGCCCAGGTCGCCCAGCTCAACGATCTGAAGACCCGGGACGAACGCCTGACCATCCGCGCCCCGGTCGCCGGCCTGGTCCTGGAGCGCAATGTGCGGCCCGGCGACATCTCGGCGGTCAGCGCCACCAGCCCGATGTTCCGCATGGCCCGCGACAGCCTGGTCGAACTGGAAGCCCAGGTCGACGAAGGCTCGATGGGCGGCATCCGGGTCGGCGACGCGGTCCAGGTCACCCTGCCGAGCGGCGCGGTGATCGAGGGCCATGTGCGGCTGATCGATCCCAATGTCGACGCCCAGACCAAGCTGGGCAAGGTGCGCGTCGCCCTGCCCGTACGCCCCGACCTGCGCCCGGGCGGCTTTGGCCGGGCGGTGTTCGTCGGGCTGAAGCGCACCGTTCCCGTCACGCCGGAAACCGCGATCCGCTATGACGCCAATGGCGCCTCGGTTATGGTGGTGGGATCGGACAACCGGGTCAGTCAGGTTCCCGTGCGCACCGGAGACCACGCCGGCGGATACGCCGAACTGCTTCAGGGCCCGCCGGCCGGAGCCCGCGTGCTGATGGGCGCGGCCGCTTTCGTGCTGCCCGGAGACCTAGTCAACCCGGTCGAGGGCCGCTGATGGCCGAGTTGCGGCTTTCCACCTGGGGCATCAAGAACCCGATCCCCGTGGCGCTGGTCTTCATCGCCGCGGTCCTGGCCGGGACGCTGTCCTATAATCTGTTGCCGATCAAACGCTTCCCGAACGTGATCTTCCCCGCTGTCGGCGTGCTGGTCACCGAAAACGGCGCCGCGCCGGCCGAGGTCGAGACCCAGATCACCCGGCCGGTCGAAGACGCCATGGCCGGCATCGCCAATGTGCGGGACATCCAGTCCCAGGTGATCCAGGGTTCGTCGACCACCATCGTCACCTTCGAGCTCGGCGAGGACCTGCAGAAGGTCACGGACGAGGTGCGCACGCGGGTCGACCAGGTGCGCGCCAACCTGCCGCGCGAGATCGACCCGCCCTCGGTCCAGCGGCTGGAGATCGATTCCAGCCCGATCCTGACCTATGCGATCGCCGCGCCCGGCATGACGCCCAGCCAACTGTCCTGGTTCATCGACGACACCGTCTCGCGCACCCTGCAGGCGGAAAAGGGCGTCGCCCAGATCTCCCGCGTCGGCGGCGCCGACCGCGAGATCAATGTGGTCATCGATCCCGACAAGATGGCGGCCCAGGGCTTGACCGCCTCGACCCTGAATACGGCGCTGCAGAGTTTCGACATCGACTCCCCCGGCGGCCGCCTGATCATCGGCGACCGCGAGCAGACCGTGCGCGTGCTGGGGTCGGCGACCACGGTCGACCAACTTCGCAACCTCAACATCCCCCTGGCCGGCGGCCGGTTCATCAAGCTGTCCGACATCGCCGATGTCGGCGATGGCGCCTCCGAGCCGCGGGGCTTCGCGCGGCTGAACGACCGGCCGGTGGTCGGTTTCCAGGTGCTGAAGACCAGCAACGCCAGCGAGGTGACGGTCGAGGACGGCGTCGACCGGGCCATCGCCAAGCTGCAGGCCCAGCACAAGGACGTGCATTTCACCAAGATCTTCTCGACCGTCGACGATACCCGGGCCAGCTACGACGCCACGCTGCGCGCCATGCTGGAAGGCATGGTGCTGGCGTCCCTGGTGGTGTGGCTGTTTCTGCGCGACTGGCGCTCGACCCTGATCACCGCCATCGCCATGCCGGTCTCATTGATTCCGACCTTCCTGTTCATGGCGATCCTGGGCTTCAGCCTGAACGTGGTCACGCTCCTGGCCCTGACCCTGGTGATCGGGATCCTGGTCGACGACGCCATCGTCGAGATCGAGAATATCCAGAAGCGGGTCCAGGCCGGAGAGCGGCCCTATCGCGCCGCCATGGAGGGCGCCGACCAGATCGGCCTGGCCGTCGTCGCCACCACCGCCTGTATCGTGGTGGTGTTCGCGCCCGTGTCCTTCATGGGCAGCATCCCTGGCCAGTTCTTCAAGGAATTCGGCATCACGGTGGTGTTCGCCGTGCTGTTCTCGCTTCTGGTCGCGCGGCTTTTGACGCCGCTGCTGGCCGCCTATTTCCTCAAGCCCTCGGCCGATCCGCATCCGCGGCCGCCGATCCAGCCTCATTATCGGCGCGTGCTTGAATGGGCGCTGTCGCACCGGATCGTCACCTGCATCATCGGCGGATTGATCTTCATAGGTTCGCTCGCCCTGACCTTTGACCTGCCGTCCGGCGTCCAGCCGCCCGGCAATCCCGATTACATCTTCATCGGCCTCCAGGGGCCGCCGGGCGCGACCCTGGCCGACATGGACCGCATCTCGCGCGACGCCAGCAAGCTGCTCTGGGCCAAGGCGCCGGAGACGGCCAATATCTTCACCCAGGTCGGCTCGGTCGCCGGCGAAGGATTCGCCGGCGGCGGCGGCGGCGGCGGGACCTCGGCCGGGACCATCACCCTGGTCCTGAAGGACAAGCGCGGCGCCACCGACACCCAGATCGAGGACCGCATCCGCAACGACCTGCGCCAGATCCCCGACGCCCGCGTCAACTTCCAGGGCGGCGGCTTCGGCAATGCCGGCGTTCAGATCGTCCTGACCAGCCAGAACGGTCCGGAGCTCGATAAGGTCGGCGACATCCTGGAGCGCCAGATGCGCTCGTTGCAGACCATCGCCGACCCCAGACCCTCCTCGCCGCCAACGGGTCCCGAGATCGTGATCCGTCCCAAGGTCGATGAGGCCGCGCGGCTAGGCGTCAACGCTCAGGCGATCGCCTCCCTGGCCCGGGTGGCCACCATCGGCGACATCGACGCCAATGTGCCCAAGCTGACCGACGGCGAGCGGCGCGTGCCGGTGCGCATCCGGCTGCCGGTCGGCGCGCGCAGCAATATCGACCTGATCAAGTCGCTGCAGATCCCCACCGCCAACGGCTCGGCCGCGCGACTGGACAGTGTCGCGGACGTCGAGTTCCAGGCCGGGCCAGCCCTGATCAATCGCTATAACCGCCAGCGCATGTTGGCGATCGACGGCGACCTGGCCAATGGCGCCCAGCTTGGCGAGGGGCTGAAGGAAGTCGACAAGCTGCCAATCATGAAACACCTGCCCGATGGCGTGGCCAAGGCGGCCACCGGCCAGTCGCAGCAGTTCACCGAGCTGTTCACCCAGCTCGGCATCGCCATCTTCACTGGCGTCAGCATGATCTACGCGGTGCTGGTGCTGCTGTTCCGCAGCTTCTTCAAGCCGGTGACCATCCTCTCGGCCCTGCCGCTGGCGATCGGCGGCGCCTTCATGGGCCTGCTGATCATGCATGAATCGGTCAGCATCCCTTCGCTGATCGGGCTTCTGATGCTGCTCGGGCTGGCGGCCAAGAACTCGATCCTGCTGGTCGAATACGCGATCGAGCGCGAGCGCGCCGGCGTGCCCCAGCGCGACGCGATCATCGAGGCCTGCCGTGAGCGGGCCCGGCCGATCATCATGACCACCATGGCCATGGCCGCCGGCATGCTCCCGACCGCGCTGTCCCTGGGCAAGGGCTCGGAATTCCGCCAGCCCATGGCCGTGGCGGTGATCGGCGGGCTGATGACCTCGACCATCCTCTCCCTGGTCATGGTGCCGGTGGTCTATGAGATCATCGATGATTTCGAGCATTGGCTGATCCCGCGCCTCGCGCGTTTCGTGACGCCGCGCGAGGCGCCGTTGCCGGTCGGCGGCGTCGTGGCGGCCCAGAGCGAAGCGGCGGAGTAGGAGATTTCCCGCCCTACCTCAGCCGTCCCCGCGCCGAGATCGCGCTGTTCAGCGTGGTCAAGCTTGCATTAACCGGTAGTCCTGGGTGCTGATGCATCCAGTGATTTATCCTGGGTGGCGCCCGGCGGAATGAAAACCGAAGCGAAATAGGGCCATTCATTTCGCCTTAATCCCGACTCTCCGTCATGGATCATCGGCGTTGCCGCCAGCATGGTCTCGGTTGTCATCGCGGCCCGCTCCGCCGATAGTCCGCCCCCCAGCGGATCGTCCGTCGCTGGGGTTTTGTAGGGAGCGTGACGTTGAATTCCAAGGCGCCCAAGCTGAAGCTGGTCGAGAAGGCCTCACCCGCCGAGCCCTCCAAACCCCGCGCCAAAGACCGGCCGTGGGCTGGCGACAAGCCGCGCCCCAACAATCTCAAGCTGAAACCGCTCTCCGAACAGGTGATCGTTATCACCGGCGCGACCTCTGGCGTCGGCCTGGCCACGGCGCGGGCGGCCGCAGCGCGAGGCGCCAGGCTGGTGCTCACCGCGCGTAACGAAGAGGCGCTGCGGGCCGTCCAGACCGACCTTTCGGCCAAGGGCGTCGGCGTCGCCTTCGCCGTGGCCGACGTCGCCGACCGCCAGGCGCTGCAGGCGGTGGCGGACCTGGCGATCGAGCGGTTCGGCGGCTTCGACACCTGGATCAACAATGCCGGCGTCTCGATCTTCGGCGGCCTGACCAAGACCCCGATCGAAGACCAGCGCCGGCTGTTCGAGACCAACTATTGGGGCCTGGTCAACGGCTCGCTGATCGCGGCCGAGCACCTGAAGTCCCGCCCTGGCGGCGGCGCCCTGATCAATGTCGGCTCGGCCCTGGGCGATGTCGGCGTGCCGCTCCAGGGCGCCTACAGCGCCTCCAAGCACGCGGTGAAGGGCTTCACCCAGGCGCTCCGGCTGGAATTGATGGGCCAGCGGGCGCCGGTGTCGGTGACCTTGATCAAGCCGTCGTCGCTCGACACCCCCTATAAGGATCACGCCCGCAACCTGACCGGCATGGCGGTGCGCAACCCTCCGCCGGTCTATGGCGCCTCGCTGGCGGCCCAGGCCATCCTCCACGCGGCCGAGCACCGGGTGCGCGAATTGTCGGTGGGCGGGGGCGGATGGGCGCTCGGCGTGGCTAACGCGGTCGCGCCATTCCTGACCGAGCCGCTGCTGGCCCTGGCCGCCCCGGCGCTCAGCCGCGATACCTCAGGCCGCCGCAGCGCCCTGATCGACAATCTCTACGCGCCCGACCAGGACCTGCGCGAGCGTTCGTTCCAGCGGGCCGTGCGCGAGACCAGCCTCTATACCAGCGCCCAGATGCGCCCTGGCGCCACCCTGACCCTGGCCGTGATCGCCGGCGTGGCGGCGGGCGCGGTGTTCCGGCTCGGCGCCCGCCAGGGCGGAAGGCGGGATGAGGGAGACCTCGATCCCGTCTCCTCGGCTCAGGACGTCTTTTCGCGGCTGGGCTTGAAGGGTTTCGGCGCGCGCGCCGCGCCCTGACGCTCGAACATCCAGCCCGGATATTCGGATGGCAGGGCCGAGACCTTGTCCAGGGCGGCGATCTCGTCCGCCGTAAGCTCCAGATCGGCGGCGGCGATATTGTCCTCCAACTGGTCCATCCGCTTGGCGCCGATGATCACGGTGGTGACGAACGGCTTGGCCAGGATCCAGGCCAGAGCCACCCGGGCGACGGAGGTGTCGTGAGCCTCGGCGATCGCGCGCATCTCGTCGACGCAGGCCCAGGCGCGGCCGCGCTCCACCGGCGGGAAATCGAACGTCACCCGCCGCGCGCCTTCCGGCCCGTTCGAACCCGGCCCGAACTTGCCGGATAGCAGACCGCCGGCCAGGGGCGACCAGACCATCAGGCCGACGCCCTGGTCCTGCATCATCGGCGCGATCTCGCGTTCCAGGTCGCGGCCCGCGATCGAGTAATAGGCCTGCACGGTCTCGAACCGGGCATAGCCGCGGTGGTCGGAGACGCCGAGCGCCTTCATGATCTTCCAGGCCGCCCAGTTGGAGCAGCCGACATAGCGGACCAGGCCCTGGGCGACGAGATCGTCCAGGGCGCGCAGGGTCTCCTCCACGGGCGTGACCGTGTCGTTGCCGTGGATCTGATAGAGGTCGATATGGTCGATCTGCAGCCGGTCCAGGCTAGCCTTGACCTGGTCCATGATGTGGCCGCGCGAGGCGCCGCGGCCGTTGGGCCCGGGGTCCATTTCGCCGAACACCTTGGTGGCGATCACCACGTCGGAACGTTTGACGCCCAGGTTCTTCAGCGATTGGCCGAGCAGCCGTTCGGAGACGCCCGCCGAATACATATTGGCGGTGTCGAAGAAGTTGATCCCCTCGGCCAGGGCCTTGGCCATCAGGTCGTCGACCGCGGCCTGTTCGAGGCCGCCGATCATCTCCCACATGCCGCCCTGACCGCCGAAGGTCATGGTTCCGAGGCAGATTTCGGAAACGTACAGGCCGGTGCGGCCAAGCTGCCGATAGCGCATGGTGAACCTCTCTTCGCGATCGTGACGATTTCGGGGAGGGCGGCCATGGCCGTGCTCCTCCGGCAGTCTAGTCACTTTCTACAGGGGTTTTGAAGGGCTTAAGAGGCGGTCCTCGTCGGTGAAAGAATCCTCCCCCATCGAGCGAGGGGGACCACGAAGTGGTGGAGGGGCCTCGCCGGAAGGGACTGTGCGACCCGGAAGAACCCCCTCCGGCGCTGCGCGCCAGTTCCCCAAAGGGGGAGCCGCTAGAACCAAGCGGATTACAGCCAGATGCGTGAAGGCCGTAGCCCATCAAGGATGGAAGGCTCTTGAGAACCTAGCGCGCCGCCGCCGTCGCGAACAGCCCCAGGGCGGCGACCGCCTTGGCCAGCAAGCCCAGTCCGGAGGCGCCCAGCAGGAAGAAGGTGATGCGGCGGAAATTGATGTCGGACAGGTTCTTATAGAGGTTCACCCCCAGAAGCGTGCCTGGCAGGACCACCGGAATGGAGATGGCCAGCAGGGTCCAGAAACCGCGACTGAAGGTTTCTGGCCGCTGGATCGCCAGCAGGGTCAGGGAGATGATCTGCAGGCCCAGGATGTAAGGTTGAACGATCGAGCGGGACTCGGTCTTGGCCAGCCGGCGCAGGCCGCTCCAGACCACCACCGCCGCGCCAGGGAAGGCCGTGAAGCCGCCGATGATCCCGCCCATCATGCCGACGATCGCCGATGATGCGGTTCCGCCCTTGATCTCGACGTGAAGGCTCTCCGGCTTCAACATCGAATAGGCCGAATAGAGGACCAGGAACCCCCCGAACACCAGCATCAGGGTCGAGGTCGGCAAGGAGTGCAGGATCGAAAGCCCGATCGGCACCCCGACGAGGCCGCCGAGCAGATAGGGCGCCGGCCCGTCGGGCCACCATTCCCGCACCGGTTTCAAATCGGCCTTGAGCTGGCCCAGCGACATCAACTGGTTGGCCGTGGATAAGGCCATCAGCAAGGGGACGCCCATTTTCGGCGGCAGGATCGCGAGGCTGAGCGCGCCGATGGCCGAGAAGCCAAACCCGGAAAGCCCGCTCATGGTCGCGGAGGCGCCGAGGATCACCGCGAGCAGGATCAACTGGGCTGTCGTCATGCCATGCGGCAGCTCTGAGAGCAGGTTCAACAGCTTGATCCTTTAAGTTTAAGCCTAAAATATTGGCTCTGAAAAACACTGAGGCGCGAACAAGGGTCAGGCCTGGATCGCTCTGGCCGTGGGCAGGGCCTCCGCTCCGGCCGGGTCGGAGCGGAGGCGGCGCGGATCAGGCCGTCCAGACCTTGTCGAGGGCGGCGTTGAACGCTTCCATCTCATCCATCGAGCCGACCGTGACGCGCGACACCGTCGGCCAGATCGGCCAGGAGCGACCGATTTCGACGCTCTGGGTACGGAAGGCCGCCTGCATCTTGGCCGCCGGCACGCTCTTCCAGTCGATCATGAACATGTTGGCGTTGGTCGGGTGCACCGTCAGGCCGCGCTTCTTCAGGTGGTCCAGCGCCGCCCCGCGCGCCTGGCGCATCTCCTCGCGCCGCGCCGCGATCAGGTCGGCCGCGGTCAGGCTGGCGGTGGCGCAGGCCAGCGACGGCAGCGGCAGGGCGCCCGACTGCATGCCGCCGTCATAGCGCATCATCTTCGCGATCAGGTCGGGGCGCGCCATGATGTAGCCCATCCGCATCCCGGCCATGCCGAAGATCTTGGAGAAGGTCCGCATCACGATCACGTCCTTGTCCGCCGCGGCCATGTAGGACGCGGTGGGAACGCCGGCGAAGTGGGTATAGGCCTCGTCGATCAGCACGATCGAGCCGGCCGGCTTGTTGGCCACAAGCCATTCGATGTCGGCCAGCGGGGTAATGGTGCCGGTCGGGTTGTTCGGCGTGCAGATATAATAGAGGCCGGCGTTCGGATCGGCCGCCAGCATCGCCTTGACGTCATGGGTGTACTCGGCGGTCAACGGCACGCGCTTGACCGGAACCTTCAGCCACTCCGCGGTGCGCCCGGCCAGCTCGAAGGTCGGATCGGCGGTGACCAGGCCCCGGGTCGGCGAGGTGAAGGTGACCACGGAACGCGACAGCGGATCGCTGGAGCCCGGCCATGGCGCGACGTGGTCATAGGGGACCTTCTCGACTTCCATGACCGTCTTGATGAAATCGCCGCGCTGGTCCTGCGGCGAATAGCGGTTGCCCCAGGGGATGATCGCCGCCGCGGCGGCCGCACCCGGCGCCAGCGGGCCGGTCCAGCACTCATTCGCGCCGATGCGCACCTTGGCGGTCGGGGCCGGATCGGGAACGCCGGCGGAGGCCCAGGCGGGCCGTCCCATGCTGGCGACCGCCGCGCCCATGCTGAAGACGGCGGCGATGCGCCCCAGTTGTCGTCGCGAATAGCCCCGCTCCAGCAGGTCGTCCTTGGTTTCCTCGTTCAGCAACTCGATCATCGCCAGCCTCCCTCGGCATGGATTGTGACAGGATCATAATCCCAAAACCCGCGCGCCACCCGGTTCTCCATGGCGGTTGTGTGGCGTCGATGGACCGGACGCCGCGGGGACGTTCGCGTCGGCCGCGGCACGACGCGGGACGAGCGGAAAAAGCTGGCGAGGATCGCGGCGATCCGCGGCGCGATCCGGAACTGGGCGGTGAAACGCAAGCACACATTCCCATTGCCCAGGGCGCGCGGGAACCAGATCGGGCGCGCCCTCAAGGTGGATATTCCAGCGGTTCGACGCGGTTGAAAGCCTTGGCGCCGCCGCCTCTCGGGCTTTTCGTTCACACCCGCGGCATCGGCTCCGCCATAGTGTGTGCCCGCTTTTTTTCGACGGGCCCCGTAAAATCCACGACCTGACCAAACGGCGGGCGCCGGCCCGGGTTTATTGACCGGATCGTGGGCGATCTTTTGACAGAACAGCGTTTTTTGAATGCTTCCGTGGCGCGCCCAAGCACGACATGATGCGTCCCGCTCCCTCCTGGAAGCCAAGAACGAGGCCCCGTGGCGGCCCATGACCCATAATCTTGAACTGCGGCTCGCCCGCGAATCCGACGCCGTAACACTGCGCGCCCTGATGAACGCCGCGATCAGCCGGCTGCAGGACGCCTATCTCCCGCCGGAGGCGGTGGCGGCGTCCTTTTCGGTCATGGGCCTGGACAGCCAACTGATCGCCGACGGCGCCTATTTCGTCGTGGAGGCGGCCGGCGCGATCGCCGGCTGCGGCGGCTGGAGCCGGCGGGCGACCCTGTTCGGCGGCGATCATTCCTCGAACCGCGACGCGGCCCTGCTCGACCCCGCCCGGGACGCCGCGCGCGTGCGGGCCATGTACACCCACCCCGACTTCACGCGGCGCGGGATCGGGCGGATGATCCTGGACGCCTGCGAGGCCGCGGCCGCCGCGGAAGGGTTCAAGACCTGCGAGCTGGCGGCGACCCTGGCTGGCGAACCGCTCTATCTCGCCTGCGGTTACAAGCCGATCGAAAGCTTCTCGGCGCCGACGCCCAGCGGCGTCGATGTGCCCCTGATCCGGATGGGCAAGGCGCTCGCCCTCAAGGCCTGATCCGGAACCCGGTTCCGGATAACGTTGTTTTTTGACACATTTTGCGCAATCGTTGAGCGGATCGGTGGGAACGCGCGCGTTTCAAATGCAATTAATGCGACGCTCCACGAAAAGGGCGGTTCTGTGGCGGTTAGGCTTGCGCGCTTCCGACGCCCGTCCGCATGGTTTGATCGTCCTGACGGGCGGGATAGGCGTTGACGGAGTATTCTTGAGGCTGGCGGACCGCGTCGGCTGATAAGGCGTAAATCATTCAAAAATAAAACGAAATGGCCGTGTCCGATCATGCTCGGGCCGGGCTGCGCGCGACTGTCGGCGGGCCGAGGGAATGGCCGCCAAGGGCCGCGTCACGAGAGAGGAACACGACCGGATAAGGCGTCAGCTTTCAACCGACGGAGATCTGGACGTGAAAAAATTTATGTATAGCGCGGGCGCCATGGCCCTGATGATGTCAGCGGGGTTGGCGAGCCCAAGCTTCGCCGCGGCGGCCGCGGCCGATGCTCAATCGGGTGATACCGCGAGCGTCCAGGAAGTCATCGTCACCGGCACCCGCCAGACCGGCATCAAAGCGGCGGACAGCGCCGCGCCGATCGAGTTGGTGGGCGCCACGGCCCTGACCCGCACCGGCGTGACGGACCTAGCCAGCGCCCTGGCGACCAGCGTGCCGTCGCTGAACATCAGCACCACCGGCGGCGACGCCGCGGCCGTGCAGGTTCAGGCCGCGCTGCGCGGCCTCGGCCCCAACGACACCCTGGTCCTGGTCGACGGCAAGCGCCGCCACCCGACCTCGAACCTGGCGGTGGACGGCGGCAGCCCCTATTCCGGTTCCGCGACCACCGACCTCAGCTTCATTCCGGTCGACGCCATCGACCACATCGAGGTGCTGACCGACGGCGCCGCAGCCCAGTACGGCACCGACGCCATCGGCGGCGTGGTCAATATCATCCTGAAGAAGTCGGCCTCGGCGGGGGTGTTGGACGCCACCGGCGGCCAATATTTCGACAGCCAGGGCGCGACCGGGGCGATTTCCTTCAATAAGGGATTCAACCTGATGGACCGCGGGTTCATCAATGTGACCATCGAGAACCGCTATCACGACTTCAGCGCCCAGGGCATTGGCGATGGGCGCATCACCACGCCCAACGGTACGTTGCTGCCCGGCCTGACCTTTCCGGAATCCAACGGCGGAAAGGCGACCAATTTCCCGGTCCTGAACCGGGTGGTCGGCGATCCCGACTACAATCTCTATAATGGCCTGTTCAACGCCGGCTATGACCTCGGCTATGGGGTCGAGGCCTATGCTTTCGGCAGCTACGGCTATCGCAACGCGTCCCACTTCGAAAATTATCGCACGCCGAACAAGGTCGTGGGATGTGCGGGCACAATGGCGGGTGGCGTTTTGGTCCCAGGCGCGCTCAACAGCGACAGCACCGCGTGTACGAGTGGTACGTTCGTCGTGCCGTTCCTGACCGGCTTCGATCCGCGCGAAGAGTTTCAGGAAAACGACTATTCGATCACCACGGGTGTCCGCGGCACGCTCTATGACTGGCACTGGGACCTGTCGACGACCTATGGCGACGACACCAACAAGATCTATGTCGTCGGATCGGGCAACGCCCAATTGTTCCCGGTCCTGCAGTCCTTGTCGACCACGCCGATCAAACCGCAGCAGGACTTCTATAACGGCTCGTTCGACGCCACCGACTGGACCACGAATTTCGACGTCGACCGCGCCTTCAATACCGGATTCCTCGCGTCGCCCTTGAATGTCGCCAGCGGCTTCGAATACCGCAAGGAAACCTATTCGATCGGCGCTGGCGAGCCGTCGTCCTACTTCGGCGCCGGCGCCCAGTCCTTCGATGGCTATACCCCGCTCGACCAGGGCGGCCATTCGCGCACCAACTATGCCGGCTATATCGACCTGGCGGCGGACGTGGTCACCGGGCTGCATGTCGACCTCGCCGGCCGCTTCGAGCACTTCAGCGATTTCGGCGATACCGAGGTCGGCAAAGCGACGGTGCGGTATGACTTCAACCCGATGATCGCCATCCGCGGCACGGTCAGTTCCGGCTTCCGGGCGCCCACCCTGGCGGAAGAATTCTATTCCGGCACCAATGTCAGCCCATCCTCGGCCGACGTCCAACTTCCGCCGAACTCCGCCGCCGCGGCCGTGGCCGGCTTCCACCCGCTGCATCCAGAGCAGTCGGACAATTACAGCGTCGGCTTTGTCGTGCACCCACTGCCCGGCCTTCAGGCCACGGTCGATTTCTACGATATTGAGTTGAAGGACCGGATCCTGGCCAGCGGTTTCATCTTCGGGACGAATACCCTCTGTGAGCCGATGTCGGCTACGCCAGGGGCTAATGGCTCCGCCTGCACCCAATCCAATGGTCAAGCGGGCACCCACCAAATCGTGACCATTTCCCAGGGTGTGCTGAACGCGATCAAGGCCCGGGGCGTCACCCTGGACAGCGGCCTCAGCTACACAGGCATTTCAGTGTTCACGAACGCCGCCACCACGCGGACCCAGGGCATCGAAGCCACCGTGAATTACGCCTCTGACTTCGGCGAATATGGCCACGTCGATTGGACCGCGGACCTGAATTACAACACCACCCGTATCATCAAGCTCATCCCGTTGCCGCTCCAAGTGCAGAACATGGCGTTCGGCCAGGTGTCTTCTCAGACGGCCAACGCCGCCAGCGCGCTGACCACGGCGACGCCTCAGGAAAAGGTCATCCTCCAGGCTTATTGGACGCTCGACAAATTCTCCGTGAACCTGCGCGAGACCGTCTACGGGCCCACGGCCCAATTCACCGCGACCGCCACGCCCTTCTTCGAGAAGATCGACACGACGGGCATCACCGACATCGACATCGGCTACAAGATTTTCCACAATCTCAAGCTCGATATCGGCGCCAACAACCTGTTCAACCAGTTCCCGCCCAGGACGCCGACGATCAATGGCTCACCGGTCGATGGCGGCCATGTGTTCAACGCGCCCTACACGTTCTCGCCCTGGGGCATCAATGGCGGCTACTACTACGGCCGGGTCACGTTCAACTTCTAAGGGGGCAAGGTCTTCGCCCCCGGGCGGGACTTCAAG
>DATAYD010000041.1:0-25069 GCA_036272715.1 Caulobacteraceae bacterium | reverse complement strand
GTCTCCAGCGATGGTGCGGGTTTGTCCAACCTATCCCCCGAACGGAAAGCGGGCGGACCATAGAGATTGCGGGCGTCGGCGCAAGTCGCCGGCTCAATAGTATCGCCGCCTCAATAGACCTTGGGCGAGGGGCCGATGGCGACCGGGCCGAAGGCCGCCGCGCCGGCGATGAAGGTCAGGTCGGCTCGGGTCACCGCGCCGCCGCCCGATCGCGCCAGGGCCACCGTCATCGCCGAGTCGGCCGCGCCGGGGTCGATCGCGCTGGCCTGGGCCAGCGTGCGGATCAGGTTGGGCGCCTGGGTCAGGTCCAGGCCGATGCCGCCGCGCAGGCGCCCGTCCCAGCCCACATCCAAGCTTCCAGGGTTCAGGTTCAGCGACGTGGCGCCGGCGTTCAGCAAGCCGTGCTCGACCCGCAGGCTCCCGCCGGCCGCGCTCCAGGCCTGGACGGCGGCGGGCCAGTCGCGCCCGTGCAGCGCCGAGGCGTGGGACAGCCTGGCCTCCCAGGCGATGTCCATCGGCTGGGCCTGGGCGATCTTGGCCAGGAGGCCGCCGGCCGGCGCGGCGGCGCCGTCGATGCGCAGCAGGAACTCCGCCTGATCGCCGCCGGCTTGCCAGACGTGAAGATCGAGGTGCTGGGCCGCGCTGATCATGAACGGCGCCGCGCCAGGCTTGGGCGTGAACGCCAGTTTCAGACCCTCGACGGCGATCCGCGGCGCGTCCGGGCCGCGCCCGCCATAGCTGGCGCGCAGAGCCGGCCCCGTGATCGCCACCGCGCCGCTCGACGGGCGGCTCAGCACCACGCCGGACGGCGCATAACCGATCCACTGGTCAAGCCGATAGGCATAGGCCTCGGCGCGGATTTGGGGCGCCGTCAAGGCCCACCCGGACCGCTCGGCCAAGCGCGGGTCATCGACCGTCACGTCGATGCGGAATGGATAGCCGTCGATCCGGCGCCGGCTCCAGTCGATCGCGTAGCCCGCCTCGCGCAGCCGCGTGGCGGCGGCGTCCATCCGGCCGGCGACTTCGGAACGGATCCAAACCCAGGCCACGCTCCAGCCGACCGCGGCGATCAGCAGCGCGACATAGGGCGCGAACAGCCAGAAACGGTTCGGTGGTTTACGAGGGGCGTCAGGGTCGGGCAAGGTTGTGGGCCGGGTGTTCGGCTGCGAAGGACGGGACATGGGTGAAGACGGCGACGAGCGTTGGGTGTTCGGTTATGGGTCTTTGATGTGGCGCCCAGGCTTCGCCTTTGTAGAGCGTCAGCCCGCGACGCTCCATGGCCGTCGGCGGGCCTTCTGCATTTATTCGGTGCACCATCGCGGTACTCATGCGCGGCCGGGGCTGGTGCTGGGCCTGGCGCCCGGCGGCGCGGCGCGGGGCGCGGCCTATCGCGTCGCCGAGCCCGCGTGGCCCGAAACCTACGCCTATCTGCGCGAACGCGAGCAACCGACCGAGACCTATTTCGAAGCCTCGGCGCCCGTCCGCCTGGCTGATGGGCGGCGGGTGATGTCGCTGGTCTTCCTGTCGGACGTCAAGCATCCCCAATGGGCGGGCGCCTTGACGCTCGAGGCCCAGGCCCGGTTGATCGCCGGCGCCACGGGCTTCTCGGGCCGCAATATCGACTATCTGCGCGATCTGGTCGGCCACCTGCGCGACGAAGGAATCGCCGACCGGACCATGGAACAACTCCTGGGACGCGTGGAAGCGCTGGAGGCGGAAGCGGCGTAGTCACAACGACGCTTCTCCCGCAAGCGGAGAAGGGGGTGTTTGTGCATCCTTTAGCCCAGAGGGCGGTGTCACCGCGATCCGCGAGGAAGGCGCTCTCTTCAAATCCCCTCGGCCAGCAGGGCGTTCGACGCGGTCTCGATCCGGTCCTGCAATTCCCGCATGAACGCCGGCCGCTTCAAGCCGGGCTCGATCGGCGGCAGGAACTCCACGACGATGGTTCCGGGATAACGCAGGAAACCGTGCGCCGGCCAATGGACGCCGGAATTCGTGGCCACGGGCACGCAAGTCACGCCCAGGCCGTACAGCGCCGCCACGCCGGGCTTGTAATCGGGCGCCGCGCCGGGCTCCATTCGGTGGCCCTCGGGGAAGATCAGCAACTGGCGACGGTCAGCCAGGCGCGCCTTGCCGTCGGCCAACATCTTGCGCATCGTCTTGCTCGCCCCCTCCCGGTCGACCACGATCATGCGGGACTTCGCCGCGTACCAGCCATAGAAGGGGATCTTCATCAGTTCCTTCTTCATCACCTGACAGCCGTCGGGCAGCACGGCGAAGGGCACGATGGTGTCGAACAGGCACTGGTGCTTGGGCGCCAGCAGGGCCGCGCCAGTCGGGATATGTTCGCGGCCTCGGATCTCCAGGCGGATGCCGCCCAGCGCCTCCAGCGCCCAGATCGTGAAGCGGGCCCAGATACGGAACGCGCCCATCATCCAGCGCCGGGGCGCCAGCAGTAGGGGCAGCATCAGGATCACGGCCAGCGTCGAACAGGCATAGAAAGCCAGCGTGAACAGGATCGAGCGGATGAGGGTCAAGCCGGAGCTCCGGGCGCCGTCGCCGCCCCGGCGGCCGGTTCGACATGATGGTCCCTGGGGCCGAGCCTCAGCAGCGACTCCCGCGCCAGGATCGCCAGGTATTTGCTGTATTCCAGGACCATCCTGCGGGCGCCGTCCTGGCTCCGCCACCAGCGTCGCGCGTTGAAATCGGCCGATCGCACCGGATAGGGCGTGAAGGCCACGTCCGGCGCGGCCGCGCGCAGTTCGAGCATGGCCCTTGGGATATGGAAGTCCGAGGTGACCACGATCAGGCTGCGATAATGGTGTTTCCGCGCCCATTCGGCGGTTTCGCGCGCATTACCCACCGTGTCGAGCGCCTCGAAGCCGAGATCCACGCAGCAATCATAGAGCCGCCGGGTCGCCTTGGCCACGCCGCGGATATCGGCGCGGCTGGCCTGGGGGTTCACGCCGGAGACCAGCATCCGGTGCGCCTTGCCGTCTTCCAGCAGCTTCATGGCGGCCGTGATGCGGGCGTTGGACGCGCCGGTCAGGGCAACGACGCCGTCCGCGACCGGCGGTTCCGGCGGCGGGGTCGAGCGGGCGATCCGGCCGGCGAAGGCGAACAGGCCGACGGTCCAGATCAGGATCACCAGCAGAAGGACGGCGGCGCTCCTCATGCCATGTTCTTCAGAAGGCCCATGGCGGTCGCGCGGGCCGCCGCCGCCGCCACGGCCGCCGCCGCGAGTGGACACAGGGCCAGGGGCAAAAGATCGGTCCAGGCCAGCGGCAGGATCGGCGTCAGGCCGGCGCCGCCGCCCGCCAGGCGCGCCGCCGCCGCGACCAGCGCCGCCGCGAGCGCGCCGATAAGGCCGGCGAGGGCCGCCATGCGCGCGAACCGGGCCAGGAACAGGCCGGCGATGAAGCGGTCCTCGGCCCCAGCCAGGTGCAGTACGCTGACCAGGTCCTGCCGGGCGGTCAGGCCGGCGCGGGTGGCGAACACCGTCACGGCCGCCGCCGCCGCGGCCATCAGCACGGCGACGCCGATCGCGAAGGCCCTGGCGATGGCGCCGGCGCGCAATACGTCCTTCAGCCACAGGCTGTGATCGTCGATGGTCGCATCGACCGCGGCGGCCTTCAGGGCCTGGGTCATCGTCGCCAGGCTGGCCGGCGCCCGGGGGTCCAGATCCACGCTGACCAGGCGCGGGATCGGCAGGTCGTCCAGCACGCCGTCCCGCCCCAGCCAGGGTTCAAGAAGAGCCTTGGCCTTTTCAGGTTCGAGCGCCGCCGCCTCGGTCACGCCCTTGACGCCGGCCAGGGCCTCCGCCGCGCGCGCCGCCGCGCCATCGGCGGTCTCGTCGCCCCGCGGCCTCACCAGCACCGTCGCCGAACCGCTGAGCTGGGTGCGCCAGCCATGGGCGGCGCGATCGGCGCCGATCGCGGCCACCACGGCCAGACAGGCCAGCAGGCACAGAACCGCGACCACGAACACCAGGGCGCCGTCGCGCGCGTCCTCCGGCGGCAGCAGGGGCGCGACCCGGTCGCGGGGCTTGCGGCGGAGAAGGCCGCTCATGCGCCCGCCGCGCCGGCCGGGATCAGCCGGCCGTCTTCAAGATGCAGCACCGGGCGGCCGGACCGAGCGACGAGCTGCTCGTCATGGCTGGCGATCAAGACGGTCGTGCCCAGCCGGTTCAGTTCGACGAACAGGCGCAGGATGCGCAGCGCCATGGCCTGGTCGACATCGCCGGTGGGTTCGTCCGCCAGCAGCAGCTCCGGGCGGCCGACCACGGCCCTGGCGATGGCCAGGCGTTGCTGCTCGCCCCCGGACAGCGCCGCCGGCCGGGCGTCGATCCGCTCGTTCAGCCCGACCCAGGTCAGAAGCTCGGTCACGTCGGCGCGGTAATCCTTGATCCGGCGCCCGGCCAGGCGCAGCGGCAGGGAGACATTGTCGAAGGCGCTGAGGTGGTCCAACAGGCGCTTGTCCTGGAACACCACGCCGATCCGACGGCGCATGAAGGGCAATTCGTCGCGCTTCAGGCGGGCGACATCATGGCCGAACAGGCCGATCAAACCCCGCGAGGGGCGCAGCGCCAGGTCGATCAGCCGCAGCAGCGACGATTTGCCGGCGCCCGACGCGCCGGTGAGGAAGTGGAATGATCCAGGCTCCAGTTCGAAGGTCAGATCCTTCAGCACTTCGGGCGCGCGCCCATAGCGCAGACCCACGCCGTCGAAGCGGACGATCGGTCCATCCAAGGATTGCTCATCTGGCGCCGCGTCGGTCGGCGTCAGGCGGACGTCGGCGGTTCTGGACATGGGGCCTGAAATCGGCGACCTCGATCGGGAGGGCGCTCATGCATTCGATTCGACGGCCATGATACTGACCTGTCCTGAGTGCGCCAGCCGCTATTTCGTCGCCGACGGCAGTATCGGCGAGGCTGGCCGCACCGTGCGTTGCTCGTCCTGCGGCGCGCGCTGGACGGCGCGCACCGACGACGCTGAACAGGCGCCAGCCGCGCCGTCGCCGCCCAAAACCGAACCGGTCGCGGTCGAATCCGCCCCGCCTGAACCCGTCGTCGACGAGACCGGCGAACCGCTGCCCAAGGTGTTCCGCGAGCGCGCCGCGACGCGCCAGAAGGTGCGCGAGGCGGCCGCCGCCGGCGCGGTCTGGGGCGGCCTTCTCGCCGCCTTCGTGCTGCTGGTCGTGGCGACCATCGTCCTGCGCCAGGATATCGCGCGGCTTTGGCCGCGCACGGCGGGCGCCTACGCGATGATCGGGTTCCCGGTCAATCTGGTCGGGCTGGTCGTCGAGAACCCGGTGCTGGCGCCGCAACTGCAGGATGGGCACGCCGCCCTGGTGGTCAGCGGCTCGCTGCGCAATATCCGCGATCGGCCGGTGGCGGCGCCGCCGCTCAAGATCAGCCTGCTCAATCCCGCCGGCAAGCCGCTGGCGGTGAAGATCGCCGATCCCTGCGGCGCGCGCATCCCGCCGGGCGAGGCGCGCCGGTTCGCGGTCGACATGCTCGATCCGCCGGTCGGCGCCACGGATGTCGACATCGCCTTCGTCCTGGACCGACCCTCCATCCCGCATCCCGTCGGCGCGCCAGCTCCGTCGAGGCTGTCGCTGAGGGGCGCTGACCTGCGGCCAAGCCAGCCGTCGGCGCTGGGGCCGGTCGTGCCGAGCGCCGCCGCGCGGGACGCCACGCCCTTGCCCAGCTCCTCGCCCTACGCCCTGCCGAAAGCCAATGACCCGGACGCGGGACCCCGTGGCTGAGTCCATGTTCAGCGCGCCGGTCGAACTCCTGTCCGCCGGGGGGGTCGCGGTTTGCGTGGAGCGGATGGCCGACGCGATCGCCCCGCGTATCGACGACGAGACGGTCGCGGTCTGCCTGCTCATCGGCGGGCTCTGGTTTTCGGCCGATCTGATGCGCGCCCTGGCCAGGCGCGGCCGCAATCCGCTGTTCGACGCGCTCTGGCTGTCGTCCTATGTGGATGAGCGGTCCAGCACCGGCCGGGTCCTGGTGCGCGCCGGCCTGCAGCGTTCGGTCGAGGGCCGCAGGGTTCTCCTGATGGACGATGTCGCGGATTCCGGCCTGTCGCTGCGCGAGGCGGCGCGGCTGGTGCGCGAAGCCGGCGCGGCCGAGGTGCTGTCCGCCGCCTTCGCCCGCAAGCCCTGGCCCAAGCCGCGGGATATCGAGCCCGACTTCGTCGGCTGGGAGGCGCCGGAACGCTATCTGGTCGGCTATGGCCTCGACGACGCCGGACGCCTGCGCGGATTGCCGGGCATATTCGCGCTGGATTGAGGCCGGCGGGTCCGGGGCGGGCTTCGACCCGCGCCCTTCAGGCGCTGCTCAGCTTGACGAATAGTGTGGAATTCCAAATACTTCGTCATCCTGAGTAGGCCGCGTAGCGGCCGTGTCGAAGGATGCACCCTGACGGTCGGGACGCCCTCAAAGCCAGGGCGCCAGGGGTTCGCGCGCCAGCATGTCCTCGTAGGTGGGGCGGGGCCGGACGATGGCGAACCGGTCGCCGCGCACCAGCACCTCGGGGACCAGCGGGCGGCTGTTGTATTCGCTCGACATCGCCGCGCCATAGGCGCCAGCCGACATGAAGGCCACCAGGTCGCCGGCCTTCAGGGGGGGTAGCAGGCGGTCGCGGGCGAAGGTGTCGCCGGTCTCACAGACTGGGCCGACCACGTCATAGGCGACCGGTTCCGCGCCCTGGGCGGGCTGTTGCACGGGCCGGATGTCGTGGAAGGCGTCGTACATGGCCGGCCGGATCAGGTCGTTCATGGCCGCGTCCAGGACCATGAACCGCCGGCCCTCCGGACGCTCATGGATATGGATCACCCGCGACAGCAGGATCCCGGCATTGGCCGCGATCGAGCGTCCGGGCTCGAAGGCGAACTGGACGCCGAGATCGCCCACGACCCGGGCGATCATCGCGGCGAGGTCGGCCGGCGCTGGCGGTTCGGGCTGGTTGAAATAGGGCGCGCCGAGGCCGCCGCCCAGGTCCAGTCGCTCGACCGAAAGCCCTTCGGCGCGCAATCGCCCGACCAGGGCGCGCATCTTGGCGAAGGCCGCCTCCAGGGGCGCGAGGTCGGTGATCTGGCTGCCGATGTGGCAGGCCACGCCGACCGGCCGCACGCCGGCGCTGTTGGCCGCTTTGGCGTAGAGGCGCTCGGCCTCGGCCATCGAGACGCCGAACTTGTTGTCGGCCTTGCCGGTGGCGATCTTAGCGTGGCCGCCGGCGGAGACATCGGGATTGACCCGGATGGCGATGGCCTGGCGCGCGCCCTTGTCCGCCGCGACCTCGGACAACAGGTCGAGTTCGGGCTCGGACTCCACATTGATCTCGGCCACGCCCGTTTCGACGGCGAAGGCCAGCTCCGCGCGGGTCTTGCCGACGCCGGAAAAGACGATGCGTCCGGCCGGGACGCCGGCCGCGAGCGCGCGGCGGATTTCGCCTTCCGACACGGTGTCGGCGCCCGCGCCCAGCGCCGCCAGGGTCTTCAGCACCGACAGGTTGGCGTTGGCCTTGACCGCATAGGCGATCAGCGGCGCGCCTAACCCCGCCCCGACCATTGCGTCGTGGAATACCGTATAGTGCCGCTCCAGCGTCGCCGTCGAATAGACATAGGCCGGCGTGCCGACGGCCTCGGCGATCTGGGACAGGGGAACGCCTTCGCAGGCCAGCGCGCCGCCGCGAAGCTCGAAATGGTTCATCGGTCGGGCGAGGTTCCAGGCGTGGGCAGGGAGCCTTGCGGGCCAGGCGCGAACGGATCGCCGATATGGCCGGGATTGGGCGGGTTGTAGGGGCCGGTGGGCGCCGGCTGGGAGTCGGGATCATCGACGATCGGCCCGGTCTGGGTGGCCTTCTTCGCCGCATTGGACCGCGCCTTGGCGTCGGCCTCTTCCTTCTTCTGGGCCGTGTATTGGGCCTTGGCGACCGCGCCGAACATCGGGGCCGGCTGCTCCAGAATGCCGGTCTTGCCGCATCCGGCCAAACCCAGTCCGGCCAGGGCCAGGGTGATGATCAGAGGACGCACGGTCATTTCAGTCGGTCCTTCCAAAGCTCGATTTGCGCCCGCACCTGCACGGGCGCCGCGCCGCCATAGCTGGTGCGGCTCGCGATGGAGGCCTCGGGCGTCAGCACCTCGAATACGTCCGCGGTGATCCTGGGTTCGATCGCCCGCATCTCCGCCAATGGCAGGGATGGCAGGTCGAGGCCCAGCGCTTCGGCCCGCTTCACCACGGCGCCGGTCACATGGTGCGCCTCGCGGAACGGGAGGTCCAGCGTGCGCACCAACCAATCGGCGAGATCGGTGGCGGTCGAAAATCCGCTGGCGGCGGCCTCGGCCATGCGGCCGCGATCGGGGGTCAGGTCCGCCACCATGCCGGCCATCGCCGCCAGGGCGAGGTCGAGGGCGTCGAAGGCTTCGAACAGGGGCTGCTTGTCCTCCTGCATGTCCTTCGAATAGGTCAGCGGAAGGCCTTTCATCACCATCATCAACGCGCCGAGAGCGCCGGAGATGCGCCCGACCTTGGCGCGGACGAGTTCGGCCGCGTCGGGGTTGCGTTTCTGCGGCATGATCGACGAGCCGGTGGTGAAGGCGTCCGAGAGCTTGATGAAGCCGAACTGAGGCGTGGTCCAGATCACGATCTCTTCGGCCAGGCGCGAGAGGTGGGTCGCGCAGATCGATGCGGCGGCCAGCGCCTCCAACGCGAAATCCCGCGCGGCGACGCTGTCCATCGAATTGCCGGTCGGGCGGTCGAAGCCGAGCGCCGCGGCGGTGGCGTGACGGTCGATCGGGAACGGCGAGCCGGCCAGGGCCGCGGCGCCCAGCGGGCTCTCGTTCATCCGCGCGCGGGCGTCGGCGAACCGCCCGGCGTCGCGGCCGAACATCTCGACATAGGCCATCAGGTGATGGCCGAAGGTGACCGGCTGGGCCGGCTGCAAATGGGTGAAGCCGGGCATGACCGCATCGGCGTGCGCCTCGGCCTGGGCCAGCAGGGCGCGCTGCAGCGCCCTCAGTTGCAGGACGGTCCGGTCGCAGGTCTCGCGCACCCACAGGCGGACGTCGAGCGCCACCTGGTCGTTGCGCGAGCGCGCCGTGTGCAACCGCCCGGCGGCCGGCCCGATCAGCTCGCGCAGCCGGGCCTCGATGTTCATATGGATGTCTTCGAATTCGTCGCGGAACGGAAAGACGCCGTCCCGGATCTCGGCCTCGATGCGGCCTAGCCCATCCTGGATCGCCGCCTCGTCCGCCGCGCTGATCACGCCGACCGCCGCCAGCATCGCCGCGTGCGCCCGCGATCCGGCCAGGTCCTGTGACGCCAGGCGCCGGTCGAAGCCGATCGAGACATTGATCGCCTGCATCAGCTCGGCCGGCTTGACTGAGAAGCGTCCACCCCACATGGACTGGCCCGGCGTGTTTTCAGAGGCCTTGGTCATGACCGACATCCATCAGGAAACGACGAAAGGGCTGTCCGGGCGCAAACCCTGGTCATTCGCGCTCTGGGCGGGCGCCCTGGTCGCCGCCGCGGTGGTTCTATACATCATCGTCGCGGTTGTTAAGCCCGGCGGCGGCGCCGGGTTGCAGGGCTTGGCCCACGGCGAAATGGCCAAGCTGTCGACGGCCCAGAAAGGTGCGCCCGAACCGGCGACGAGCTTCCTCGATCCCCAGGGCCGCGAGGTCCATCTGGCCGACCTGAAGGCGCCGGTGCTGGTGGTCAATCTGTGGGCCACATGGTGCGCGCCCTGTGTGCGCGAGATGCCGACCCTGGCCAAGCTCCAGGCCGCCTATAACGGCCGGATCGTGGTGGCGCCGATCAGCGTGGACAAGGACGAGCTGCGCGATCGGGCTCGCGCCTTCATCGCCGACCACGCGCCGCTGGTCTTCTATCAGGATCCGAAGCTGGCGCTGCCGTTCGCCCTGACCCCCCCGGCGGAAGGTTTTCCGACCACCATCCTCTATGGGCGGGACGGGAAGGAAAGGGCGCGTCTGTCAGGCCCAGCGGACTGGAATGGGCCCGAAGCCAGGGCCGTGATCGACGCTTTGCTCGCGCAACCGTGAGGCCCGATGTGGGTTGACGTTGCGGATCGTGAAAGGCACTTAAGATCGCGCAATCGATATCTTGGCTGCCGCCGGGCGACCCCGGTCTACCGAACTAGCCGACACCAGAATTTGCGATTGTCACGGGTGTCCGCCGCGGCGGCGCTTGCAACTGGAACGGTTCGTTGGGGAACGAGAGTATGCAGAACGGCACTGTGAAGTGGTTCAACACCACGAAAGGGTACGGGTTCATCCAGCCCGAAGGCGGCGGCAAGGATGTGTTCGTCCATATCTCGGCCGTGGAACGGGCGGGACTGCGCAGTCTGAACGAAGGCCAACAGGTCAGTTATGAATTGAAGGACGAACGCGGCAAGACCGCCGCCGTCAACCTCAAGGCGCTCTAAGCCTTCCCAGGCTGGAGAGATCACCCAGACCATCTTCCGGGCGCCGGTTTCCAGAAAGAAGCCGGTGCCCGAAACGTATCTGGGGGCCTAACATCTTGGACCTTGTCGCGGCGGCCCCCCTCCACCACTTCGTGGTCTTACTCGCCCCACGCCGCGCGCGGGGGAAGATAAGAAAGCGCGCAATCTCCCAGCTCTCCCCGCTATGCGGGGGAGCCGGCGCGGCGCGTCGGCGCCGTGGCGGAGGGGGTGCGCGCGAGCGATTGGCGCGGACCTAAATCGGTTCTAAAATCCCAGCTCTGCCCGTAGCGCCGCCGCGGTCATCCCCCTCGCGCGCAGGCCGGCCAAGGTTTCGGCCCGGTCGCGTTTGGCGAAGCGTTTGCCGTCGGGGCCGAGCAGCAGGCGATGGTGGTGGTAGGTCGGGCTCGGCAGGTCCAGCAGCGCCTGCAGCAGGCGCTGGATGTGGGCGGCTTCGAACAGGTCCCAGCCCCGCGCGACGTGCGTCACGCCCTGGAGCGCGTCATCGACCACGACGGCGAGATGATAGGCCACGCCCAGGCCCTTGCGCGCGAGGATGATGTCGCCGGCGCGCTCGGGCCGTGCGCTTTGGACGCCGTGTTCCCCGTCCGGGCCGCGGCCGTCTTCGATGAAGTCCAGCGTGTCCCAGTTCGGGCCTAACCGCCGCCGCGCCGCCGCCAGCGACAGGCGCCAGGCGAAAGCGTCCCCGGCGGCGAGTCGCGCGGCCTCCTGGTCGGGCGGCAGGGACGCCCCGATGAAAGCCGCGACCGGGCCGTGCGGCGCGCGGCCGATGTCTTCCAGCACCTCCCGCCGGGTCTTGAAGCAGCGATAGACCAGGCCCTCGGTCCGCAGCCGCTCCAGCGCCGCCGCGTAATCGGCCAGGTGTTCGGACTGCCGGCGCACCGGCTCTTCCCAGCTCAGGCCCAGCCAGGCCAGGTCCTCCAGGATCGCCGCCTCGAATTCGGGGCGCGAGCGTTCCGTGTCGATATCCTCGATCCTGAGGATCAACCGGCCGCCGGCCGCCCGCGCCAGCGCCCAGGCCGTCAGGGCGGAGAAGGCGTGGCCCTGGTGCAGGCGTCCGCTCGGCGAGGGCGCGAACCGGGTGACCAGCCCGCCGGCCGACGCGGCGCCCATCCGCCTAATAGGGGTTCGGGGCCCCGCGGAACATGCCGAGATGTTCCAGCACCGCCCGCAGGAAGGCTTCCTCGCCGCCGAGTTCGGCCTTCAACGGCCGGAATTGAACAAAGCTGCTCATTTCCGCCAGGCCATGGGCGGCGCACCATGAGGCGATGGCCGCGAGATGGATGTCGGTCTCGCTGAAATAGTTGCCGCCGACCTCGGTCAGGGCGTCCTTCACGATATGGAAGGCGTCGTGGTCTTTCTCATGCACATCCTTTTGGGGCAGGCCATCCTCGGCGCGGGCGCGGTCATACATGACCTGATAGAGCGCGGGGTGGCTCTGGGCGAACTTCACGTAGGCCACGCCCAGATCCGACATCTTGCGGCGTGGATCGTGCTCGGCGACGCAGGCGGCGGTCAGGGCCGCCTTCAGCCGATCGAAGCCCTCCTGGGCGATCGCGGACAGCAGTTCGTCCTTGTCCTTGAAATGGTGATAGGGCGCCGCCGGGCTGACCCCGGCCTCGCGCGCCACCGCCCGCAGGGACAAGGCGTTCGGGCCGTCGCGCTCCAGGATGGCGTCGGCGGACTCCAAGAGGGCCCGGCGCAGATCGCCGTGATGATAGGGCTTCGCCTCAGCGGCCACGGTCGTCGTCTTCATGTCTCCACCCTAGGCCCCCTCTTCCTTAATTTGCATACTAACTTTCGATCCAAACGCTGTAAAGATTTATCTTGACACCGTTTAAATGGGATATATCTTAGCGCTGTCCAGATGGAGGGCGGTCACGATCTCCTGAAGGGCGATCCAAGCCAATCCGCCTCTCGCAACAGGAATACGATCATGTCCGTCTCCAAGTTTCACCAAATCGCCGACTCCTTCGGTTCGTTGTTCATGCTGCTGATGGGTCTCGCCGCCGGCGGCGCCATGGCGGTTGTCGGCCTCTAAGCCCGATGCCGATTGTCCCCGCGAGCCCGAAGCTCCCGACCGACCGCCGCCAGGCGTCGATCCGGACGCTTCGGGCCCCAGGAATTCGCCGATTCAGCGGGCCGCTCACGGCCCACACCGAGACTTTCCAGACAAATTCGCTTTCCTGACGGCCTCCGGCTGACATAGAGGTGTCGCCGAATCTCCCCTATGGTCGCCTCGCGTCGAGGGTCGCGAAGCGAGTCTTAGGGCGCCGGCCAGGAGGAGGAGCGTCTTCAGTCCAGCCCAGTCGACATTGTTGAGCGTGATCCCAGCCGGTGGGAGGGCGCGTCATGCAGGTGCTTAAGCGCCCGCCGTCCGGTTGGCCGGCCCTGGTGCTGAACGCCGATTTCCGGCCGCTGTCCTATTATCCGCTATCGCTTTGGCCTTGGCAGGAAGTGATCAAGGCGGTGTTCCTGGACCGCGTCGACGTGGTCTCGACCTATGACCAGGTGGTCCACTCGCCGTCCTTCGAGATGCGCCTTCCGAGCGTGGTCTCGCTCAAGCAATATATCGTCCAGGATCGGCCGCCGGCCTTCACGCGGTTCAACCTGTTCCTGCGGGATTCCTTCGTCTGCCAGTATTGCGGCGCGGGCGACGACCTGACCTTCGACCACGTCATTCCGCGGTCGCGGGGCGGGCGCACCACCTGGGAGAACATCGTCACGGCCTGCGCCCGCTGCAACCTGACCAAGGGCGGGCGCACCCCGCGCGAGGCCAGCATGCACCCCCACCGCCATCCGCGCCGGCCCAACATGTTCGAACTGCAGCAGCACGGCCGCAAGTTCCCCCCCAACCACCTCCATGAGAGCTGGCTCGACTACCTCTACTGGGACATCGAACTGGAGGCGTAGGCGCCCAGTTCCGTCCGCGCCGATCGCGGGGTTCCGTCGATGTCCCGTTCGGCCGGCGGGGTCATTCGGCCGCCTTCGAGTTCGCCGTGGGGGTGGCGGATGTGAAGGTCGAAACGCGCCGCCTTGGGATCGAAGGTCCTGAACGTGTCCCGGGGATTGAAGGTGGTGTAGTTGTCCTTGGGCGCGATGCCGACCAGGCTGATCAGTCCGGTGGAGGCGAACCTGAAGTCCATCGCGATATTGTTCGCCACGATCACGTGGTCGGGAGCCCCGCCGCCAAAGGCTTCCTTCTGGGGCGCGACCATGATCCAGGTCCGGTTGGCGGAATCGCCGACGACGGTGTTGTTCACGATGTAGGCCGACTTCGGCCCGAACAGCGTGATCCCGTGCCACACATTGACGACGACGATGTTGTTGGTGACCTGTAGGTTCGACCAATTGCCATCGAAGATCGTGATGCCCTGCAGGGCGCTGGATGGCCGGGGCAGGTTCGGGCGCGCCACCCGGATGATCGTGTTGCCGTCGATGACGATATCGCGGCTGACGACCTTGGGCTTGCCGACCGAATTCCAGCCCTGGATGCCGTCCTGGTGGATACACAGGCTGTCGCAGACATTGTGGGCGTCGGTGATCAGGTTCCGCTGGATCAGGGCCTCGCTGACAGAGTGATCGACGCCGTCGCCGGCGAAATCGTCGATCTGGTTTCCGGTGATCAAAATCCGGCGGCCCTGGTCGCCGGATTGGTCGCTGACCGCCACCAGGCCGTTGAAGACGTTCTTGATCCTGTTGTCGGAGACCGAGACGCAGGTGCTGTCCAGGACGTCGATCCCGTCGGACAGCGCGTCGGACTGGGTCACCCCATGCTTTTCCTGCTCCCAGGAGGGCGCATCCTCGGTCGAGGCGACGACATTGCCGGACAGCAGGACATTCTTCGCCTGAACGACCTTCACCAGAGCGTCATGACGCTGCCATCCGTCCCAGCCGAGGGCCGGCGGCGCGAACCCGACGATGGTCAGGCCGCTGACCCGCCAATGACCGCCGGAAATCTCGAGCGAGGCCAGGCGCGGCGTTTGGCCGGGCCGGTTGGTCACGGTGACGAAGGCCGCGTTGTCCCCCGTCAGCTTCACGGCGCCGTAGGCTCCGCTCGCCAACTGGATCTCGTCGCCAGCCTTGGCCGTGCTCAGGATGCGCGGCAGGCTTTCAGGGTCGGCGGCCATGACCCGCTGCTGGCCCGCGCGGCCCTGATCACAGCCCGGGTAGAACGGGTCCGGCGCCGCGTTCGCCGAAGCGGCGACGCCTAATTGGAGCAGGGCGCCAGACAAACAGAGGACGAAGAGGCGGCGGCGCATGAGGTCTTTCCAGGTCGATCGAGGGTTGCGAAAAAAACGGCTATCGAGATACAGCGCCTTTTTCAGGTCGCGCGACGTCTGGGCCGCTGGAGGCTTTCGGGGTACCACGGTTGCGTTCAGGCCGCCGTACAAGGATCCGTTCGATGTTGCTCGCCGCCCTCGCCGTCTTGACCGCCACGCCGGCGACCGTCGAAGCCCAACTGGCCGCGGCCAAGCCTGGCGACACCGTGCGGCTCTCGGGCGAAGTCTATGGCCGCATCGTCGTCCGCGATCTCAAGAAAGCCGCGCCGCGGGTGACCATCGACGCGAAGGCCGCGACCATAGGGGTGGTCGCCTGGACCGACGCGTCCGGCTTCACGCTCGTGGGCGGGGTTTTTCGACATTCCGGAAACTACGCCCAGATCGTCCAGAACAGCGAGAACATCGATCTGGTCGATGGAATCTATGTGGATGCGACCAATTCCGGAATGACCATCCAGGGAAGCCGCCATATCTCGGTGATGGGAAACGCCTTCCGGAATCCCTCGGACGGCGTGGACGTGATCAACAGCGCCTTTGTCGACATCGAACGCAACAATTGCCTGGTGGCCCAGCCGGCGGGCGGCCATGCGGACTGCGTTCAGCTCTGGAACACCAAGGGCGCTCCGGTGGATTCGGACATCACCATCGCTTGGAACGCGGCCGTCGGTTATGAGCAAGGCTTCAGCATGATGGGCGGGACCGGCGCCGCGCGGGCCAACATCCATGACAACAGCTATGCCGGGGTCATGGGCTATGCCGGCGGGTGGCTGAACTGCACGCCAGGCTGCACGATGAAGGACAATGTCGCGATGACGCTCAACGTCACCGCGCCGGGTACGCACCCCGCCTGGATCATGACCGGACCCGGATCGGCGGCCGAACGCAATCTGAATGGCCCTAAAAACTAGCCGACGACAACGGTGTCGGACAGGTTGGGGCTAGGAGCTAAAGCGTTCCGTCATCAAACCGTTGAAACGGGCCGTTAAGATTTCGCTGACCAATCCATGGAGGGGCGAATGTCAGAAGCTGTTCTTGACCTAAATGCACATGGAGGGCCGTCGGGGAAACCCAAACTGGACTCCAAACCCCATAGCGGCGGGACTATCGTTTTCCTGCTGGTTTTGCTGGGCGGCCTTGCTTTCGCAGCCTTCAATATCATCACGGATGTGCGGACCGCGGGTGAAACCCTGGAGATCGGGGTTTTCCTGATGCTGGGCCTGGCGCTCTTGATCGCCCTGGGCTTCGAGTTCGTGAACGGCTTTCATGACACCGCCAACGCCGTGGCGACGGTCATCTATACGCACAGCCTGCCGCCCCTGGTCGCCGTGGTGTGGTCGGGATTCTGGAATTTCACGGGGGTGTTGACGTCCACGGGCGCGGTGGCGTTCGGCATCGTGACGCTGCTGCCCGTGGAACTCATTCTGCAAGCGGGCGCCGCGGCGGGTTACGCCATGATTTTCGCCCTGCTGCTGGCCGCGATTGTCTGGAACCTCGGCACCTGGGCGCTGGGCATTCCGAACAGCTCGTCGCACGCCCTGGTGGGATCCATCATGGGCGTCGGGCTCGCCAACCAGTTCATGGCCAAGGCCGGTTCCGCCACGTCCGGCGTCGACTGGTCCCAGGCGGCCAAGGTCGGCAACTCCCTGCTGTGGAGCCCGATCATGGGCTTCTTCGCCTCCGCCATCCTCCTGCTGGTGCTGAAGGCGGTCATCCGCAGCAAGGCCCTCTACGAAGCGCCCAAGGACGACTCCCCGCCGCCGTTGTGGATCCGGGGCATCCTGATCCTGACCTGCACGCTCGTGTCCTTCTTCCACGGCAGCAATGACGGTCAAAAAGGCAAGGGCCTGATCATGCTGATCCTGATCGGCGCGGCGCCCACGGCCTATGCGTTGAATCGCACGCTTCCAGATTCGAGCATGCCCGCCTTCATCCAAGCCGCCCAAAAGGCCGAGGCCGTGTTCACGTCCCACGCCTCTGGGCAGACGCCGGTGAACGTTGACGCCGCGCGGCAGACGGTCAGCACCGCCTTGCGCACCCGCAAGCTGGACAATCCGGCGGTCTATGGCGCTCTCGCGGCGCTCTCGTCGGACGTGCAGAAGCAAGTGAAGAACTACGGTGCCATCAGCCATGTGCCCGCCGCCCAGGTGCCGAACATGCGAAATGACATGTTCCTCGCCGCTGACGCCGCGAGCGCCCTGGTCAAGGGCAAGTCGTCGACGCTCTCGGCGGACGAGAAGAAGGCGGTCAAGGGCTTCGAGGGCAAGCTGGAAGCCGGCACCCGCTTCATTCCGGTGTGGGTGAAGATTTCCGTCGCCCTGGCGCTCGGCCTCGGCACCATGGTCGGCTGGAAACGCATCGTGGTCACCGTCGGCGAGAAGATCGGCAAAACGCACCTGACCTACGCCCAGGGCGCGGCGGCGGAAATCGTGGCGGCTTTCACCATCGCGACCGCGGATGGGTTGGCCCTGCCCGTTTCGACGACGCACATCCTATCCAGCGGCGTGGCGGGAACCATGGCGGCCAATGGGTCCGGACTACAGATGAAGACGCTGGCCAGCATCGCTTCGGCCTGGGTGCTTACCTTGCCGGCGGCGATGGCCCTGGCGGGAGGCCTGTACTTCATCCTGCGCCATATCGGCGGCTAACGCGGTAATAACCGGCCTGAGAGCAGCGGCCCGCCCACAAGGGCGGGCCGTTCGCGTTAGGGGCCTATTTTCCGGGCGCGGCCTCACCGCGCCAGTCGTCGGCATGGTTTTCCGACTGGCGCCGAGCGGCCATCTCGTCGCGAGCCTGCCGCCCCGCCGCGGTTAGCGCCAAGCCGGCCTCGGTCCGCACAATCCAGCGGATCGCCTTGAACGCCTTGATCCAGCGTTGGTGCGCCGACAGGTCGCCGTCGCCCGACCGGGCGACGGCTTCGAGCGCCGCGTAAGCTTCATCATCCATACATCAATGCCGTGGCCGGCCCCGACCCTCGCGCCAACTCGCGCGCCTCATGACATTAGCGTGACAGGCCGGCGGCGGCCAGCCCTGTTCGGACGCGACGCTCAGGCGGCGACGGCCGCCGTCTCGTCCGCGCCGCCATCCGCCGCCAGGGCTTGCTGGATGGCGTCGTAAAGCTTCGATATTTCAATGGGCTTGGCTACGACGCCGTCCATGCCGGCGCTGACATAGTCCTGGATCTGGTGGCTCATCGCATTGGCGGTCAGGGCCAGGATCGGGATCCGAGGGCGCTTCAGCGCCGCCTCGTATTCGCGAATCCGCCGCGCGGCGGTCGGGCCGTCCATCACCGGCATCTGGACGTCCATCAGGATCAGGTCCCAGCCGCCGGCCGCCCAGGCGTCCACAGCCTGGACGCCGTTTTCAACGATGCCAACCTCGACTCCCGCCTGTTCGAGCAGGGTGCGCAGAACCACCTGGTTGGTGGGATTGTCCTCCGCCGCCAGGATGCGGACGCACTGCTCGGCCAGATCGGCGACCGGCGCGCGGACCCTCTCGGCCGGTGCGGATGCGCAGCGGGCCAGCGGCAGTTCAACGGTGAAGACGCTGCCCTCGCCCAGCGTGCTCGCGACGGAGATCGAGCCGCCCATGGCCTCGGAAATCTCGCGGCAGATCGCCAGGCCCAGGCCGGTGCCGCCGAACCGGCGCGTAGTCGAGGAATCCGCCTGGACAAACTTCTCGAACACCTTGTCGATCCGGTCGCTGGCGATCCCCGCGCCGGTGTCGCCGATCGTCATGCGGAAGCCGTGGTCGGTCGCCGTGACCGAAACGCTCACCTCGCCCGCCTCGGTGAACTTGACCGCATTGGAGAGCAGGTTTGACAGGATCTGCCGCACCCGCACCGGGTCGCCGCGATAGACGCCGGCGGCGTCGCTCAGATCGAGGCGGAAGTCCACGCCCTTATCGCACGCGGCTTGCGCGAACGGAGCGCCAGTCGACTGGATCAACGCTTCAAGATCGAAATCAAGCCATTCCAGATCGAGGCGGCCGGCTTCGATTTTCGAAAGGTCCAGGATGTCGTTGAGGATGGTCAGCAGGGTCTCGCCGGACTTGCGGATGATCTCGACCCGCTCCTTTTGGATCGGAGACAGGTCGTCATTCTCCATCACCTGGGCCATGCCGAGGACGCCGTTCAGCGGCGTGCGGATCTCATGGCTCATCGTGGCCAGAAACTGGGTCTTGGCGCGATTGGCGGCTTCGGCGGCGGCGGTCGCTTCACGCTGGACCCGCGCGGCGCGTTGGGTTTCGGTCACATCGACATAGGTGGCCATGCAGAGGCTCCAGGGCCGCTCGCCTCCGGCCAGCGACCGCAGGTGCACCCTGACATCCACGGGCGTCGCGTCGGCGCGATAGATCGTGGCTTCAAAGGGGGCGAACGCGCCATCGTGATCGGCGTCCCTGGCCGCGGCGATCAAGCCCGGCAAAAAATCCTCGCCGAAGTGTTTCAGGTCGACATTGTCGCCGAACGACTTGACCCCGAACAATTGGTGCGCCGCCTCGTTGGCCTCTTTCAGCGCGATGCTGTTGAAGAGCTGGCCCAGGTCCGAATAATCGCTGCGCATGCGCGCGGCCAGTCGGCCCGGCTCGACCGAATGGACGTGGAGCGCCTCGTAGAGTTCGGAGGCGTCATAGCAGAGCTGGGGCAGGGGGCTTTGGTGGAACAGCATGCTCCAGCGGCCCTGGTCGCGGGCGGCGATGCGATTGAGCTCCCTCAGTTCCAGGGCCTGCTGTTGGTTGTGATCGCTCGCGGCCTGAAGCAACGACAGCGCGCTGCCGACGCCGGCATAGCGGCCGTCGGCGACCGCGATGAAGCCGCGCAGCAGGTCCGACGGCCGCTCCGCCAGGGCGTCGCCGGTGAAATCCGAAATCAAGGTGTTGCGATCCACCAGCAGCGGATTGGGATCCATCAGCAGCGTGACCGACCGGCCGCCATAGAGGGGTCGGCCGTGCGCCGAGCCCATTTTCAGCATGAACTGGCCTCGTTCGATCAGGCCGACGGGGATCTGCTCACTATCCACCACCGCGATCGCCAAGGTGTCTGGTTCAGCCTCGAACCGCTCATAGAGCGCCCCGCCGGTGGTCTCGGCGGTGACGGTTTGAACGGGAGTGACGATAGCGCCGACCAGCTTCATCCCGACTTCGATCCCGCCTCATGCCACCACTGATAACCTGAAGACGGTCCTAGCCCCCGCGTGTTAAAATTTGCCTTCGGCGGCGTCGCTTTTATTTATAATCCGTGAACGGATGATAGTTCGCTGCAATAAAAACGGACATCATCCCCGCATATGTCCAGAATTTTTCCGGTATTATTGTGTATTAGTGTTTATATATCGTTCTAATTTTCAATATTAATTGTATATAGGATGGATTTTTCGATCATATCGGTGAAATTATAGCTAATTCCTTGAATGTATTGTTCTAAATTAAGAGTTGAACGTCTAAAGGCTTGACAAAATGCTGGGGCCGTGACCCAAGAGATCTTGGTGGGTGACCTCAATTCTCTTGTGATATCTGGTAGCGAAACGTGCGCCGCTCGCCGGCGGCCAGGCGGATGATCCATTGCGGCTCGCCCGCCTCGATCGTATGCGGCGAAGGCTCATCGACGATCTTCCAGAGGTTCGACGCCGCCGCCTGGCGTAGCTTGACGGTGACCGGCTCGCCGCGCGCGTTGCTGAGCACCGCCTCGACGGTCGAGGCGGTGCGTCCGGCGCCGTCGGGCCGTGCCGAAACGACGCGCGGCGTCACCTGGACCAGGCGCGACCATCCCAGGGTCAACCGCCAGGGCAGGCCCACGGGCGTGTCGCGCACCGAAGCCTGGCCGGCCAGCAGCATCCGCCCTTGGGCGTCCGGGGCGCTGACCGTTGCGCCGCCGGCGGGCAGGGGCTCGCCCAGGCCCCGTTCGGTCTTGTTCCGCAGCTCGAGTTCGATCCGCGTCGCCGTCGCGGCCGGACCGGGCGGCTCGCCCGACGCCTCGACCCGGTAGAGATAGGCGATGTCGAACGGGACGTCCTCGTGGCGCAGGAAGCCGATCTGTTTGGTCTGGCGCGCCGCCAAGGTGGTCGGTTCGTTCAGGGTGTAGAGCTTGTAGTCGCCCAGATTGCTCCGCTTTTCGGCGGTCACGATCGCCTCGCTGAGCATCGCGCGCGCCATCATCGGCGCTGGCGGCGGCGCTGGAGGGGGGGCCATGAGATAGGCGTCGTTAGCGACGCCGAAACCTCGGACATTGGCCATCCGTTGCGCCCACGTCCGCAGGTCCCAGCAATCCGGCGCCGTCCTCACCGGCGCGGTCTCGACCGGGCGATCCTCGCCGGTCAAGGCGAGGCGCCCGGCGACCACCTCCGTGACGGCGTCGGCCAGGGTGTCGGCGCTGCGGTTCTGCAGCGTCAGCCAGCCCAGCAGATCCAGGCTCTTCCCGTCGGGCCGGATCGTGGCGACATAATCGGCGCGCCAGCCGAAACCACTGGCCAGGTACCTGACGGTCAGCTTGTAGCGGCCGGCGCTGGGCGTGATCACATGCGCCGACAGGGTCGGTTTGTCGGACAGGCCGGGCGGGATGGCGTCGAACACGATCCGCTCGGGCGCGCCGCCGCATCCCAGCGCCTCGACACCCGCGGCGGTCTGGACCAGGACGCCCACGGGCGCGGCGCGGATCACCGCCGGCGTTTCGGTGGCCGCGCCGGTCTTGGGATTGGTGCGGACCAGGCGCACCGATTGGTCCACGCCATGCGTCAGCAGGCTGCCGGGGGTCAGAAGGTCATAGTCAAAATCGCGTTCGCTGACCGGTGTCGGCAGGCCGTCGATCTCCGCGGTCTGGGGCGCGATGGTGTCGGCCACCCGCCGGAACCGGATCGTGCTCGGGCCGGCGGGCAGGTCGACGGTGCGGGTCTCCACGATCAGGGCCAGGCCGGAATAGGGGCCGTCGGCGCGCCCGGGATAGACCACCAGCGCGGTCGTCTCGGGCCCGGGCGAAATGACCTCGGCCGCCTGGGCCCGCGCGCCGTCCCAGCCGGGCGCGCCGGTCACGCCTAGGGCCAGGACAATCCCGGCGAGCGGTTTCACGACCCGGACTCGACCTGGAAGGTCAGCACGGTTTCGCCATTGGCCGGCACGACGACATCCCAGCCCAGGGTGTCGGCGTCGATCCTGCGGCTGGGCGCGCTTTCCCGCAGAACCTTGCCGTTCAGGCCCAGCCCGTCCTGCCTCAGATCGATCGTCACCGGCGCCGCGCCGGCGTTGCGCAGGCGGTAGCTCATGCTTGAGGCGGTCCGCGAGGCGCCATGCCGTTCCTGGGCTGTTAGGGTCGGCTGGACGGTGACGTCGAAGGCCTCGCCCAGTTTCAGCGACAGGTCGGAGCCCTGCGGGGTGTGGTCGATGGAGTCCTCTCCGGCGAACTTGGCCTCGCCCTTGGCGTCGCGCAGATAGACCCGCACCACGCCGGCCGGCATCGGCGCGCCGAGGCCCTTGGCCTGGGCGTTGGAGAACTCCAGGGCGACGGCGGCGTGGGCGGCCTGCTCCAGGCTCTGGAAACCCTCGGCGCGGTATTCATAGATCTTCTGGGCGTGGACGGCCTTGGCCTCCACGAACCCCACCTGCTTGGTCTGCTGGTCGGCCACCGTGGTCCGCTCATGCAGCGGATAGATGTAGAAATCGCCCAGCCGCGACGGGCTGGAGGGTTCCGAGCCCGCCAAGGTCTGGGTCAGGCGCCGGATCGGAAAGCGGGGATAGGGATTGCCTTCGCCGAGGCTGTTGTCGACCCCGCCGGCGACCAACTGGGCGTCGACGTCGTTGAAGCTGGTCCCCGAGGTGTTGGTCAGGGTGATCCAGCCCTGCAAATCCAGGGCCTGGCGGTTCTCGTCGAACACCGCGACATAGTCGGCTTTCCAGGACAGGCCGGTGGTCAGATAGCTCAGCGTCACGTCACGCGGACCGGATCGGTCGGCGTCCACCGTCACCGACAGGGTCGGGCGCGGGCGGAGGTTCTCCGGGACGCCGTTGAAAATCACCCGGGTGGGGATTCCGTCGTCGCGCAAGACCTCGATCCGGTCGCCGATCTTCAGCACCACGCCGCCATTGGCGGAGAGGACCGTCGCCGTCTCGATGGTCTGTTTGCCGTCGCCGGGGTTAGTGCGCACGATCTGGACCTCGTGGCCGACGGCCTTCTCCATCAGCTTTTCGGGGGTGAGGAGGTCGTAGTCGAAGTTCTGTTCGGCGACGGTCAGGCCCGCGCCGCTCATCGCCACCGTCTCGGGTTTAATCTGAGCGGAGACGTCCTTGAACTCCAGCCGCCGCCGCCCGGCGGCCACGTCCAGGGTCCGATGATCCTCAACCAGGGCCAGGTTGTTGTTGTAGATGGTGATCGAAAGCCGGGGCGTGGAGGTCGGCGTTTCCAGCGGCGCGGCCTGCGCCGACGCCGAGCCGGCGGCGAGCAGCCAGGCCCCCGCGATCAAAAGCTGTTTCATCCGGACGCTCCTCCCTGGCCGGCGAGGGTGTCATGGCCTTTACGGCCAAGTCGAGGCGCGGCCGCTGAATGACGGCGGCGCTGAGGGGTGCTCATTTTGATCGCACGGCCGGCATGATCGATGCATGACTGCGCTCGCCCCCGCCTCTTGAGGTCCGCATGCCCGCCGTCGTCTCCACCCACGCGCCGATTTCCGAGACCTGGACCTTTTTCGAAGGCGAATGGCACGCCGGCAATGTCGGGATCATGGGGCCGCGCACCCACGCGGCGTGGCTGGGGAGCATGCTGTTCGACGGGGCGCGGGCGTTCGAGGGCGTGGCGCCCGACCTCGACCTGCACAGCGCGCGGATCAATCAGTCCGCCATCCGCTTCGGCCTGAATCCAGTGGTCTCGACCGAGCAATGGATCGATCTCAGCCGCGACGGGATCAAGAAGTTCGCACCAGGAACGCCGCTCTATATCCGGCCGATGTACTGGGCCGACACCGGCATGATCGGCGGCGGGGTCAAGTTCGACCCGGCCTCGACCCGCTGGTGCCTCAGCCTCTATGAGGCGCCGATGCCAGAGCCCAAGGGCGTCTCGGTGACCCTCTCGCCCCAGCGGCGCCCCACGATCGAATGCGCCCCGGTCGACGCCAAGGCCGGCTGCCTCTATCCGAACAACGCCCGCGCCCTCCACGAGGCCGGGACCCGCGGTTTCGACAACTGCCTGCTGCGCGACATGCTGGGCAATATCGCGGAACTGGCCAACGCCAATGTGTTCATGGTCAAGGACGGCGTAGCGTTCACCCCGGCGCCGAACGGGACCTTCCTGGCCGGCGTCACCCGCCGCCGGGTGATCGGCCTGCTGCGCGAGGCTGGGGTCGAGGTGGTCGAGACCACCCTGACCTGGCCGGATTTCCTGGGCGCCGACGAGATCTTCTCCGCCGGCAATTTCTCCAAGGTCGTTCCGGTGATCCGGATCGAGCAGCGCGAACTGCGGCCGGGACCGGTGTTCCGCAGGGCGCGGGAACTCTACTGGGCGTTCGCGCACCAGGAGGGGTGAGCCTCTCCCCCTCAAGGGCTATTGGTTTCATACACTGAAAGAACGGTTGATCTTCAATTCCTCACCCGTCGGGGGAGGGGGACCACGAAGTGGTGGAGGGGCCCGCCGTCGGATGGGGGCGGCCGGAAGAGCCCCTCAGTCGCTTCGCGACAGCTCCCCCAGAGGGGGGAACAGCTAGATGTGCCTGAAAGCCTCTTCCCCTATCGAGGGGGAAGAGGCCTTTCGTCGAGGCTTCCCCTTACGCCGGCTGCAGTTGCCGGCGCACCAACTGCGCGTAGTCCTCCATCAGAGACAGGGACAGGTTGCCCGGCTTGTAGGTGTGCTCGCCGATCTCGGCGACCGGGGTCACCTCGGCGGCGGTGCCGGTCAGGAACACCTCGGAGAAGGTCGAGAGCTCCTCGGCGGGGATGTGCCGCTCGACGACCTCGAAGCCGCGTTCCTTGGCGATCTTGATCACCGTGCGGCGCGTGATGCCGTCCAGGAAGCAGTCCGGTTTGGGCGTATGGATCACGCCGTCGCGCACCAAGAAAATATTGGCCCCGGTCGACTCGGCCACATAGCCGCGCCAGTCCAGCATCAGGGCGTCGGCATAGCCGGCTTTTTCCGCCGCGTGCTTGGAGATGGTGCAGATCATGTAGAGGCCCGCCGCCTTGGACCGCGTCGGCGCGGTTTCCGGCGAGGGGCGGCGGTACTTGGCGTGGGTCAGGCGGATGCCCTTGGCCCGTTCTTCCGGCTTGAAATAGCTGGGCCATTCCCAGACCGCGATGGCGGTGTGGATCGTGGTCGATTGGGCCGAGACC
>DATAYD010000040.1:0-3611 GCA_036272715.1 Caulobacteraceae bacterium | reverse complement strand
TTCCCCCCTCAGGACCTCATTCCCCCAGGACAGGCGCGCCGACTGGCCTTCCCGACAGTTACCGACCCAGAGGCGCCGCCGATCCGGCCCGAACGGCACATCCCCAACTCGATCGCCACCCTGCGACGAAGGCTCGCCGTGGCCCTGGTCAAACGCCTGCCCCGATGTCCGTGCTGCGGACAGAGGCGCCTTTTATGACGCAGTAAGACTAGGGTCCAGCCTCCAGCCGCGCTCAAGACGGCTCAGGGAGGGGCCGCGTGAGTGAGTTGATCTCCGAGACCGATCTGGCGCCAGCCGCGGCGAGCGACCCAGGCCCGGGGCGGCTCAGCCTCGGCGCCGCCTGCTGGTCGATCTTCGAGGGCGCGCGCAACCCCTATGTGATCCTGATCATCGTCTACATCTTCATGCCCTATTTCGCCGCGGTGGTGGTCGGCGATCCGGTGCGCGGCCAGGAGGCGGTCGCCGCCTATGGGCAATATTCCGGCTGGATCGTGATGGTCACCGCCCCGCTCCTGGGCGCGTCGATCGACAAGATCGGCCGGCGCAAGCCGCTGCTGTTCGCCGTCTGCGCCGCCATGGTCCCGATGATAGGCGCGCTGTGGTGGACCAAACCCGACCATACCGGCCTCTCGGTGGGGATGGTCATCGCCCTGGCCACCGCCATCGGGGTGCTGTTCTCCTATACCGAGGTGTTCCACAATTCGCTCCTGATCCGCGCCGCCGGGCTTTCAGGCGCGCACAAGGCATCGGGGCTGGCGCTCACGCTGGGCAACGCCTCCGCCCTGGCGGCCCTGGTCTTCGTCGCCTGGGCTTTCGCCCTGCCGGGCAAGGTCGACTGGCCCTTCATTCCCAAGGCCTCGCTGTTCGGCCTGGACCCGATCAGCCACCAGCCGGACCGGGCGGTCGCGCCGATCGCGGCGGCGATCTTCGCGCTGGGCGCCCTGCCGTTGTTCCTGTTCACCCCCGACGCCGAACCGACCGGCGTGCCTTTGCCGGCGGCGCTGAAGGGCGGCGTGGCGAGCCTCTGGCGCATGGTGATGAGCCTGCGCGGCTACCGCGACGCCGCCGTCTTCCTCACCGCGCGGATGTTCTATGTCGACGGCATGAGCGCGGTCCTGCTGTTCGCCGGGGTCTATGCGCGCGGCGTGATGCACTGGGGGGCGCTGGAGATGCTGTTCTACGGCATGATCCTGACCGTGCTGGCGGTGATCGGCGGTTTCGTCGGCGGCGCCCTCGACGCGCGGCTCGGCCCGCGCCGGGCGGTGCAGATCGAGATCGGGATGACGCTTCTGGCCGTCATCGCCCTACTGGGCATGGCGCCGGACCGTATCCTCTATTTCTGGTCCTATAACCCCGCGGTCCAGCCGCCGCTGTGGCATGGGCCGATGTTCCAGACCCTGCCGGAGGTGATGTTCATCGCCATCGGCTTCGTCAATGCGGTGTTCATCACCGCCCACTACGCCTCCAGCCGCACCTTGCTGACCCGCCTGACCCCGCCCGAACAGACCGGAGCCTTCTTCGGGGTCTACGCCCTGTCCGGCGCCGCGACGGTGTGGCTGGGCTCCTTCCTGGTCAATCTGGGGACGCACATCTTCAAGACCCAGCAGGGCGGCTTCGCTTCGATCACCGTGTTGCTGGCGATCGGCTTCATCGGCCTGATGTTCGTGCGCGGCGGCGATCCGGCCCCGCGGAGCTGAGTGGGTTCAGCAGGTGCAGGTCGGGCAGGTCACGCTCGCGCTCTGGCGCGGGCGTAGATAGAAGACCTGGTCGAAATTGACGGGAGCCTTGAACAGATAGCTCATTGGCGAGGTGTAGGTGTACTGCACCTCCGCCATGATCACATACTGATTGGCCGCCAGCAGATTGGTGGGCAAGGTCACCGCGGTTCCGGCCGTCAGACACGTCATGTTCTGGGCGTTGCTCCAGGCCACCGTCGCATTGTCGTTGGCGTCGGTGGCCACGCTGGTGACGCGGACCTCCATGGGCGAGGTCGAAAACGGCGAAATGATCGAACTGGCGGCGCCATAGACGTCGGTCAGCTCGGCCGGGGTGACCGAGGTCACCTGGGTCACCAGGTCGCCCACGGCGGAGGCCGCGTGATTCACCTTGAGCTGGGCCAACATGGCCAGCGCCAGCTCGGCGACCGAGAAATAGATCATGATCAGCACGGGCGCGAGGAAGGCGAACTCGATGGCCGAGACGCCGCGGCGATCACGCCCGAAACGTTTCAAAGTTGATTTTGGCATGTCGGCGTCGACCCTGTGTAGGGTTCATTGCGGAAGGTGGCCGCGGCGGTGATCAGCGCCTTGCCGCCGCCCAGGGTCTGCAGCGCCTGATCCATCAGCGGCGCGAACAGGGGCCATTGGTAGTAGGACCGCACCACCACGATGTCGCAGGCGGCGCCCGGATTAAAGGTCAGGGCCGCGGGGTTGAAGACCCCGTTGCTGACCGGTTGCGGGGCCGCGATGCTCGAAAACTGGGCGAAGGTGCGGACGTCGACGTTCAGACTGGAGGAACAGGCCGAGCCGAGCCAGGACAGGTTGCCGCAGATCGTGGTGACGAAAGTGGCGGCCGTCGCCGTGCCGCTGGATTGGGTCTGGCCGGTCCGGATCTGCCGCGCGGCGCTGTTGGTGGCGTTCTCCAGCGTCGTGGAAACCACGAAGATCAGTCCGATGTCCATGATGCCGCACAAAAGGCCGAAAAAGGGCATGGCCAGCATCGCGAACTCGATCGCCGCCGCGCCGCGCCGTGCGATGCGGAACCGTCGTGCGAAGCCGTTCAGGCGGCCAATCAGGTTTGCGCGGGCCATCATGACGCCAGCATATCGCGGCGTCCCTAATCGCTGTTTAAGGCTTTAGCTGATTTTTGAATGGCTTGCCTGGACGGTCGGGGCCCGGACGGCGGGGTTTGGCGCGTCAAGACGCCGGCGGCGCGCCGGACGCGGCTGGCGCGGAAGCGCCGCCTCCCGCCTGCTTGTCGCTGCTGTCCGCCTCGCAGCGGGGCGCGCAATTGTACCGTTGGGGAATCCCCCCGCGATAAAGCGTCATCTGGCCCTCCAACAGCGAGGTCACGGTGATCACGCTGTCGAGCAGCACATGTCCGGCGCTGTCCGTCACCGTGACCTGGGTGGTCCCGTAACCCTTGCCGATGACGATAATGCTGTGGGTGTCCGTCATCGTGACGTCCGCCACCGCGGGGTTGGAGATCACGACATTGGCCGCCACGCCCCTGACGCCGAGATGGACGCTCTGGTTCACACCGACGCTGACCCGCGAAGCGGCGTCCGCCGCCATGCCGGTCAAAGCGAGGGCGGCGAGGCCGACCAGGGCGGCCAGCCGGACGGCGGTGCGGTTTGCAAGGCCCATGGGCGAGACTCCGGGTGCGAGTCGCAGCCTCGCCGGTAATGGTCAATAAAGTCTGAAAACAGCCTCTTCGCGTGCGCACGAGTCATAGAGCAGCGAAGGGAGCGCTGGAGGCGGATCAAAGTGGCGAATTTCTTCACGAATTCAGCCATAGTTAAGCGAGGATAATAGTAAATAACAATAAACCATAGAAAATATTGAGTAGTGATTTCCTGTTTACTGGCCATTAAGTCAGGCGGTGCATATTGA
>DATAYD010000039.1:0-24989 GCA_036272715.1 Caulobacteraceae bacterium | reverse complement strand
GGTGAAGCTGAGGTAGGAGTAGGAGTAGGTATTGTCGATGCAGAAGTCGTAGGTCTCCAGCGACCCGCCGCCCGGGATGTGCACCGGCGGGTGCGGCTGCTGGATCGGCCGCGGCCAGATGTTGACGTGCCGCAGCTTGTTGTAGCGGCCGTTGAAGGCAAACGGCGTGCGGGTCGTCCAGGCCTTGATGATCAGGTCGTGCGCCTCCTGGTATTTCTCGCGGGTCAGGGACGGGATCTGGCCGTAGCAATAGTTGGTGTCCATCGAGGTCCCGACCGGGAAACCCGCCACCAGCCGCCCGCCGCTGATGCAGTCCAGCATGGCGAACTCCTCGGCCACGCGGACCGGGGGATTATAGAGCGCGATGGAATTGCCCAGCACCACGATCGCCGGATCGACCGTGCGGCGCGCCAGCCCCGCGGCGATCAGGTTCGGCGACGGCATGATGCCATAGCCGTTCTGATGGTGCTCGTTGATGCCGATCCCGTCGAAACCCACCGTCCCGGCGTATTCGAGCAGGTCCATATAGGTGTTGTAGACCGCGTGGCTCTTTTCGGGGTCGAACAGTTCCTGGTCGATGTCGACCCAGACCGAACGGTTCTTCTCCCGGAAGTCGTCCGGCAGATACGGCCAGGGCATCAGGTTGAACCAGGTGAACTTCACGGGCGCGTCCTCCGCACACTTTGCCCGCCCTGCCGGCGGCGTTCCTTATCGAAGATAACCCGATGGGCGGGTGGCGCCAGTGGTTTTGTGGGGCATGGGTTCAAGAGGCCGTCAGCCCCGCCGGTTTCGGGCCGCCGGTCGCCCAGTCCAGCAGTTGCGCCGTGTGGACGATCGGGATGCCCGTCGAACCCGCGATCTGGACCAGGCAGCCGATATTGCCGGCGCAGATCACGTCCGGCTTCACCGCCGCCAGCGCACCCGCCTTGGCTTGGCCCAGCCGGCCGGCGATCTCCGATTGCAGGATGTTGTAGGTTCCGGCCGAGCCGCAGCACAGATGCGCGTCGCGCGGCTCGCGCACCGTGAAGCCGGCCTCGGCGAGCAGCGCCTTGGGCGCCGCCGTGACCCTCTGGCCGTGCTGCAGCGAACAGGCGCCGTGATAGGCGACGGTCAGGCCGGGCTCGAGCGCGCGCGGCGGCAGGCCGGCCTCGGCCAAGAGTTCGGTGATGTCCCGGGCCAAGGCCGAGACCCGCGCCGCCTTGTCCGCATAGGCCGGATCGTGGCGCAGCATGAAGCCGTAGTTCTTCAGCGTGGTCCCGCAGCCGGACGCGGTGACCACGATCGCCGTCAGTCCCCGTTCGATCTGACGCGTCCAGGCGTCGACATTGGCGCGGGCGAAGGCCAGCGCCCGCGCCTCCCGCCCCATGTGATGGACGATCGCCCCGCAGCAGGCCTCGCCCGGCGCGCGGACCACCTCGAAACCCGCGCGGGTCAAAAGCCGCACCGTCGCCGCGCGTATCTCCGGATCGAGCACCGGCTCCGCGCAGCCTTCGAGGATGACCACACGGCCTTTGATGCTCCCCCCCTGGGAGAGCTGTCGCGAAGCGACGGCGGGGGCTTCCGTCGGGCGTCCCCGCGGCGGCGAGGCCCCTCCACCGCTTCGCGGTCCCCCTTCCCCAGTGGGGGAGGATCTGGCGCGCCCCGCCAATTCCAGCATCGCCCTTAGCGGCCGCAGCGCCTCCGTCCGCCCCAACATCCCCAGGAACGGCCGCCCAAGCGGCGCCAGGGCCAGCGCCGCGCGGAACCGGTTCGGATAGGGCAGGATCGCCGCCAGGAGGGCGCGGAACACCCGATCCGGCCACGGACGGTCATAGCGCTGCTCGATATAGGCCCGCGCGTGGTCGACCAGTTGCATGTAGTTGACGCCCGACGGGCAGGTGGTCTGGCAGCTCAGGCAGGACAGGCAGCGGTCGATATGGGTGACCACTTCCGGCGTCGGCGCGCGCTGGTTCTCCAGCATGTCCTTGATCAGATAGATGCGCCCGCGCGGGCTATCCAGCTCGTCGCCGAGCAGGAGATAAGTCGGGCAGGTCGCGGTGCAGAAGCCGCAATGGACGCATTTGCGGATCACCCCCGCGGCATTGGCGGTGTCCGGATCGGCCAATTGTTGTTCAGTGAACGCGGTCTGCATCAGCGCGCGCCTTCCGCGTACATCCGGCCTGGATTGAGCAGGTTCAGCGGATCGAAACTGGCCTTGATCCGGCTGGTGAGGGCGGCCAGGGCCGGCGGCTCCGGCTCGAATACGGGCACGGCCGCCCTGACCTGGGACGACGCCCGGATCAGGGTCGCATGGCCGCCATGCGCGGCCGACGCCTTCCGCACGATGGCCGCGCCCCCGTCCGACGTCCGTGGAACCGCCGCCCAGACCAGGCCGCCCGCCCAATCATAGAAGCCCTCGCACGCCGTTTCGGCCCGGATCGCCGCCAGCACCTTCGGCCCCGCCGCCGGCGCGACGCTGATCCGCCAGACCGGCCGGTCGTCGCCGACGAAGGCGCGGACCTCCCGCACGAACGCCCACGCGGTCGCGGTCTCCTCGGCGTCCAGCACCGCCTGTGCGCCGAACTTGTCGGCCAGCATCGCCAGCCGCGCCGCGACCGAAGGCCCAAAACCTTCCAGCCGCAGCAGCGTCGCCGCGCCCTGGCTCGCCGGCCCGAGCGGCGCGTTCGCCGCGACCTCGGCCGGCAGGTGCGCCGCGCTGGACACATCGGCGGCCGAGCCCAGGGCCCGGCTCATGGCGCCGACCGCTTCGACGTCGCTCAGGCCCGGCAGGACCAGGGTCGCCGCCGTCCGCGGCCGCGGCATCACCTTCAAGGTCACCTCGGTCAGCACGCAGAGCGTCCCCCAGGAACCGGCGACCAGTTTGGAGAGGTCATAGCCGGTGACGTTCTTGACCACCTTGCCGCCGGCCCTGAACAGCTCGCCGCGCCCGGAGGCGGCCTCGAAACCCAGAAAATGGTCCCGCGCCGCGCCGGCGGTCAGCCGCCGGGAGCCGGAGGCGTTGGCCGCGATCATACCCCCAAGCGTCGGGGCGCGATGCGTCGCGCCCAGCATGGGGGCGTAGTTGGGCGGCTCGAACGCCAGCATCTGGCCGGCCTCGGCCAACGCCGCCTCGATCTCGGCCAGCGGCGTTCCCGCCCGCGCGGTGAGGACCAGTTCAGCCGGCGCATAATCCAGGACGCCGCTCACGAAGCTCATGTCCATGAGCACGTCCGTCCTCGCACAATGGCCGATCGTCGCCTTGGAGCCGCCGCCGCTCACGCCGATCCGGCGCCCGGTCTGGCCGGCCCAGGCGACCAGGCTCGCGGTTTCCGCGGCGGTCGGAGGCCTGATCAGCTCGTCCGGCACGCTCAGAACCGCGGCAGGTCGGGAAAGGCGGTCTGGCCGCCGTGGACATGCACCCGGCCCAACTCGGCGCAGCGGTGCAGGGTCGGGAACACCTTGCCGGGGTTGAGCAGCAGGTCCGGATCGAACGCGCATTTCAGCCGCTGCTGCTGACCCAGGTCGGTGGCGCTGAACATCACCGGCATCAGGTCGCGCTTCTCAACGCCCACGCCATGCTCGCCGGTCAGGACGCCGCCGACCTCGACGCAGACGCGCAGGATGTCGGCGCCGAAGGCCTCGGCCCGCTCCAACTCGCCCGGCTGGTTGGCGTCATAGAGGATCAGCGGGTGCAGATTGCCATCCCCGGCGTGGAACACATTGGCGACGCCGAGGCCATATTGCTCGGACAGGGCGCGCATCCGCGTCAGCACCTCGGGCAGGCGCGCGCGCGGAATGGTGCCGTCCATGCAGTAATAGTCCGGCGCGACCCGGGCCATGGCCGGGAACGCCGCCTTGCGCCCGGCCCAGAAGGCCAGCCGCTCGGCTTCGGAATTGGAGGCCCGCGCGGTCGTCGCCCCATTGGCCTCGGCGATCGCCATCACCGCCTCCAGCAGATGCGCGCACTCGGCTTCGGGCCCGTCCAGTTCGATGATCAGCAGCGCCTCGACGTCGAGCGGATAGCCGACCTGGACGAAGGCCTCGGCGGCGTGGATCGCCGGGCGGTCCATCATCTCCATGCCGGCGGGGATGATCCCGGCCCCGATGATGTCGGCCACGCATTGCCCGCCGGCCTCGACGGTGGCGAAGCCGAGCAGAAGCGCCCGCGAAGTCGAGGGCCGGGGCAGGATGCGCACCGTCACCTCGGTGACCACGCCAAGCAGCCCCTCGGACCCCACGATCACGCCCAGCAGGTCATAGCCGGCCGCGTCCAGGTGTTTGCCGCCCAGCCGCACCACCTCGCCGGTCATCAGGACCAACTCGACGCCCAGCACATTATTGGTGGTCAGGCCGTATTTCAGGCAATGCACCCCGCCCGAATTCTCCGCCACATTGCCGCCGATCGAACAGGCGATCTGGCTGGATGGGTCGGGGGCATAGTAGAAACCGGCCTCCTCGACGGCGCGGGTGATCGACAGATTGGTCACCCCCGGCTGCACGACGCAGCAGCGATTCTCGTAGTCGATCTCCAGCACGCGGTTGAACCGCGACAGGCCGAGCAGGACCCCGTCCTCCAACGGAAGCGCGCCGCCGGACAGGGATGTCCCCGAGCCGCGCGGCACCACTCGCACCTGGTTCTCCCCGCACCATTTCAGGATCGCGGAGACCTGCGCCGTCGTCTCCGGCAGCACGACCAGCAGCGGCGGTTGGCGATAGGCGGTCAGGCCGTCGGTCTCATAGGCCCTGAGGCTCGCCGCATCGGTGATCACCCCCTCGCCCGGAACGATCGCCGACATGGCCCGCGCGATCTCGCCGCGGCGCGAGAGCGTCTTCGGATCGGGCGCCGGCATCTTCATGGATTTGGGCTCGAGCCTCGTTTGATGCGTTCGCTGGCCTGGTCGGCCCAGGCCGCGGCGATGGCCGATTGATCTAACCCTTTCGCCTTGATGGGGGAAGGGCTGGGTTGGGGGCGAACGCACAAGGCTGGAAATGAGCACCGGCGGCGTTTCCCGCGACAGCGCCATGAGCTGTTCTCTCTCCGGGGGAGCTGTCGCGAAACGACCGAGCAACCATGTATCAGGCGCGCTCGTAGCGGTTCGCCGCCTAATGACCCCCCGCCGCCTGCGGCGCGCCCTTGGGCTTCGGCGCGATCCAGACCGCGGTGGCGCCGGCGAGGAACACCAGGGAGGTGACCAGGAAGACATGGTCGGTGGCCAGCATCACCGCCTGGCCCTGGACCATGTTGTCGACCTGGGCCAAGGCCTGGCCGGCGCTCATGCCGGCGCGGGTCATCACGTCCATGTTCGCCTGGGGCTTATAGAGGATGCCCACCAGGTCGGTCCGATGGACCGTGGCGATATTCTCCCACGCCGTGGTGGTGATCGAGGCGCCAAAGGCGCCGGCGGTGGTGCGACAGAAGTTGACCAGACCGGCCGCCGAGGCGGTCTCGCCCGGCAGGACCGAACCCATGGCCAGGCCCATCAGCGGGATGAAGAAGAACGGCATGGCGAAGCCCTGGGCCAGTTGCGGCAGGGAGACGCCCCAGAAGTCCATGTTGGAGGCGAAGCCGGTTCGCCAGAGCGACACCAGGCCCATCACCCCGACACCGAACGAGACCAGGATCCGCGAGTCGATCTTGGTGGTCAGCCGCGCCACGATCGGCGACATCACCACGGCAAGGACCCCCTGAAAGGCCATGGCCCGCCCGGCCCAGGTGGCGTTGTAGCTCATGGACGTCTGCAGCCAGAGCGGGATCAGCACCACGGTCGAGAAGAACGCCCCGAACGTCAGGGTCATGATGATGGTCGACGCCGTGAAACCGCGGTGGCGGAAGATCCTGAGATCCACGATCGGGTGGGCGTCGGTCAGTTCCCAGATCACGAACGAGAGAAAGCCGATGGCCGCGATGATCGCCAGGCCGACGATGAAGGGCGAGTTGAACCAATCCAGGTCCTTGCCCTTGTCCAGCATGATCTGCATGGCCGAAATCCAGGTGATCAGCAGGGCCAGACCCACATAATCGACCCGTTCGCGCAGGGTCCGGGTCTCGCGCGGGGCCAGCATGCGCCAAGCGAACGCGGCGCAGAGCAGCGCCACCGGCACATTGATATAGAACACCCACGGCCAGCCGACGGTGTCGACAAGCACTCCGCCGAGAAGCGGCCCGGCGATCGGCCCGACCACGGTGGTCATCGACCAAAGGCCGAGCGCCGCCGCCTGCATCTGGGGCGGGAAGATCCGCCGCAGCAGGGTCTGGGACAGCGGCATCATCGGGCCGCCCGACAGGCCTTGCAGGATGCGGAACATCACCAGCATCGGCAGGGAGTGGGCGAGGCCGCACAAGGCCGAGCACAGGCCGAACCCAACCATGGCGCAGACGAACACCCTGACCGCCCCGAACCTCTGGGCCAGCCAGCCGGTCAAGGGCACGGTGATCGCCTCGGCCACCGAATAGGAGGTGATGACCCAGGTGCCCTGGCTCGGCGAGACGGCCAGCCCGCCAGCGATGTTCGGCACCGAGACATTGGCGATGGTGGTGTCCAGCACCACCATGAAATTGGCCAGGGCCAGGACCGTCCCGGCCATCCATAGGGGCGCGCCGGACATTACCGCCGCGGCGGCGTCGGCCACCGCGTCGAACGGAGCGGCCTTGGCTGGGATCGGTCTGCTGTCGTCGGCCATGGCGACCCCCGTAAGGTCAGAGATGAGTGCGGTCAGAGGTGCGTGCGATCAGGGGATCAGTGCGAAACGTCGACCACGGCGTTCATCGAAAGCCCGACCTGCAGCGGGTGGGCCCGCAGTTCATCCGGGTTCAGGTTGACGCGCACGGGCAGGCGCTGGACCACCTTGATCCAGTTGCCGGTGGCGTTCTGGGCCGGGATCATGGCGAAGGCCGCGCCCGTGCCGCCGGCGAAGCCGACCACGGTCCCGTGGAACTTCACCCCGCCGCCATACTTGTCGGAGGTCAGGGTCACCGGCTGGCCCGCGTGGACCTTGCGCAGTTGGACCTCCTTGAAGTTGGCGTCGACATAGACGCTCTGGATCGGCACCACGGTCATCAGGTCGGAGCCGACGGCCACGCGCTCGCCGACCGAGACCTGCTTCTTGGCGACCACGCCGTCGACCGGCGCGCGCAGCACGGTGCGCGATTCGTTCAACTCGGCCTGGGCCACGTTGGCGCGGGCCGCGGCGACCTCGGGATTGTCCTGGAACGAACTGCCGGCGATCAGGGCCTCGTTGATATCGCGCGAGGCCAGGGCGGCGGTCTTGTTGGCCAGGGCCTGGGTCTTGCCGGCATTGGCCTGGGCCAGCATGGCCTGGGCGGTGCGGAACTGGTTCTGGGCCTGGGTCAGCTCGTCGCCGGAGACCGCGCCGGTGGTCGCCAGCCTCTGGCGCCGGCCCAGCTCGGTCTGGGCGCGCTCCAGGTCGGACTTGGCGCTCATGATCTGGGCGTCGGCGCGGACGATGTCGGCGTCGCGGGCGCCGATCTGGCCAGTCAGGGCCTCGTTGTTCGAATAATAGCCGCGCACCTTGCGCTCGGCCTGGCCCAACTGGGCGCGGGCCTGGTCCAGGGCGACCCTGGTGTCGCTGTCGTCCAGCCGCACGAGCACCTGGCCGGCCTTCACCGGCTGGGTCTCGCGGACCAAGACATCCGTGACGGGCGCGGAGATCAGGGGCGTGATGTCGGCGGTGTCGGCATTGACATAGGCGTTGTCGGTCGAGACCTTGAACTGGCCGATCAGCAGCCAATAGGCGACCACCAGCAGCGCGATCACGGCGATCGCCCCGCCCAGGATGGCGAACAGCCGATTGCGGCGGCTGGGGGCGGCGGCGCGACCGGCATCGGCGGGCGTCGAAGCCGGCCCGGCCTCGGCGACCGGCGGCGGCGTTTGGGTGACGCTGGAATCAGCCATGACGAGGGTCCTGGGATACGGGAGGTCCAGCCATGGGCGAGGCCGGCGCATAGCCGCCCCCCAGGGCCTTGACCAGTTGGATGTCGAGGGTGAAGGCGCGGGCCTCGAGGTCGACGACGGTGCGGCGGCTCTGCAGCACGCTGTCCTCGGCCAGGAGCACGGTCTGGTAGTCGGCCAGTCCGCCGTCATAACGCAGGCGCGCGATCCGATAGGCCTCTTCATAGGCGGCCAGGGCGGCGCGGCTTTCCTTCAGCCGGTCGCCCAGGGCGCGCTCGGCCGCCGCGGCGTCGGCCACGTCGTGCAGGGCCTCGACCAGGGCGCCGTCATAGACCGCGACAGCTTCGTCATAGTCGGCATGGGCGCCGCGCAGGCCGGCGACCAGCCGGCCGCCCTCGAAGATCGGCAGGGTCACGGCCGGGCCGACCTGGCCGATGTCCGAGCCGGACTCGAACAGATTACGGACGCCCAGGGCCTCGAAGCCGATATCGGCCACCAGATTGATGTCGGGATAGAACTGGGCGCGGGCGACGCCGACGCGCTTGGCGGCGGCCTCGGCGCGCCAGCGGGCGGCGATCACGTCCGGACGGCGGCCGATCAGGTCGGCGGCCAGCCGCGGCGGCAGGCCGAAAGCCTTGGGCGCGGGCTCGGCGGCCGGGCTCACCGCCAGGCCGCGGTCGGGACCCTGGCCCAAAAGGGCGGCGATCTGGTTGCGGGTCGTGGCGATCTGCTCGTCGATGGCGCCCAGATCCGCGCGCGCCGACGGCGGGCCCGCCTCGGCCTGTTTCTGATCGGCCTGGGTGTCGGCCCCGTCGATCACCCGGCGGGCGACCAGGTCCAGGGTTTCCTGCCGCGACCGCACCGACCGCAGCGCGACGGTGCGTTCGGCATAGAGGCGGGCCAGGTCCGCAGAGGCGGCGGCCACGGCGGTGGAAAGGGTCAGGCGCGCCTCGGCGGCGTCGGCCTGGGCCGCCTTGGCCTCGGACACCGAGGCCGCGACGGCCGAGCGGTTCTTGCCCCAGAAATCGAACTCGTAGCTGAAGTTCAACTGGGTCTGGCCGTAATCGTTATAGCCGTGCGGCACGAACAGCGGCGGGATGCCGTAATTATAGCTCTGCTTGTCCTCCGTCACGCTGGCCTGACCGGAAAGCGTGGGCAGGAGGCTGGCCTTGTTCTGGCCCACCACCGCGCGGGCCTTGTCCAGTCGCGCCGACGCCTGGGCCAGGGTGGGCGAGCCTTTCAGGGCCTCGTCTTCAAGCTGGTCGAGCTGGGGGTCCTTATAGGCGCGCCACCAGTCGTCCGCCGGCCAGCCGGCGCCGGGATTGGGATCGGCATGAGTGTCGAAACTCCGCGCCGTCGCGTAGGCCGCGGCCGGCTTGATCGGGCTCATCGGCGCCTCGCCCGGCAAGCTGGCGCAGGCCGAGAGCGCGCCCGTGAGCAGCAGGCCGAGGCCGACGCTCGCCTGGCGAAACGGCCTTTCCTGGCGATGCGCCAATGCGCTGAGGCCGGTCATCGAAAGCTGATCCCCAAGGCTTGATCTGACCATACGGTACGGTCATAATCCTTTTGACGCCGCGTCACCGAGCGGTCAACTCAAAACCGTACGGTACGGTCAGAAATATGGTCGCTCCGGCCCAAAAGCCCCCAAGAGATAGGCGTCGCGACGCCATAATCGAGGTCGCGCGCGAACTGTTCTTCGAGGAAGGCTACGCGGCGGCCTCGATGTCCAGCATCGCCGCGCGGCTCGGCGGGTCGAAAGGCACGCTCTACAATTATTTCCGCAGCAAGGAGGAGTTGTTCGAGGCCCAGGTGCGCAAGGACTGCGAACGGATCGCTCACGACGCCTTTGACATGCTGCAGTCGGCGGAAAGCCCGATCGAGGACGTCCTGACCGAGCTTGGCGTGCGCTACCTGACCCACATCTTTTCGGATTGGGCCATCCGCACCTACCGGGTGGTGGTGGCCGAGGCGATTCGGTCGCCGCAACTGGCGAGAATCTTCTATGAGAACGGTCCGGCGGTGGGCCTGAGGCGCCTGGAAGCCTATCTGGAAGACGCCCGCGCCAAAGGGACGATCAAGCTGGACGATTGCGCGATGGGCGCCGGCGAGTTCCTGACGCTATGCCGCGGTCATCAACATTTTATGTACACCCTGAATCTGGAGTTCGCGCCCAATCCGGACCAGATGAGGACCCAGGCTCGCCACGCGGTAGCGCTTTTCCTCAGAAGTTATGGCGAATACACACTTTAAAGTGTAGGCGGATTTGAGCGCCGTAACGTCAGCGACAATCCGCGGCGTCATTTGCGCCGTCCAAGGATTGGTTAACGACACACCCAGTGTTAATTTCGCTTTATGCGGGAAGCCCGACACAACGCGCGCGCCGAAACCGATCTGCTGACCGATCGGGAGTGGGACTGCCTCTGCTATGTCGTCGAACGATATAGCAGCAAGCAGATCGGGGCGCGGCTCGGCGTTTCGCCAAAGACGGTCGACAGCTATCTGGACACCGCCCGCGTAAAGCTCGGCGCCCGGACCCGCCAGGAGGCCGCGCAGCTTCTGGTGTCCCGCTACGGCGCCGTCTCCCCCCGGAAATCTTCCCCGGGGGAATCGCCCCCGGGTGACCTTCGCCGGCAATCGGCCCCTCATGATCCGGTTCTCGGCGGAGGGGCTGAACTTGGACGAGGTGTCGGCGGCGAATCTAAACGCACGGATCGAACAGGCGATCTATCGGGCGGGGCGGGTCAAGGTGTTCCAGACCCGGTTTCCACCGATCGACCCGTCGTCGACCGACCTGTTGCCAGCGATAAGCTGGGAGGAGATCGAGCGCCAACTCCGCAGCCTGGCGGGACCGGACTTCGAGCGGGCCTCCTGGGAGCTGGAAGCGCTCAAGGCCTCGGCCCGGACCTGCCCGCCGGAGATGTTCTACCGCGAACTCCTGACGCTGGCGTGGAGTCTGATCGACGAAACGCGGCCTCCGTCAACGACGGAGGCCGACATGGATTAGGCCCTCTCGCAACCCTGACGGCGATCGGACTGTTCGCGGTCCTGTTCGCCTTGACCGCGGGCGGTACGCTGGCGGGGCTCGTCGCGCTCGAAAGCCTGCTCGAACGACACGGCCCTCCGCCTCGCGCCCATCCCCAGCCTTTATTTTTCATGACCGCCACGCCAGAGCGTCGCGGCCGATGAGGACACTCATGCTTCAAAAACGCCGTAAGGCCATGGACGCCGTGGCTCCCGAACTGTTCGCCATGGAGAGCGCCATCGACGCCGCGATCCTGCAATCGATCCGTCTGACCGCTTCGCTGATCAATGAACGTCACAATTCAGGGTTGTCGGCCGTGGTCGGCCAGGGCGCGATCGAGCGTTCCAGCGCGGCCATCTCGACCCTGATCGCCGCGCGCCGCGAGGTCGTCTCCACCCACGAGGAACTGGGCGCGCTGAAAAAGCAGGTCGGACTGGAGGCCGTCATGCTCGGCGGCGGCGGCCAGAAACCGGACGACAGCCCCCTTTCCCTGCCCCGCGCCAGCCTTCAAGCGGTGGTCTGAGCGCCCTGTTTGAACGCGAGAGGATTTTGATCCAGCCTTCCCGAAAGGGGAGGCTGGATTTTCCATGACCCTGGCGCAAATCGTTAATTGGATCGCCCTGGCTCTGACCTGCGCCATTGTATTCTGGCGGGGCCGAAGACCTGAGCGCTTCGGCATGGTCATCATCATCGCCGGTTTTTTGGCCACGCCGCTGGTCCAGCGAGTCGACAGTTGGTACGCACCGCAATACGGCATACTCGCGGTCGATGCGGCGGCGCTGCTGGCCTTCATCTGGCTGGCGTTCCGGTACGGCTGTTATTGGGCGATCTGCGGCGCCGCCTTCCAGACCGTTTCGGTCTTCATCCATTTCGCCTTCATGATCGCGCCCCACGCGCTTTATCGGGCCTACTATTTCGGGAACTTCTCGATCGGTTACCTGGTCCTGGGCTCGATCCTGGGCGGGGTGATCTTCGAACGCGCTACGCCGGTCCGCTGTCGGCCCTTGCCCTGGCCGAGGCCGTCTTCGGCTTCAGGCTCCTCAGAAGATTGAGCAGATCCTGGCGCACGGCCGGATCGGCGACAGCGCAATAGGCGTCGACGATCTCGACCAGGCCCGACACCTCGGCAAGCCGGTTAATGATCCTGGGCGCCTGTCTCTGCTCATCGGGCGGCAGGAGATCGCCGGCGCCGATTCCCAGGAATCGCGCCGCGCGCACCAGCCGCGACGCCGAGAGCCGGTTGGCCCCACGTTCGTATTTCTGCACCTGCTGGAACGATATTCCCAGCGCGTCGCCCAGTTCGGTCTGGCTATAGCCGCGCGCCAACCGCGCCCGCCGCAGGTTTTGACCCACTTCGGCGTCGATCGGGTCCAGCCCTTCCGCCGAATCACGGCCCCGCCCAAACGATTCCACAACGGTTCCCCCCTTGATGCGCGCATTCATCCTTGAGACCATAGGCGTCTCGCGCCATACGCGCCAATAGAGGGCGGCCGGGGTCCGATACGGGCCAAAAACCGCCGCCAGAACGCGCTTCGGTTGCGCCGGTCAATGCGTCGCACCTTGGCCGTCATCCGCTGTCCGCGGTGTCAGCGAATATTTAACGATCTTTCGCGCTTTCTAGGGTCGGAGAGCGGGGGCTGGCGCATGTCGAGATTCACCATCGGAAGGACGTCCATCATGCGCGGCGATCCGACCCCGCGCGCCGTTCGCCGCGGAGGTTCCGCCCGATGACCCTGCAGCTCGCCGAAATCTTGGACCTGAAAGCCGCCGGCCCGCTGCGCGGGGCCTTGCTGGAGGCGCGCGGCGCCCCGATCGAGATCGACGCCTCGGGCGTCCAGCGCTTCGGCGGCCTTTGCCTACAGGTTCTGTTGTCGGCCCAGGCGACCTGGGCGACCGATGGGCAGCCGTTCATGATTTCAGCCGCGTCTTCGGCCTTCGCCGACGGCGCACGCCGCATGGGGGCGCAGGATCTGGCCCCAGACCCGATCATCCAGGAGTGATCCAGTGAGCCGAACCGTTTTGACCGTCGACGACTCCCGCACCATGCGGGACATGTTGCACATGGCCTTGACCGATGCGGGCTTCCGCGTCCTGCAAGCCGTGGATGGCGTCCATGGCCTGGAGATGCTGGAAACCGACGACGCGCCGGACGTGATCATCACCGATATCAACATGCCACGGCTCGACGGCTTCGGCTTCATCGAAGGCGTGCGGCAGGATGCGCGCCACCGCGCCACGCCGATCCTGGTCCTAACCACCGAAAGCGACAGCGCGAAGAAGAACCGCGCTCGCGAAGCCGGCGCCACCGGCTGGATCGTCAAGCCGTTCAACCCGGAGAAACTGGTCGAAGCGGTGCGCCGCGTAGCGGCCTGACGCCGCGACGCGAGACCGAACTATTGGCGAAAGCGAGGTCTTCCTCCGGACAGGCAGCCGCGGAAGGCACTCAAGTATAGGGATTGGTTCGCGCCGTGGACCCAATGGAAGCGATCAAGGCGACCTTTTTCCAGGAGTGCGAGGAGTTGCTCGCCGACCTGGAGGCGGGCCTGCTCGCCCTGGAGGGCGGCGACACCGACCCGGAGACCGTCAACGCCGTGTTCCGCGCGGTGCATTCGGTCAAGGGCGGCGCCGGCGCGTTCGGGCTGGAGCAACTGGTCCGCTTCGCCCACGTGTTCGAGACCACCCTGGACCTGCTGCGCGCCCGTGAACTGGAACAGACCCCGCATGTCCTGAAGGTCATGCTGCGCGCGGCCGACCTCCTGGCCGACCTGGTCCGCGCGGCCCAGTCCGGCGCCCATGTGGACGAGGCCCGGTGCCAGTCCCTGGCCGATGAGCTGGTGACGCTGTCGGGCGGCGAGCCGGCGGGCGAGGCTTCCGGCCATGACGCCGGCGGCGGCGACGACCTGCTGGACGACGATTTTGGCTTCCAGCCGCTGCAGGTGGCCTTCGCCGAAACGGAAGCTCCGGCGGAGGAAGGCCCCGCCCTGAGCGAGTGGGTGATCAAGTTCCGCCCGCTGGCGACCCTCTATCTGAAGGCCAATGATCCGGCGTTGGTGATCCGTGAGCTGGAGCGGCTGGGGCCGCTGGAGGTCTCGCTCGAACAGGTCGACCTGCCGCTGCTGGATGACCTGGATCCGGAAGGCGCCTATCTGGCCTGGACCATCAGCCTGCGCACGAGCGCCGCCGAAGCCGACATCCGCGAGGCCTTCGAATTCGTCGACGGCGATTGCGACCTCGAGATCACCCCGGCCGCCGGCGCGGCCGTCGCGGATCAAGCCGTCCTCGGCGACCTGATCATGGGTCTTGAAGACGAGGAGCCCGCCGTCCCCTCCGCCGGCGAACTGGACGTCATGGCCCTGATCCAAAAGGCCCAGGCCGAGGTGGCGTCCGAGACCGCTCCGCCCGCCGAATCGCCGGTCGCCACGGCGCGGGTCGTCGCCGACAGCGCTCCCGCGCCGGTCGCGGCGATCGCCAAACCCGCCGAACCGGCCAAGGCGGCGGATCCCGCCGCCCCGGTCCAGGCCACCATCCGTGTCGATCTCGACCGCGTCGACCGCTTGATCAACCTGGTCGGCGAGCTGGTGATCAACCAGGCCATGCTGTCCCAGCGCGTGATCGAGGCGGGCCTGGTGCGCTCGTCCAATGTCGCGCTCGGCCTCGACGACCTGGAGCAGCTCACCCGGGAGATCCAGGACAGCGTGATGGCCATCCGCGCCCAGCCGGTGAAATCGGTGTTCCAGCGCATGCCCCGGCTGATCCGCGAGATCGCCGCCGCCACCGGCAAGCAGGTCCGCCTGGTCACCGAGGGTGAAGGCACCGAGGTCGACAAGACCGTGATCGAACGGCTGACCGACCCGATCACCCACATGATCCGCAACGCCATCGACCACGGCCTGGAAAAGCCGGACGACCGGATCGCCGCGGGCAAGCCGGCTGAAGGCGTCGTGCGCCTGGCGGCCATGCACCGCTCGGGGCGGATCGTGATCGAGATCAGCGACGACGGCGCCGGCGTCGACCGCAAGCGCGTCCGCGAAAAGGCGATCGAAAAGGGCCTGGTGTCTTCCGAGGCGGTCCTGACCGACGAAGAGACCGACAACCTCCTGTTCATGCCGGGCTTTTCGACCGCCAGCGCCATTTCGGACATTTCCGGCCGCGGCGTCGGCATGGACGTGGTCAAGCGCAGCGTCCAGGCGCTGGGCGGCCGCATCGCCATCGCTTCGCGGCCCGGCGAAGGCTCGACCTTCACCTTGAGCCTGCCCCTGACCCTGGCCGTCCTGGACGGCATGGTGGTGACGGTGGACGGCCACACCCTGGTGGTCCCGCTGACCGCGGTCATCGAGACCCTGCAGCCCAAGCCGGCGACCGTCCGCTCGCTCGGCCCCAACGGCATGGTGGTCGCGGTGCGCGACGCCTTCGTGCCGCTGATCGATATCGGCGCGGCCCTGGGCTTTCGCTCCACCCCGATCGACCCCTGTTCCGGCGTCGCCCTGCTGGTCGAGAACGATGTCGGCGGCCACGCGGCCCTGCTGCTCGACGCCATCCAGGGCCAGCGCCAGGTGGTGATCAAGAGCCTGGAGTCCAATTACCAGCAGGTCGACGGCATCGCCGCCGCGACCATTCTGGGCGACGGCCGCGTCGCCCTGATCCTGGACGTCGACGCCATTATCGCCAACCGCCGGCCCGAACCCGCGGCCAACGCAGAATCCAACCCGTCCCTTCTGGCGACAGCGAGCTGAATGATGAGCGAACTTCTCCATACCGGCGCCGACCGCCGCGAACTCATCTCCTTCCGGATCGGCGCTCAGGAATTCTGCGTCGACATCATGGCCGTGCGTGAGATCCGCGGCTGGACCTCGGCCACGCCGATTCCCCACTCGCCCAACTATGTGCGCGGCGTGATCAATCTGCGCGGCGCGGTCCTGCCGATCGTCGACCTGGCCGCGCGGCTGGGCTTTCCGATCACCGAACCGACCGCCCGCAGCGTCATCATCGTCGCCCATATCGGCGACCGGACCGTGGGCCTGCTGGTCGACGCGGTGTCCGACATCCTGACCGTCTCGGATGAAGTGATCCAACCGACTCCGGACGTGACCTGCGATACGGTCAAGGCTTTCGTGAAGGGCATTCTGGCGATCGACGACCGCCTGATCAGCCTGATCTCGCTCGACCGCGTGCTCCCGGACCTCGACGCGGAGGCCGCGTGAACGAGGCGTCCAGACCAGCACCGGCCGGCGCGTCCAAGCGCCCGATCGTCGATGGGGAATTTCTCTTCACCGACGAGGATTTCCGGCGCGTCAGCGCCATGCTGCACGCGGATTCGGGCATCCACCTGCCGGACTCCAAGGCGACCCTGGTCTATTCCAGGCTGGCAAAACGCTTGCGCGGCCTCGGCCTGCGCAGCTTCCGCGACTATTGCGAGCTGATCGCCGGCGCCGAGGGGACCAGCGAGCGCCAGGCGATGCTGGCCGCCCTGACCACCAACGTCACCCGCTTCTTTCGCGAACCGCACCATTTCGACCATCTGCATGACCATCTGCTGCCGGAGCTGATCCAGGAAGCCCGGTCGGGTGGTCGGGTGCGGCTGTGGTCGGCCGGCTGCTCGACCGGCCAGGAGCCCTATTCGATCGCACTGACCGTGCTCGCCGCCTTCCCCGAGGTCGCGAACCACGATTTCCGCATCCTGGCCAGCGACATCGATCCGGTCGTGCTCGAAACCGCCAAGGCCGGCGTCTATGGCGAAGACGCCATCGCCGCGATCCCCGCGACCATGCGCAAGCGCTGGCTCGAGCCCGCCAGCCGCGGCGAGTGGCGGATGGGGCAGGACGTGCGCGACCTGATCGCCTTCCGCGAGTTGAACCTGAACGGCGCCTGGCCGATCAAGGGCAAGTTCCAGGCGATCTTCTGCCGCAACGTGGCGATCTATTTCGAGGAACCGACCCAGGCGCGCATCTGGTCCCGCTTCGGCGACCTGATGACGGACAAGGCGCGGCTCTATATCGGCCATTCCGAACGCGTGAACGATGACGAGCGTTTCCAGTCCGATGGCCTTACCGTCTACCGCCTGAAAAGGAGCCGGTCATGAGCCGTATCCGGGTTCTGGTCGTCGACGATAGCGCCACCATGCGCGGCCTGATCAGCGCGACGCTCGAGCGCGACCCGCGGATCGAGGTCTGCGGCACCGCTGGCGATCCCTTGGAAGCGCGCCAGGCCATCAAGGCGCTCAATCCCGACGTGGTCACCCTGGACATCGAGATGCCGAACATGAATGGCCTCGAATTCCTGGAAAAGATCATGCGGCTGCGGCCCATGCCGGTGATCATGGTCTCCAGCCTGACCCAGCAGGGCGCCGCGGCGACGCTGGAAGCCCTGGAGATCGGCGCCTTCGACTGCGTCGGCAAGCCGACCGTCAACAGCGCCTCCGAGGGCTTTTCCGAGCTGGCCGAGAAGGTCAAGGCGGCCGCGACCGCCAAGATCCGCACCCGCGGCGAAGCCGCCCGGCCCCAGGTCCGGCGGCGCAATTTCGGCGGCGAGGGCCGCGCCATCGCCATCGGCTCGTCCACCGGCGGGGTCGAGGCCCTGCTGACCATCCTCTCGGAATTCCCGGCCGACTGCCCGCCCACCGTGGTCACCCAGCACATGCCGGCCAGCTTCACGCACAGTTTCGCCGAACGTCTGAACCGGGCCTGCGCCGCCCAGGTGTCCGAAGCCGTCGACGGCGATGTCCTGGCGCCCGGACGGATCTATATCGCGCCGGGCGGCGACCGGCACCTGGAGGTGACCGGGACCTCGACCCATCGCTGCCGCCTGACCGAAAGCGACGCGGTCAGCGGCCACCGCCCCTCGGTCGACGTGCTGTTCAGCTCCATGGCCGCGGCGGCCGGCGCAAGAACTCTCGGCATCATCCTGACCGGCATGGGCCGCGACGGGGCCGGCGGCCTTTTGACCCTGCGCAAGGCCGGCGCCCGGACCCTGGGCCAGGACGAGGCCAGTTCGGTGGTCTATGGCATGCCCAAGGTGGCGTTCGAGATCGGCGCCGTCGAACGCCAGTTGCCGCTGAGGAAGATCGCGTCGGCCGCGCTCGATATCTGCGCCACCGACCAGGCGGAGGCCTCCTGATGCCCCAAGCCGCCGCGCTCCGCGTCCTGATCGTCGATGACCAGCAGACCATGCGGTCGCTGATCCGCACGGGCCTTCAACAGTTGGGCTTCAAGGACTTCGCCGAAGCCTCGGACGGCGAGGATGGCCTGCGCGCCGTGCTGGGCCGCGCGCCCCAACTGATCATCTCCGATTTCAACATGCCCAAGCTTGACGGATTGGGCCTGCTCCGGGCGGTCCGCTCCCATCCGCCGATCAGCAAGGTGGCCTTCATCATGCTGACCGGCCGCGCCGACCGCGAACTGGTCCAGCGCGCGGTGCAGTTCGGCGTCAACAATTACCTGGTCAAGCCATTCACGGTCGCGACTCTGAAGGAGAAGATCGAAGCCGTGCTCGGGCCGTTGACATGAACGATCACGTCAATTCGCAGATGACCGCGGCCCGTGGCGAGCGGCGCCTGCACGTGATCCGGGGCGAACATTTCGTCTCCAGCGATCCGGCGGTGGTGCTGGTCACCGTGCTCGGCTCCTGCGTGGCGGCCTGCATCCGGGACCCGATAGCCGGGGTCGGCGGCATGAACCATTTCCTGCTGCCCGGCGCCTCGGATAATCGCCGCGTGGGCATCAGCCACGGCGTCCACGCCATGGAACTGCTGGTCAACGACCTGCTGCGCCACGGCGCGAGGCGCGACCGGCTGGAAGCCAAGCTGTTCGGCGGCGCGCGCATGGTCGACGGACTGACCGATGTCGGGGCCCAGAACGCGGCCTTCGCCGAACGGTTTCTAAAGGACGAGGGCATACCTTGCCTGGGTGGCAGCCTGCGCGGCGAGCATGCCCGAAGGGTTCAATTCTGGCCCGCGTCGGGCCGTGGCCGTCAGTTGCTTCTAGGCGTCAACGCCGAGGTGTTCGACAGCGAAAGGGCGCCCGTCGCGGCCCCCGCCGTGGTTCAGGACAGCGGCGCTCTGGAACTGTTTTGAGGGCCGTGGTTTGCGCATCCAACCTGATCCGTTCGACGATGACATGGGCGCCGGCCCCGAGCCGCTGGGCCATATCCTGGCGCGCTCCGCCGCCGAACTCGCCGATCTCGCCGACCGCACCGAGCGGCTGCAGGACGTGATGGCGGACCTGGTCCGGCAGTTCGCCAGCCTCGACCACGAATCCACCCGCGACATGCAGGCCCTGGACTGGATCGCCCAGCACCTGGAGGGCCTCTCCAGTTTCCTGAGCGCGCTCTCCGAGCAGTCTCTCCCCGGTTGGCGGATCGATCCCACCGGCGCGCTGGACGCCCTGACCCTGGCCGAACTCGCGCACCGGCTGCGCGGCGGCCCCGCCGCGCCGGTCCCGGCCGCGGTCATGTCGTCCGGCGATCTGGATTTGTTCTAACCCTCAGGAACCGCCATGGCCCTGCAGGACGGCGAAAAGATCAATCTGGAGAAGGCTTCGGTCATGCTGATCGACGCCAACAACCAGGGCCTCGACATCATGACCCAGGTGTTCGCGGGCTTCGGCGCGCGCACGCCCCATCGCTGCCAGACGGCCCGCGAGGCGGTCGAGTTGCTCAAGAAAGTGGATGTCGACCTGATCGTCATCGAGGCCGACCTGCCCGGCGAGATGGACGGCTACGACTTCGTCCACTGGCTGCGCCGCTCCGGCCTGCCGCAGAACGCCTATGCCGCCGTGATCCTGATCAGCGGCCACACCCGCGGCCAGAACGTCGCGCGCGCCCGCGACTGCGGCGCCAATTTCATCATCGTCAAGCCGATCTCCCCCACCGTGCTGCTGCAGCGGGTGATCTGGGTGGCCAAGGAGAACCGGCAATTCGTCGAGGCCGAGAATTATGTCGGCCCCGACCGCCGGTTCAAGAACGCGGGTCCGCCTCCGGGCGTCAAGCCGCGCCGGCACGATGACATCAAGACCCGCCTCGGCGCGGCCACCACGCCCAACATGGCGCAGGACGAAATCGACAATCTGATGCAACCGACCCGGGTGAACCTGTGAGCACGGTGAAATTCACGCCTTGGACGAGCCGGCTCTCCAAGATCATCAAGCAGCCCGGCGGCACCACCGTGCGCGGCGCCCTGAAGGACGCCAAGCTGAACCTGGAGAAGATGCGACTGGAGTGCGTCATCGAGATCGACGCCAAGCTCGGCGAGATCCAGCAGAGGTTCGGCCGCGCCCATGACCGGCCGGCCGATGACCAGATCGACGAATTCTACCGCCTCTCCAACGACATCGTCGGCACGGCCGGCCTGTTCGACCTGACCGAGCTGGGCGAAGCCGCCTTCAGCCTCTGCGAACTCCTGGACCGGCTCAAGAGTTCCGATCAATGGGACGGGCCGGCGATCGAGATTCATCTGTCGGCCCTGACCCTGCTGCGCCGAGCCACGCCGGACGCGCCGGAGAACCAGCCCGTACTGGAAGGCCTGCGCAAGCTGACCGCCCGCGTTGACGCGCGGCGGGAATTGAGGAAAGCCTAGAGCGGGATGAGGAAAAGCGCGAAGCGGTTTTCCGCCCGCATCCCGCTCTAAATGTTTAGAATCGATCGCGATCCGAGGCTGCCATGGCGTCCGTCTATGACTTCACCGCCAAGGCGCTCGACGGGCGCGATGTCAATCTGGCCGACTACGGCGGCAAGGTGCTGCTGATCGTCAACACCGCCAGCAAATGCGGTTTCACGCCCCAATATACGGGCCTGGAAGCCCTGCATAAGGCCTATGCCGACAAGGGTTTCGAGGTGCTGGGCTTTCCCTGCAACCAGTTCGGCGCCCAGGAGCCGGGCGACGCCGCCGAGATCGCCAATTTCTGTTCGCTGACCTACGATGTCAGCTTCCCGATGTTCGCCAAGATCGACGTCAACGGCCCGCAGGCTCATCCACTTTATCAGTTCCTGAAAAGGGAAAAGAAAGGCGTGCTGGGTTCCGAGGGCGTCAAATGGAACTTCACCAAGTTCCTGATCGGCAAGGACGGCGAAGTGCTAGCTCGCTACGCCCCGACCGACAAGCCCGAAGCCCTGGAAGGGACCATCAAGAAGCTGCTGGCGGCGTAGGGCGGCTCCCCGTCCCTACGGGGCCATCCGCCGCGCGGCCAGCTTGGCCGACCCCAAGACCGCCCTGTCCGCGGATGACGCGCCCGCCATCACGCGGTAGGTCCCGGCCGCCAGCTTCCAGTCATGTCCCGCCGCGTCGAACTCAGCCAGCAGCCTCGGATCGGCGACGACGTTGACGCGCTTGGTCTCGCCGGGCTTCAGTTCCAGCTTCTTCCAGCCGATCAGCCGGGCCTCGGCGCCCGGCGGGGCCGCGTAGACCTGGGCCACGTCCACCCCGGCCCGCGCGCCGGTATTGGTCACGTCGAAACTGGCGCTGAGCGCCTTGCCGCCCCGCACGGCCAGGTTCGAATAGCGGAAGTCGGCATAGCCGAGTCCGTGGCCGAACGGGAACAGCGGTTGCTCCGCCTTGGCCTCGAACCAGCGGTAGCCCAGGTTCGATCCTTCCCCGTAATCGACCTCGATCGGCGCGTATTCGGACTGGCCTCGGCCCGGAACGATCGGGCGGGGGAGCTGCGTTTCGGCGCGGGGAAAGGTGATCGGCAAGCGGCCGGACGGGTTCACCTGGCCGAACAGCACATTCGCGATCGCCTCTCCGCCCCGCGCGCCCGGATACCAGGCCTCCAGCACCGCCGGCGTCTGGTCCAGCCAGGGCATCAGCACCGGGCCGCCGGTCTCGAGCACCACGATCGTGCGGGGATTGGCGGCGGCGACCGCCGCGACCAGCGCATCCTGATGATTGGGCAGGGCCAGGTCCGGCGCGTCGGCGCCCTCGGTCATCCATTGGGTCGCGAACACCACGGCGACCGCCGCATCCCTGGCCAGGGCCGCCGCCGCGGCCACGTCATCGCCGGCCGCGAACGACACCCGCGCGCCCGGCGCCTTGGCGATGATGGCTTTCACGGGCGAGGACGGGTCATAGAGCGCGTCGCCCATCCGGCTCGCATCGCCGCCCATCGGCGTCCGCGGCGACAGCGCCGCGCCGCCGACCGGGATCACCTGGGACGAACCGCCGCCGGAGATCACCCCCACATCCGCATGGCCGCCGATCACCGCGATCGACCGGACCCCCGGGCTGAGCGGCAGGCGCGCGCCGGCGTTTTTCAGGAGTACGATCCCTTGCTCGGCCGTGTGTTGAGCGATCAATGCGTCGGCGTCGTAATTGATCGGCGAGGGCGTCGGCGGATGGTCGAACAAGCCCTCGGCGAACATCGACCGCAGGATGCGGTGAACCATCAGGTCCAGCCGCGCCTTCTTGAAGCTCCCGTCCGCCACCGCCGCCTTCAGCGGCTTGTCGAAATAGGCCCTGCTGTCGGCCTGCTGGGCGGACTCCTGGTCCAGGCCCTTTTCGGCGGCCTCTAGGCCATGCGTCGCGCCCCAGTCGGACATCACCCAGCCGGGATAGTTCCAATCGGCCCGCAAAGTGCGGTTCAGGAGGTAGTCGTTCTCGCAGGCATAGATCCCGGCCACGCGATTATAGGCGCACATCACGGAGCCTGGATGGCCAATCTCGATGGCCAGCTCGAAGGCCAGGAGGTCGGTTTCGCGCATCGCCGGCTCGCTCATTCGAGCCGACAGGCCCCTGCGAGCGGTCTCCTGATCGTTCAGGGCGAAGTGCTTGATGGTCGAAACCACGTGCTGGCTCTGGATCCCGCGGATCGACTGGCCGGCCAGGGTTCCAGCCAGCAGCGGATCCTCGCCCAGATATTCGAAATCGCGCCCGCCGCGCGGATCGCGGGCCAGATTGATCCCTCCGGCCAGGAGCACATTGAAACCCTTGCGCCAGGCCTCCATGCCGATCATCGCCCCGCTGACATAGGCCAGGCCCGGATCCCAGGTCGAGGCGAGCGCGAGGCTCGACGGCAGCGGTGTCGCCCCATCGCCCTCGCGCACGCCCTGGGGATTGGCGACGCCCAGGCTGGCGTCGGTCTCCCGCAGCGGCGGCACGCCGAGCCGTGGGATTCCGGGCACATAGCCGGCCGAGCCCAGCGCGTCCCTGGTCGCGAATCCGGGAACGCCCAGGAAGCCGTGGACCAGCACCTCCTCCTCGTCCAGGGTCATCGCCTGCTGGACCAGGGCGGCGCGCTGGTCCGGCGACAGGGTCGTATCCATCCACGGCCGGGCGGACTGGGCCTGAGCGTGCCCCGCCCAGCCAACGGCGGCCGCCGCCGCCAAGCCCATGATCCGCCTACGGATCATCTTTTCTGGCCATAGGTCTTGAAGCGCTCGAAGATATCGGCCATCTGCGCGTCATCGAGCAGGATCGGCCCGCCGATGGCCAGGGTCCCGCAATAGACCGCCGCCTGCTCCTCCATCTCCTCGGCGATGGCCAGGGCGCGGCCCAGGGTGGGCGCGACGGTGATCAGGCCGTGGTTGGCCATCAGGCAGGCCATGCCGCCCTCCATCGCGTCGGCCACCGCGTCGGCCAGCGCGACCGAGCCGAACGGCTGATAGGGCGCCAGCGGCACCGAGGCCCGGCCGCTGACCCCGACCATGTAATGCAGCGGCGGGATCGGCTTGCCGGCGCAGGCCAGGATGGTGGCGTGGCGCGAGTGGCAATGGACCACCGCGTTCACGTCGGCTCGTCGCGCATAGAGTCCGGCGTGCATACGCCATTCGCTGGATGGCCGCATGGCGCCGCTCGAGCTGGTCCCGTCTAGGTCCACATAAACCAGGCTCTCCGGCGTCAGCTCTTCCGGGACCACGCCGCTGGGCGTGACCAGCAGCCCCTGGCCCAGCCGCGCCGAGACATTGCCCGACGTGCCGCGGTTCAGGCCTCGATGATCCATGGCCCGCATCACCTGGACGATCTGCTCGCGCAGGACGGTTTCGGGGGTTCCGCTCACGCCGCCATCGCCCGCAACGGCGCCGTTAAGCTCTGGAGGGCGCCCAGCGCAGCCAGGGCGGCGGTGTCATGGGCCGGCAAATGCGTCTCTCCCTCGGGCGTGATGATGACCGGACCCTTGAGAATCAGCATTTTGTCGGCGAGGTCCATGGCCAATGCGGCCTTTGCGCCCCGCTCCGCTAGCCAAGGCCGAAGCCAAGCCTCACTATCGCGCCATCTCGGGGGTTTCGCGGAAAGCTTCGCCGATGCAGGGAAAAGTCGTCGTGATCACCGGAGGGACCTCCGGGATCGGCCAGGTGGCGGCCGAGCGGCTGGCGGCCATGGGCGCGCGGATCGTGCTGGTCGCGCGGGACGGCGCGCGGGCCGAGCACACCCTGGCGGCGCTGGGCAAGGCCAACCCCGATGCGGATCACAGCATCCATCTGGCCGACCTGTCGAGCATCGCCGCGACCAAGGCGGTCGGCGCGGCGATCGCGGAGGCCGAACCGCGCATCGATGTCCTGATCAACAATGCCGGCGCGCTCTTCAATCATCGCCGACTGTCGCCCGACGGCCTGGAAATGACCTTCGCGGTCAACCACATGGCCTATTTCGTCCTGACCGAGGCCCTGCGTGAACGCCTGGCCCATACGCCCAGGGCCAGGATCGTCTCCACGGCCTCGACCGCGCATCAGGGCGCCGAGATCGATATGGACGATCTTCAGTCCGCGCGCGCCTATTCGGGCGTTTCGGTCTATGGCCGCTCCAAGCTCTGCAACATCCTCTGGACCCGGGAGCTGGCGCGGCGGTTCGAGAGCGCCGGCGTCACCGCCAACTGCCTGCATCCCGGCTTCGTCGCCACCCGCTTCGGCGATGGCTCCGGCGGGTTCCTGCAGGCGCTGATGCCGCTGGCCAAGACGGTGGCGATCAGCCCGCGGAAGGGTGCGGACACCATGGTCTATCTGGCCTCGTCGCCCGAGGTGGCGGGGGTGAGCGGGAAATATTTCTACCAGCGCAAGGTCACCGAGCCGAGCCCGGCGGCCCAGGACGACGCCATGGCCGCCTGGCTATGGGCGCAGTCGGAGAAGCTAGCGAGGGCTGATGAGCGGGTGATATAGCA
>DATAYD010000038.1:0-19923 GCA_036272715.1 Caulobacteraceae bacterium | reverse complement strand
TGTCATGGCCACCGACGAGCCCGACGACGAGATTCCAGACGAGTCCGCGACCGCCGAGGCCATATTGATGCGCGAGGCCGACGATACGGCGGTGCGCCGGGCCGTCGAGGCCCTGCCCGATCCGTTCCGCGAAGCCCTGGTGCTGCGCGAGTTGCAAGACATGTCCTATCGCGAAATCGCCGAGATCACCCAGGCGCCGATCGGCACGGTCATGTCCCGCCTGGCTCGTGCGCGTCGCCTCTTGGCCGCCGCCCTGACCGCGGAGGGCGTTCGATGAGCGCCTGTCCCGACCGCGTAACCCTGCTCCAGGCCCTTTTTGATGGAGAGTTGGACGCGGCCAACGCCCTGGCCGCCGAGGAGCATCTGCGCGCCTGTCAGGGCTGCGCGGCGCATTTTCGCATGCTGCAGACCGTCCGCGCCCGTCTGGCGGAAGCCGAGCTGTCCGCGCCCGCCTCCCCAGCCTTGCGCAAACGCATCGAGGCGATGGTCGAGGCCGAGGATCGCCAATCCGGGCGCGCCAGGCCGCGACGCTGGTGGGCGGGTCGGGCGGCGGCCTGGTCGACCGCCGCCGCCATGGCGGCGATCGCGGCCAGCCTTCTGGTTTTCCTGGCGGCGCCGATGCGGACGCCGAGCCTGCAGGATCAGCTCGTGGCCAGCCACGTGCGCTCGCTGATGGCGAACCACCTGACCGATATCGCCGCCTCGGACCGGCACGTGGTCAAACCCTGGTTCACCGGCAAGATCGATTTCGCGCCGCCCGTGGTCGATCTGGCGTCCGAGGGTTTTTCCCTGATTGGCGGCCGGTTGGACTACGCGGACCACCGCGAGGTGGCGGCGCTGGTCTTCCGGCACAAGACCCACCTCATCAATCTGTTCATACTGCCGAAGCGAACAGGAGGCCTTTCATGGCCCGCGCACGCCCAGCCGACCAGCTATTCGGTCGTGCATTGGTCCCGGGGCGGACTCGAATGCTGGGCGGTCTCCGACGTGGAGCCCGCTCAACTGGAGGCCTTTCACAAGGCCTTCGTGACCTATGCGACCTATTAGCCGTCAGCCCTTGGCCATGCCTTCGAGCTGGTTGAAGCCGACGGTCGAGACCGCGCCCTTCAGGTCGCCCATTCCGACCCCGGAGCCGTTGGCCTTCACGACGAAGCGATTGGCGACGATGACCGAATATTCGCCGCTCTTACCTTGGGTGTCATAGGACTCGGTAGTCAGGCGTCCGGCGCCACGGCCTTGACGGCGCCCGGTGCGGTTTGGCCGGCCGCGCCCGCCTGCATCTGCTCGGTGCTGGCCTTCATCTGGTCGGCATTGGCTTTCAATGCGGCGGTGGCCGCGTTCAGCTTGGCGACGTCGATGCTGCCGGCGCCGGGTACGTTCAGCGTGCCCGAACCCGTTCCGATGGAACCGACGTGACCGAGCCCGCCCGAGCCGAGCATGGCCATGCCCCCGACGGCGCCCGTCACCACGCTTACGATGATGAAGAGGACCGCGGCGACGATGATGGTCACCACGGTATAGCCCAAGCCCTTGTCCTGCGGGACCCGCATGAGTTTCGGCAGGCCGAGATAGAGAATGTAGAGCCCGTAGAGCGCGCCCAGCACCGCCAGCAGAGCCAGCGGCGGAAAGATCATCACGACGCCGGCGACCCAGCCGGCCGTCTGGGCGTAGGCCGCGACCTTGAGGGCCTGTATCTGGTTCTTCTGCCCGTCGAAGCTCGGCGCCAATGCGTCGATCACCAGGGCCAGAAGGAAGACCATGGCCAGGGACAGCACATAGCCGATCACCGCGCCGATGATCACGCCGACGATCGGGGGGCGGTACGTGACGCCCAGGAGGCTATATCCAAAGACGATGCTGCCGATCAGCCGCGCAATAGCGGGGATCGCGGCCAGGATTACGACATAGCCGGAATAGAGACCCGTGACGGTCGCGGGTTCGCGATCGATGACGTCCCATTCAGTAGCTGGCGACATCAAAATGCCGCGTACGCGGTTGACCAGCCCTTCGGAGCTTGCCGGCCCAGGTTCAACGATGCTCATCCTGCACTCCCCAAGTTAATCCCCTTGGCGGCACCATAACCCTGTTATCGCAAGGCTGTAACGTCGAATTCGACGTCTTCGGATGACGCTTTGGCGCCCGACTCGCGTCAGAATTGGCGGATCGACATCGCGACCCCTACATAGGGCTCCCTCACCCCTAGGCCTTTGAAATCCACATGGCTCGCGACGGCGCCGTCTATGTCTGCCAATCCTGCGGCGCGGTGCACTCCAAATGGGCGGGCCAGTGCCCCGCCTGCGGCGGATGGAACAGTCTCGCCGAGGAGATCCAGAGCCGTCCGCCCGGCGCGCTCGCGCCCAGTCGATCGGCGGCCAAGGTCCGGGGCCTGGCGTTCGAGACCCTGCAATCCGGAACCGTTCCGCAGGCCCGCGTCCTGACCGGCGTCGAGGAGTTCGACCGGGTCTGCGGGGGCGGGGTGGCGCCGGGTTCCGCGATCCTGCTGTCGGGCGATCCGGGCGTCGGCAAGTCCACCCTTTTGCTTCAGGTCTGCGCCCAGGCCGCGATGCGCGGCGCGGCCTGCGCCTATATCTCCGGCGAGGAGGCGATCGAGCAGGTGCGCGCCCGCGCGGCGCGAATGGGCCTGGCCGAAGCGCCCGTCAAACTGGCCGCCGAAACCGCGTTGCGCGACATCCTCGACGGCTTGAAACGCGAAGCCTTCGATCTGGTGGTGATCGACTCGGTCCAGACCCTCTGGAGCGACGCCCACGAGGCCGGCCCCGGCTCGGTGACCCAGGTCCGCGCCGCGGCCGGCGAACTGGTGCGCCTGGCCAAGAAGCGTGGCGTCGCCGTGATCATGGTCGGCCATGTGACCAAGGACGGCCAAGTCGCCGGCCCGCGGGTGGTCGAACACATGGTCGACGCGGTCCTCTCCTTCGAGGGCGAGCGTGGCTATCCGTTCCGTATCCTGCGCGCCGCCAAGAACCGCTTCGGCGCCACGGACGAGATCGGCGTGTTCGAGATGGGCGACGCCGGCCTGCGCGAGGTCAAGAACCCTTCGGCCCTGTTCCTGAACGAAGGCGGCGAACGGGCGGCGGGGGCGGCGGTGTTCGCCGGCATCGAAGGCTCGCGGCCGGTGCTGGTGGAGTTCCAGGCCCTGGTCGCGCCGTCCGCCTACGGAACGCCGCGCCGGGCGGTCGTCGGCTGGGACTCCGGGCGCTTGGCCATGGTGCTGGCGGTGCTGGAGTCTCGCTGCGGCCTTGGTTTCGGCGCCCGCGACGTCTATCTGAACGTCGCCGGAGGGCTGCGCATCAGCGAGCCGGCGGCGGATCTGGCCGCGGCGGCGGCCTTGGCGTCCTCGGCGCTCGATGTCGCCTTGCCGCAAGGCTGCGTCGTATTCGGCGAAGTCAGCCTGTCCGGAGAGGTGCGGCCCGTCAGCCGCACCGAATCGCGATTGAAGGAAGCCGCCAAGCTGGGCTTCGGCCAGGCGCTGGGTCCCGCCGGCTCGGCGGAACAGGCGCCTTTCCGGATCGCCGGCGTCAGTCGTCTCGCCGATGCGGTCCGCCGCATTGGCGAGGATGTCTGGGACTGATCGGTCCCGGTGGAGGGAAGCGTTTCTTGACCCTGTTCGACATCATCGCCCTGCTGATCCTGTCGGTTTCGACATTGGTCGGTTTTGCGCGCGGCGCGCTTCGAGAGGTGACCACGGTCGTCGCCTTCGTCGCGGGCGTCGCCGTGGCGATCCTCGTCCTGCCCTTCACCGGCGCGATCGCGCGCGCGGCGGTAAAGCCCTCATGGGCGGCCAATACGGTGGCCGTGGTGATCGTCTTCCTGGCGGCCTATATCCTCGTGCGCGTGGCCGCCGCGGCGCTGACGCGCGGGGTTCATTCGACTCAGACGCTGGGGATGGTGGACCGGGTGATCGGCTCGGGCTTCGGACTGATTCGCGGCCTGGTGTTCCTCGGCCTGTTCAATCTGGTCTTCAATCTGGCGCCGCCGCCCAGCGGCGTGCCTGAATGGGTGGGCCAGGCCAAGCTTTACCCCCTGTCCGCCGACTGCGCTCGGACCCTGCTGGCGCTTGCGCCGAAGGGCTCCGCCTTGGCCGGACGGCTGACCCCCGCCCTCGCCCACGCGGTGACCGACGGAGGTTCCGAAGCCGCGACAAGTTCAGCTATCGGACAAACGAACGACAACGGTTATACTCACGCGGCTCGCAAGGGCCTTGATGATGCGGTGGAGAAGTCACGCTGACGACGCCAGCCCCCCAAAACCCTTACGACCAGCGTGATCCCGACGATGACCAGCCCCGCTTGAATTGCGGGGTCTTCGGCATTTACGACGAGCCGGAGGCCTCGACCCTCGTCGCGCTGGGCTTGCACGCCCTGCAGCACCGTGGCCAGGAGGCCTGCGGCATCGTCTCGTTCGACGGCGATCACTTCCATATCGAACGCCATATGGGGCTGGTCGGCGACGCGTTCGGCGGCCAGAACCTCTCGCACAAGCTGGGCGGCACGGTCGCCATCGGGCACACCCGCTACTCGACCGCTGGCGGCAGTTTCCTGCGCAACATCCAGCCGATGTTCGCGGACATGGAATCCGGCGGCGTCGCCCTGGCCCACAACGGCAATCTGACCAACTTCGTCGCGCTGCGCGAGCGGCTGGTCTCGGAGGGCGCGATCTTCCAGTCGACCTCGGATTCCGACGTCATCCTGCACCTGATCGCCCGGTCCCGGAAAGGCCGATTCATCGAGCGGTTCATCGACGCCCTGTCCCAGATCGAGGGCGGCTACGCCCTGGTCGCGATGACCAACAAGAAGCTGATCGGGGTGCGCGATCCGCTTGGCATTCGCCCCCTGGTCCTAGGCGAGCGCGACGGCAAGCACGTGCTGGCCTCGGAAACCTGCGCGCTGGACATCATCGGCGCGCGCTTCGTGCGCGACATCGAGCACGGCGAGATGGTGGTGATCTCGGAATCCGGGATCGAGTCGCTGCGCCCGTTCCCGGCGGCCCAGGCCCGGCCGTGCATCTGGGAATATGTCTATTTCGCCCGGCCCGACAGCGTGGTGAACGGCCGCTCGGTCTATGACGTGCGCAAGCGGATGGGACGCCGGCTTGCCGAGGAGCAGCCGGTGGACGCCGACGTGGTCGTGCCGGTGCCGGACTCCGGCGTGCCGGCCGCACTGGGCTACGCCCAGGCCGCCGACATGGCCTATGAGATCGGCATCATCCGCAACCACTATGTCGGCCGGACCTTCATCCAGCCGACTCAAGGCGCCCGCGAGTTGGGCGTGCGGATGAAGCTGAGCCCCAACCGCTCGGTGCTGGCCGGCAAGAAGGTGGTGCTGATCGACGACTCCATCGTGCGCGGCACCACGGCGGTGCGGTTCGTGCGCATGGTCCGCGACGCCGGCGCGGCCGAAGTGCATCTGCGATCGGCGTCCCCGCCGATCCTCTATCCGGACTATTACGGGATCGATCTGCCCGATCGTGACCAGCTCCTGGCGGCGCGGTGCTCCATGAAGGAAATGACCGAATTCCTGGGCGTCGACAGCCTGGGCTTCCTGTCGGTCGAAGGCCTTTATTGGGCGATGGATTCCGGTCCGCGCGATCCGGACCAGCCCCAGTTCACCGACCATTATTTTACCGGCGACTACCCGACCCGCCTACTCGATCGCCAGATCGCCGAAGGCCGCAACGACGCGGTCGAGCGCCAGCTTTCCTTGCTGGTTAGCGCTTAAGCCAGGGGCGGTGCGTGCTTCGACACGCGCCCTGGCCGGCGCTACTCAGAGCATGACGAAGATTGTGGGGCGTCAAAACAAGGTCGTCATTCTGAATAGGCCGCGTTAGCGGCCGTGTCGAAGAACGCACCGCTGTGCGGCATCGTTCGACACGGCGTCCCTCAAAGCAGATCGCCGCCCGCGGCCGAAGCCGTGGTGCCGAACTGCTGGTAGGCTTTGATCACGTTACGCCCGACGGTCCAGCGGTGCACTTCATCCGGTCCGTCGACCAGGCGTTGCGAGCGGATGTGGGTGTACCAGGCGGCCAGCGGCGTATCGCGTGAATAGCCGAGGGCGCCGTGCAGTTGGATCGCCGTGTCGACCACCTTGTGCACCATGTGGGCCAGGAACACCTTGGCGATCGAGTTCTCCTGCCGCATGTCCATGCCCTTTTCAGCCTTATAGGCGATATGCAGCAGCATCAGGCGGGCCATGTAGAGCTCGCTGGCGCAGTCGGCGAGCATGAACTGGACGCCCTGACGCTCCGACAGCAGCCGCCCGAAGGTCGAGCGCTGGGTCACATGGGCCGCGGCCATGTCCAGCGCGCGCTGGGCCATGGCCACATTGTGCATGCCGTGCCGCAGGCGGCCGTACGCCAGGCGATGCTGGCCCATGTTGAAGCCGGCGCCCTCGCCGCCCAGGATGTTCTCGGCCGGCACCACCAGATCCTTGATCTCGATCTCTGAGTGGCTGCCGCCCATGATGTGGCTCAGCGGCCCTTCGACGGCCATGGTCGGGATGTCGCGCTTGATGTTGTAACCGGGATTCGGCAGTTCGACGATGAAGGTGGAATAGCGCTGGTGGCGCGGCGCGTCGGGATCGGTCATCGCCATGACCACGGCAAGGTCGGCGGCGTTGGCGGCGGACGAGAACCATTTCTCGCCGTTCAGGACATAGTTCTCATTGCCGTCCTTGACCGCGCGGGTCTGCATGCCGGTGGCGTCGGCGCCGGCCGCTTTCTCGGTCATCGAATAGCAGACGCGCATTTCGCCATTGAGCAACGGCTTGAGGTACTTTTCCTTCTGGAAGTCCGTGCCGTGCGCCAGCAGGGTCAGAATGGTGGCGTCGTCAGGGCCTTGGCTGTTCATCGACAGGGCGCCCAGATGGCTTTCGCCCAACTCCATCTGAACCAGCGCGTTGGCGAGCGGGCCAAGGCCCATGCCGCCGTATTCCTTGGGCACGAACGGCATCCACAGGCCTTGGGCCCGCGCCTTGGTGCGTAGCTCCCCCAGAACCTGCTTGTAGGATTCCTTGTCGACGACTCGCTTTTCGGCCGGGATGCACTCGTCGTGCACCCATTGGCGCACCTTTTCGCGGACGGCCTTGGCTTCGGCGGGGATTTCAAAATCGATCGACATGGCTTTGCTCTTGTCTTGGCGTTTCCTGAGTGGGAATCACCGTTCACCAACGAGATGGGTCTGTCCAGCACCCCCAGCCCCAGCGGATCGGCGTCAACCTTAATCGGCCATCCCGAAGCCGAACATGACCATGTGTTCGAACCCCCTCTATTCGCCCGGCAAGCGCCGTTTCGTCGCCGAAATTCCGGCCCGCCGGCAATTGGTTGAGATTGCAACCGTGAAGTGGACTCGGGCTCCAGCCGCGCGATAGACATTAGAACGCGCCGGGAGCCGCGCCGGGCTCCGGGGGATCAATTCCGTTTCGAGGCCCATTCTCATGCGTCACACCCGACTCCGCGCCGCCTTAATCAGTCTACTGATTATTCCTGACCTTGGCCTCGCGCAGCAGCCGGGGCCGGGTCCGGATGCGAGCATGGCCGCGGCGAAGGCGGACCAGAGTCGCTCCCATCCGGCGCGCTCGTCGGACGAACCGTCGGCGGGCAAGTCCGAAAGCGCCCCAGGCGCGGACGCACGGGCCGAACGCGCCCGTTCGGACAAGCTGTCGGACAGCGACATCGCCACGGCGCCGATCCAGGAAGTCCGCAAGGTCACCCGCCATATCGTGACGATCGACGGCCGGCCGATCGCCTACACCGCCGCCGCTGGCACGCTGACCATCCGTGACGAGGACGGCAAGCCGACCGCCAGCATGTTCTACGTGGCCTATACCGCCGGCGACTCGCGGGATCGGCATCGGCCAGTGACCTTTTTCTACAATGGCGGTCCCGGCTCCTCGTCGATGTGGCTGCATATGGGCTCCCTGGCTCCGGTGCGCGTCCGGACCGACAGCCCCCTGCCCACCCACAACGCGCCTTACGACCTCGGGCCGAACAACGAGAGCCTGATCGACAAATCCGACCTGGTGTTCATCGACGCGATCGGCGCCGGCTTTTCCCGGCCGCTGGGCGACACCAAGCTGGCGGCGTTCTGGGGCACGGATCCCGACATCGACGCCTTCGCGCGCGGCATCGAGCGCTACATGACGGTCTATGAGCGCTGGAACTCGCCCAAGTTCATCTTCGGCGAGTCGTACGGCACGACGCGCTCGGCGGGGCTGGCCTACCGTCTCCAGGAGGACGGCGCCCAGTTGAACGGCGTGATCCTGCTGTCCTCGATCCTGAACTATGGCCGCCGCGACCCCGGTTTCGACCAGGAACTGATCAACTACATGCCCAGCTATGCGGCCGTGGCGGTCTATCATCATCGCTCGGCGACCCAGCCGGCCGACCTGCGGGCCTATCTGAGGGAGGTGCGCGAATGGGCCCGCGGCCCCTACGCGACGGCCCTGGCCAAGGGCCAGGATCTGGGCGCCGACGAGCGCCAGAAGATCGCCGAGCAAATGTCCGCCTATACCGGCCTGCCGGTGCGGTTCCTGTTGGAGAGCGACCTGCGCGTCGAACTGCGGCGATTCCTGAAGGAGGAGCTGCGCGACCAGCGCCGCACGCTCGGCCGCTATGACGCCCGCTTCCTGGGCATCGACGTCGACGCGGCCGGCGAAGGAACCGAGTTCGATCCGTCGGACACGGGGATCACCGGCGCCTTTGTCTCCAGCTTCCAGGACTATGTGACCCACGACCTGGGCTACGAGACCAACCTGACCTATCGGCCGACCTATTATTCGAACGGCCTGACCTGGAACTTCACGCACAAGCCGCCGAATTCGCGCGGACCCGGAGGGACCAACCAGGCCGACGTGGCCCAGGACCTGTCGGCGGCGATGCGGGAAAACCCGCATCTATTGGTCTATTCGCTGAACGGCCTCTACGACATGGCCACGCCGTTTTTCGGCACTGAATACGACCTGGGCCACATGCAACTCGACCCCAGCCTGCACGGCAACCTGCGTTTCGCCTATTATCCGTCGGGGCACATGGTCTATCTGAACCCGGACGCGCTGAAGTCCATGAAAGCGGATTTGGCCCGGTTCTATGACGAGGCCGCGCCGCAGCGCTGAACGGTGAGGCTGGCGCTTCTCACGAGCGTCGGCTGCGTCTAAACAGCCGGCCATGTCAGATTCTGTTTCTTCCCCGCTCGAGAGCCGCATCGCCCTTGTCACCGGCGCGACGCGCGGCATCGGGCGCGCCTCCGCGCTCGCATTGGCTCGGGCCGGCGCCCATGTGATCGCCACGGCGCGCACCCAGGGTGGCCTCGAGACCCTGGATGACGAGGTCCTGGCCGCGACGGGGCGGCGCGCCACCCTGGTTCCGCTCGACCTGTCCAATGGCGATGGACTGGATCAACTCGGCCTCGCCATCCATCAGCGTCATGCGAAATTGGACATCCTGGTCCACGCCGGCGCCATGCTGGGCGGGCTCTGGCCAGTGTCGCATATGGACCCTCAACAATGGGACCGGGTAGTTTCGGTCAACCTCACCTCGATCTACCGGTTGATCCGATCGATGGAGCCCCTGCTGCGCCAATCCGAAGCCGGCCGAGCCATCTTTCTGACGTCAGGGCGCGCCCTGCGGCCGAAAGCCTTTTGGGGCGGCTATGCGGCGACCAAGGCGGGGCTGGAGGCGTTGGTTCGCTGCTGGGCCGACGAGATCGAACATACGGCGGTTCGCGCGGTCATCCTCGACCCCGGCGCCATGCGCACCCGCATGCGCGCCGAAGCCTTCCCCGGCGAGGATCCGGAAACCCTGCCCGACCCGTCCGAGATCGGCCCGCTGGTGGTCGAGTTGGCGCGGTCGAACCTGGGGCTGCCGGAAAAGTCGGTGCTGTTCGAAGACTGGAAAACGGCGACGGCCGACCCTGCGGCCTTCGACAAGCTCAGGCTGACGTAGTTTTTGGATTTCCACGGACTTCGTCGTTCTGAGCTTGTCGACGAACCCGCAATAGACCCAACCCCAAATCCGGCGCGTTTCACCAGCGGCGCCAAACGGCGGCCGAGCGTTATGGTTCGTCCTACTTCCGCCGGCTCGGCGGTTTGGCGCGGCTGGGCTTGAAGGGGGTGCGAACCCGGGCCGCGGGCTTGCCGGCGTTTTGAGGCGGCCCGGCCTCGGCATTGGCGAACGGATTGGAGTTGGCCTTGACCGTCAACCGCACCGGGACGCCAGGCAGGTCGAAGCTCTCGCGCATCGAATTGATCAGGTAGCGGCGATAGCTGTCCGGCAATTGGTCCGCGCGCGACGCGAACAGCACGAAGGTCGGCGGCCGGGCCTTGGTCTGGGCCATATATTTCGGCTTGACCCGGCGACCGTTGACCGCCGGCGGCGGATGACGCTGCACCGCCATGGCGAGCCAGTCATTAAGATCGCGGGTCTTGATCTTGGACGACCAGTTCGCGTGGGTCTTGAACACCGCCGGCATCAGCCGCTCGACGCCGCGGCCGGTCTCGGCGGACAACGCGACGACGGGGGTTCCCCGAAGCTGCGGCAGCATCCGTTCCGCCTGTTCCTGGAACGCCTTCAGGCGGGCCTGCGGATCCTCGACCAGGTCCCATTTGGCCAGGACGAACACCACCGCCCTGCCCTCGCGCTCGCAGAGGTCGGCGATCTGCAGGTCCTGGGTTTCGAACGGGTGGCCCGCATCCATGACCAGCAGCACCACTTCGGCGTAGGTGATCGCGCGGATCGTGTCCTGGGTGGAGAGTTTCTCCAGCTTCTCCTGCACCCGCGCCTTGCGGCGCAGCCCGGCGGTGTCGACCAGCCGCACCTTGCGGCCATCCCAGTTCCATTCCACCGGGATGGCGTCGCGGGTGATGCCGGCCTCGGGTCCGGTCAGCAGCCGATCCTCGCCGATCAGGCGATTGGCCAGGGTCGACTTGCCGGCGTTGGGCCGTCCGACGATGGCGATCTGGACCGGCCGGTTGCCGCCGGCGTCGTCGTCGTCATCCTCCAGCATCGGCGCGTTGGCGAGCAGGGCGGCGTAAAGGTCCGCCATTCCCTCTCCATGTTCGGCCGAGATCGGCACCGGTTCGCCCAGGCCCAGTTCGAACGCCTCGCGCGCGCCGGCGTCACCCGCGCGGCCTTCGGCCTTGTTGGCCACCACGATCACCGGTTTGTCCTTGCGGCGCAGCAGTTCTATGAACACCTTGTCCAGCTCGACGATCCCGTCACGGGCGTCCATCACGAACAGGGCGATGTCGCAGTCGTCGATCGCCAGTTCGGTCTGGGCGCGCATCCGCGCTTCCAGGCTTTCGTCCGTGACGTCCTCGAAGCCGGCGGTGTCGATCAGCTCGAGTTCAAGGTCGCCCAGCTTGCCCTTGGCGTAGCGGCGGTCGCGCGTCACGCCGGGGCGATCGTCGACAATAGCCAGCTTGCGCCCGGCCAGTCGGTTGAACAGGGTCGATTTGCCGACGTTCGGTCGTCCGACGATGGCGAGCTTCAGCGCCAAAGCGGCGTCCTTTCCTTCCGCGATAACGCAGCCCGTTCTAGCGGATCGCGATCAGTTCGGCGTCCTGGGTCGCGACATAGAGCCGTCCATCCGCCGCGATTGGACTCATCAAAGCCTCCGCCCCCAGCTTGATCGACTTCAGGAACGCGCCGGTCTTCGGGTTGAGCGCCCGGGCCTCGCCCTTGGACGACACCACCACCAACCGGTTCGCGGCCAGCACCGGTCCAGACCAGATCGCCCGGTCCTTCGGTTTCTTGGCCGCCTTGTTCAGGTCGACGATCCAGTAGACCTGACCGGAGTCACGCGCCACGCAGATCAACTCGCCGGAGGTGTCGGTGACATAAACCACGTCGCCGGCGGCCCACGGCGTACTGATGGCGGTGATCGGCGCCGACCAGCGCTCCGTGCCTGTCCTAAGCTCGATCGCCGTGAAGACGCCCGAATGGCTGACCGCGTAGACGTCGCCCTTGTAGATTACTGGGCGGCCAGGAATGTCGCGGATCTCGGATAGCGCGCTGTTGCGGTTGGATTTCGACAGCACATCGGTCCAAAGGCCGGTGCCGTTGGAGGTCTGCAGGGCCACCAGTTCTCCGGAGGCGAACGAGGCGACCACGGCGTCGCCGGACACGGCGGGGCTGGTCGCCTCGAGGATGCGGGCGGATTCGGTCAGGGCCTGGTAGGCCCAACCTTGCGCGCCAGTGGCCTCGTCGAAGGTCATCAGGTTGTCGTCGGTGGATTCGACGATCACCCGGCCGCTGGCGACGGTCGGCGCGGCGTGGATCGGCGAGTCGACCTGGGTCCGCCACAGGACGTTGCCGTTGGCCGCGTCCAGGGCCGCCACCAGACGGTAGCCGGAACTCACGAACAGCTTGCCGTTATCGTAGGCTACGCCGCCACCGAAGGTTTCGTGATTATATCTGCGTTGGCGCACCGCCAGGTTGCGCTTCCATATCTCGCGGCCGGTGGCCAGGTCGTGGGCCGACACCTCGGCCGAGCCGTCCATCACATAGACGCGGCCATCGGCCGCCACCGGCGGCGCCGTCACATGCCATTGCCGGTCCGACTTGCGCCCGAACTTAGTGCGCCAGGCCACGACGAAGTCCCGCGCCGCATCGGCGTGTTCGACGGATTGTTCCGGCGTGCCGCCCGGCAAGGGCCACGACGCGACCGGCTGGGCGTCGGGCAGGTAGAAGTCGACGCCTTTCAAGCTCTCCGACGATGACAGCTTGTCGTCAAAGGCGATGACGGAAATGCGCTCGCCCTTGCCGGTATATTTGGCGGTGGTTCCCTTGGCGAAGGGGTTGTTGATGTGGCCGCACCCGCCAAGAGCGGCGGCCATGGCGGCGACGGAAGCGGCCAGAACGATAGTGCGTTTGAAGGTCATTGAGCGGCCCCGCCGGCCGGGGCCTGGTCTTGGGATTGAGCTTGAGGCTGTTCGGCGGCCGGACCCGCCGTCGGCGCGCCAGGCTGAGGCAAGGGCGCGGGCGGCAAGGTCAGGGCCTGCTTGACGATCGCGGCGACCTGACCGGGAGACCCGCTATCGATCAGGTCCCGGGCGGCCTGGGCGCGCTGGCGTACATTGTCCGGCGCGTTCGGCAGCAGCGCCACGATCACGAAGTCGCTGCGCGCATCGGCCGTTCGGCCCGCCCTCAGCTTGGCCATGGCCACGGCCTCGCGCCCCAGAGCGTTATAGGAGCTGTCGGTCTTGCTGGTCAGGGGCTTCAAGCGATCCTCGATCTCGGAGAGGCTTGCCGTGTCCAACAACAGATAGGCGGATTCGAGGCGCGCCGCGTCTCCGATCACCGGGTTGGGCGCGGCCTTGGCGGCCTGGTCGAGCAGGCTGACCGCGTCGGCCGAACGCTGCTGGGCGAGCCGGATGCCCGCCTGCTGCATGAGGGCCAAGGTCTTATAGGCGGCCGACGACGCGTTCGCCGCCTGGGCGAATTGCAGATAGGCCCCGTCGCGATCGTTGTGGGCCAGGCTGGTCAATCCCATGGCATAGGCCTGGGAAGCCTTGTCGATCCCGTCCTGGCGGTATTTCTGGTAGCCCCACACGCCCAGCGCCACGATCAAAGCCGCCAGCAGCACGCCGCCGATCCAGGGCAGGTATCTAACGGCAAGCGTTCGATAACGGTCGGCGCGAAGCTGCTCTTCGACCTCTTCGAAAACATCGACCACGAAACACAGACTCCGCGCCAGCAGGGATCAGAGGCCGGGAACCTATAGACTGCAACGCCTGACCGCAACGCATTGGCTCCAACACCAGCGCCGCACCCGTCAAGTCCCTGTCCTTCAACGAAAAACGCCGTGGAGGCCGGCGTGCGCGAAGGCGCCTTATTCGGCCGCCTTGGTGAAATAGGTTTCCGCCGCGCCGGGGAAACGGCGATGGCGGACGTCGTCGGCATAGGCCGCGACCGCTCGATCGATCTCGCCGCGCAAGTCGGCGTAGCGGCGCACGAATTTGGGCGTCCAGTCGAACAGGCCCAGCATGTCGTCGACCACCAGGATCTGGCCGTCGCAGGCCGGAGAGCCGCCGATGCCGATGGTGGGGATTTCGACTGCCTCGGTGATCTCGCGCGCCAGGGACTCCGCGACACCCTCGACCACCATGCAGAACGCGCCCGCCTCGGCGGTGGCGCGCGCCTCGATCATGATCCGCTCCCGCTCCTGGCGGTCGCGGCCCTTGGCCTTGAACGCGCCATTGACCATGACCGCCTGGGGCCTCAGACCCACGTGGCCCATCACTGCAATGCCGCGCTGGACCAGATAGGCGATGGTGTCGGAAACGGTCGGACCGCTTTCCACCTTCACCGCCTGGGCGCCGGTCTCCTTCATCAGCCGAACCGCGTTGGCGTGGGCGATCTCCGGCGCGCCTTCATACGAGCCGAAGGGCATGTCCACCACGACCATGGCGTGGCTCGAACCGCGCATGACCGCCTGGCCGTGCAGGATCATCATCTCCATGGTCACGCCCACGGTGTTGGGCAGGCCGTGCATGACCATGCCGACCGAATCGCCCACCAGCAGGAGATCGCAGTGCGGGTCCAGCACCTCCGCCACCGGCGTGGTGTAAGCGGTCAGGCAGACGATCGGCGTGCGCCCCTTGCGCGCCGCGATGTCCGGCGCCGAAACCCGACGGCCCGTGTCTTGACGCTGTGCGGACAGGATCAAATCTCCTCAATCGCCCTGGTCAAGCCCAATACGAGGGCGATCACGGCCAGGGCCGCCGACATGCCCAGGATCTCTCGACCGAACGGCAGGTCCAGAAATGAAAGGTGCAGCGGAATAAACTGATGCACGTTCTGTGACAAGAGCTTGCTCGATTGCGCCGTAAGGGTTTCCGCGCGGCTGAGGACATTCAGCGAGACCAGTTGAACCACGCCGAACAGGCCGCCGAGCAGGCCGAGGCCTCCAATCAGAAGCCGGCGCAACGTCCAGCCGCGTTCCAGGCGATGGTCGACCTCGATGGCGAAGATGGCCGCGTCCGGGAACACCGGCGCCTGGGCGAACAAACGATCCAGCCTGGCCTCGAACTCGAGTTCAGCCATGGACCTGATCCCCCGCCTGGCCATCGGCCCCGGCCAGACGGTCCCGGAGCTTATCCAAACCACGTTTGACATGGGATTTTACCGTCCCGAGTGGCGCATTTAGGGCGTCCGCGACCTCCGCGTGCGAAAAGCCGCCGCCATAGCAAAGCGAAACGCACAGGCGTTCGGCGGCGGAGAGCGTGTTCAAGGCGGCGTCCAGGTCGATCCGCCGGGATTCGTCAACCGGCCGCATGTCGGGTTCGGGCGTTTCGGCCATCAGGTCCATGCGCTTGTCCCGCCGCCAGCGGCGCAGATAAAGGCGCGCGGCGATGCGCTTGACCCAGGCCTGGAACGTGCCCTCCGCGCGAAATTCGGCGATCTGTTCGAAGGCGGCCAGGAAGGCGTCCTGGGCCAGGTCGTCGGCCAGCGCCGCGTCGGCGCCCAGGCGTCTGAGCAGGCCCCGCACGGCCGAGCTGTGCCGGCGCACCAGCTCGCCGAACACCGCGCGCTCGCCCAACGCGGCCCGGGCCGCGAGTTCGACATCATGCGCGGCGGTGACCGCCGTCCTCTGGTTAGGGGAGCCCGCCATGTGCGGAGCATCTCTCGCGAATGGAAAGGTTTGTTACTGGCCCGGGCGCCGAACGAGCCACAGAAGCAGGTAAGCAACACCGATCAAGCCAGGGATGGCGCCGACGCCGGCCACGATCGAGCCCGTGATCGCACCCCCTTCATCGGAGGCGAAGGATATCCCGTAATAGAGCCCGTAGCCGGCCAGGGCGATGCCGGCGCCGACGCAGATCAGAACGATCGCCCGCCGCAGATCCCGTTCCGGGGCGCTATAGGATGACTGTTTGGCTGGCGTCTCCGGAATCGCGCCGCGCTGCAGGGCGTCGATCAGTTCGGGTGGAACGGGCTGGCCCTTTTCATAGGCCACCTTCAACGTATCCAGCAGTTTACTACGTTCGCGAGAACGCAGATATTTCGGCACCAGAACAACGGCGGCCACAAACAACCAGAATATTACCCACAGAAATGTACTCGAAATGACTCCCAGGTCTGCGATGTCCATTATGGAGGCTCCTTCTCTGCATCGGCGGGCCGATCTCCCGCGCTATCTGACAGGGAGAGGCGCTATAGACGTCAATCGGATGCAATATCGCGAGTGAAATCTTCGTAACCCCCAAACAGTAAGCCGTCGAAGGTCCGATTCACCGACCATATCGCGAACCCAACCGCCGCGGCGACGGCCAGCCAAAGCGGATTCCGCGACAGATCGGCGGCGATGAACGGCCACGCCGCCCAGCCCACCGCGAGCGCCGCCGTGCGGTCCGGGCGGCGAAATGGGCGGCGCGCGCCTCGTACCAATCGGTTTGGGTCGAACCCGAGACGCCGGAGGCCGCCGCGGCGTTGCGCCAGTTCCGCCGCCAGCGCCGACCGCCCCAACCCAGGCCGGTGAGGGCGTCCAGCACCTCGGGCGGCGGCTCCTTGCCCTGGTTGGCGTAGATCTTCAGCGTCTCCAGCGCCTCGCGCCGGTGCCGCGCATAGTCGCGGTGGATCCAGGCGCTCATGACCATCGCGGACAGGGGAAACAGCATCGCCAGGAGGAAGATGACCAGCCACCAATGCTCGCCCCAGAAATCGTTCATGAGCCCTGCTCCAACGCCTCACGGATCGCCCCGACGCGCATCCACGGGCGTTAGTCGCCGCCATCGGCGGTTCTGGATGCGGAACCGATATCCGCGGGACCCGTTTTTGTTCGATCGATCTGGGGACCGGGGTTGTTCCATCCAGCGGCGGTTGGCCCGCCGCGAAGGAGCCTATCATGTCCGCCCTTGCTTCACGCGTCGTGCGACGCAGCGCGACAATGTGCGCCTTGGCCGCGCTAGGCTTGGCCATGGCCGCCCCGGTCGCCGCCCAGCCAGGCTATGGCCGCTATGACGACGATCCCTCGACGGTCAGCGGAATCGTGGTGACCGCGCCGCGACACAGCGCACGCGACAGCGCCACCGGCGCGCCGATCGAGCAGGTGTCCGCCTCCCGGGTCGTCCGCTATGGCGACCTCGACCTCAGCCGCCACTGGGGCGTTCGCGAGTTGCGCGCGCGCATCGAACGCGCCGCCCAATCCGCTTGCGACGAGCTGGACAACGCCTATCCGCTGACCGGTTGGGACAACCGCCCCTGTGTCCGCGACGCGGTGCGCGAGGCCATGTACCAGGTTCCCTCGGACGACGACGACTGACCTTCCGCCAAACGGCTTGGCGGCTGGCCGATCCGGCTAGCCGCCTGTCGTCTGCAGCGCCGGCCTTGAAGTTTCAACGCCGCTCGCCCCGCGGGCGCCCTTCATGCGCCAGCCGCCAGGAACGCCGTTTGGCGACAGGACGAACTGGCCGACATTGATCCGGCGGCTGCGGAATCCGCCAGCGCAGCTCAGCAGGTAATAGTCCCACATCCTGCAGAACCGCTCGCCGTGCGCGTCGGCCATGACGCGCCGGTTGGACTGGAACTTGGCGCGCCATGCCATCAGCGTACGGTCGTAGTCCGCGCCAAACACCTCGACATCCTCGATCACGAAGAGGCCTTCGGTCGCCCGCGCGACCTGGGCGATGGTCGGCAACACGCCATTGGGGAAGATGTACCGGTTCAGCCACGGTTCGATGGCCGACGATTCCTCGTTGGCCAGGATGGTGTGCAGAACGAAGAGGCCATCCGGTTTCAGAACCCGCCGGATCTTCTCGAAATAACCGCGGTAGTTCTTTGGCCCGACGTGCTCGAACATACCCATCGAAGCGACGTGATCGGCCTCGCCGTCGAAATCGCGATAATCTCTCACTTGGAATTCAACTGGCATGCCGGCATAGCGCCGCCGTGCATACTCAGCCTGTTCCCTGGAGATCGTCACCCCCACGCAGTTGACGCCATACCGCTCCGCGGCGAACCCCATGAAGGCGCCCCACCCGCAACCCACGTCGAGGACCCTCCGCCCCGGCTTCAGGCCCAGCTTGCGGCAAACCAGGTCAAGCTTGGCCTCCTGCGCGCTGTCCAGGTCCGTCGCGTCGCGCCAGTAACCGCAACTGCCGGTCAGCCGCCGATCGAAGGTCGCCTCGAAGATATCGATGCCGAGGTCATAATGCACCTCCGCCACCTCCAGCGACCGCGCGCGCGTCTGCCGGTTGAACAGCCGGGAACTGGCCAGCAGCCAGGCCAGCGCCGGCGTGAGTCGAAGGCCGGCGCCGAGCTTGAAGCCCACCGCCCTCGTGAAAAAAGCATCCAACTGATCGCAATCCCACCAGCCGTCCACATAGGCCTCACCTAGCCCCAGGCTGCCGTGCGCCAGAACCCGGTCGAACAGGTCATGATTGTGCACCTGCAGGTCCCAGGGCCGGGCGCCGTCAATTTCAATGTCGGCTGTCCTCAACAGCTCACTCAACAGGGTTTCCGCGCTCATCTCCATCGCCCGATTGGCGGGCCGGCGCCTTGTCCGGCCCGGTTGTGATTATTTTGGGCTGACGCCCGTCACGCAAACGCGCGGGGCGGCCGATCGATCAACGCTCAGTTTGATAAGGACCACTCGCTCGGCCAGAAGGCGCGCCGCCTACCAGCCGACTTAGTCGACCAAGGACCAGCGCCCCAGCACCTTGTGCTGGGTCTGGCCGATCAGGCTATGCACCAGAACGAACTCCCGCACCGTCCAACCTATGGGTTCAATGGGTAGCTCGGCGATTGAACGGTCGTCGTAGAGCAGTGTCACGTGTGGTGTGAAATTCAGTTTCACCCGTTTGCCCAGACGTGAACCCGTTCTTTTCATCGCCACGGCGAGCGCGTCATTGAACGCGACCAGTTCGCCCAGTTCATCGCCGCGCAGCACGAACGGCAGATTGCGTGGCTGGCTGTCGAAGCTGGCGGCGCGATCGAAATTCACCTGGAAAGGCCGGATCGTCAGCGCGCTCGCGGCTTGGCGCGCCAAGGCGACCAAGTCGGCCGGCAAGCCCGCATAATCGCCGATGTGCTGCAGCGTGATATGGAAGCGATCTTGCGCGTGCGGGTGTCCGTGCAGGCCAAGCTGGTTCCTCAGCCGCGCCGCCAAGGCCGCGATGCGTGCGGCGGTCGCCTCGTCCGGATAGATCAGAAACAGCAGCCGGTCTTTGGTCGGCGCGTCTTCGACTTCGCCGAATAGATCGGCCCCGAGCAGAGGTGATTTGAAGTCCCGCATGGTCCGAACCTACCAAGGCCCGACAGCCGAATCGAGATGGCGACACCAGAGATGCAACCATGGGACTTGACGGAGGCCGAGCTTGACTGTTAATTGGAACATAACGGGAACAAATCGGCTTGGGGCAGTGGATGGGCGCGCGTGCGTTTTGGGGGATAGGCTGGGCTGTCTTGGTCCTGAGCTTATTCTCGGTGACGGCTTCGGCCTCGGCGAACGAACCGCAGAGCGCCAAGGCTCGCTTCGAGGCCGCGCTCGACAACATGCTGACCCTGGAACGCCCCGACCAGATCGGCCTGGCGACGATCTGGGACGGCAACAAGTACGTGCAGTGCCGGCGCGACCCGGACAACCTTGAGCCGGTAAGTCTCCCGCCGGATCTCGCCAAGTCGGTTCGGCGCAAGGATCATGCTTCCGGAGCCGGCAAGCCGCGGGCGGCGGACGCACCCGCGCCGACCGACCCGTCCAAACACGCCGTGCTTTGCGAAGCCGCCGGCGCGCGGATGCAGCCTTCGCTCGCCCATCTGCTGGTTTCCGATCGGATCGAAGCGCTCGGTTGGGTGACCGATCCCGGTTTCGGCAATTTCGTACAGGTCTTTCCCGCCGGCGCATCCATTGGCGGAACGACCGATCGCATCCTGCAAACGCTCGGCGAAGGCTATGGCGCGGACCTGGGCCATCTG
>DATAYD010000037.1:0-3815 GCA_036272715.1 Caulobacteraceae bacterium | reverse complement strand
CGGGTGCACATCGCCGCGCTCTGTGTCGGGATGGCCGGACGACTCATCGATGAGAGCCTGAGCTGGGCGACCATGCGGCGGCAGTCCGGCCAGCCTCTCATCAAGGCGATGGGCGTGCGGCCAGAGAACTGCATCGCGGTCGACACCAAGGGTGTGATCTACCGTGGCCGCACCGAGTCCATGAACCAGTGGAAGTCGGCCCACGCGGTGGAGACCGACGCCCGCACCCTGGCCGATGCGCTGAAGGGCGCCGATGCCTTCTTCGGGCTTTCGGTGAAGGGCGCACTGACGCAGGCGATGGTCAAGTCGATGGCGGCCAAGCCGATCATCTTCGCCATGGCCAACCCCGATCCGGAGATCACCCCGGAGGACGCCAAGGCGGTGCGGCCCGACGCGATCGTCGCCACCGGCCGGTCGGACTATCCGAACCAGGTCAACAACGTGCTGGGTTTCCCCTATCTTCCGCGGCGCGCTCGACGTGCGGGCCCGGCGGGTGAACATGGAGATGAAGATCGCCTGCGCCAACGCGCTGGCGCAGCTGGCCCGCGAGGACGTGCCCGACGAGGTGGCCGCCGCCTACCACGGCACCCAGCTGAAGTTCGGGCCCGAGTACATCATCCCGACGCCGTTCGATCCGCGGCTGATCTCGTTCATCCCGCCCTATGTGGCGCAGGCGGCGATGGACACCGGGGTCGCGCGCACGCCGATCGAGGACATGGACGCCTATCGCGCGGCCCTGGCCCAGCGGCTCGATCCCACCGCCGGCTTCATGCAGAAGATCTCCGGCGCGGTGATGGCGGCGCCCAAGAAGCGCATCGTCTTCGCCGAGGGCGAGGAGCCGAGCGTCATCCGCGCGGCCTACGCCTTCAAGAGCGAGGGGCTGGGCCATCCGATCCTGGTCGGGCGCGAGGAGCTGATCCACGCCAACATGCGCTCGGTCGGGCTGATCCCGGAGGACACCCCCCTGGAGATCGCCAATGCGCGCCTCTCGCGCCACAACCCCGAATTCGTCGACTTCCTCTATGAGCGCCTGCGCCGGCGCGGCTACCTGCGCCGCGACGTCCAGCGGCTGGTCAACCAGGACCGCAACTCGTTCGCCGCCTCGATGGTCGCGCTGGGCCACGCCGACGGTATGGTCACCGGCGTCACCCGCAGCTACGACCAGGCCCTTGACGAGGTCATGCGGGTGATCGACCCGGCCCCCGGCGGGCGCATCATGGGCATGTCGATCGTGCTGAGCCGGGGCCACACCCTGTTCATCGCCGACACCAACGTCACCGAGATGCCCGAGGCGGAAGAGCTGGTCGAGATCGCCATCGAGGCCGCCCGCGCCGTGCGCCACCTGGGTTTCAAGCCGCGCGTGGCGCTGATGTCGTACTCGACCTTCGGCAACCCGTTGGGCGCCCGCTCGCAGAAGGTGCGCGAAGCGGTGGCCCTGCTGGACGCCCGCGACGACATCGACTTCGAATATGAAGGCGAGATGCCCCCCGAACTGGCCCTGGATCCGGCCCTGCGCGAGAACTACCCGTTCATGCGCCTGACGGACTCGGCCAACGTGCTGATCATGCCGGCCATCCATTCCGCCTCGATCTCGACCAAGCTGGTCCAGGCCCTGGGCGGGGCGACGGTGATCGGCCCGCTGCTGCTCGGCCTCTGCAAGCCGGTCCAGATCAGCCCGCTCTCGGCCTCTGTGTCCAAGATCCTGAACCTGGCGGTGATGGCGGCCTACGGGCGACAGCTGGCCTGAGGGGCGCGGGCGAGGGACGTCCCTCGCCCGTTCAGCGGTCTCGCGAACGTCCCTGGACGCTGAGTGTTCCGCTGCGCGCCCGAAAATCGCCATCTCCCTGAACCATCGTGCATTGCCCGCGTTAGGATTAATTCGGGGAGCCGCTTCTGTTGCCAGCGGCGTGCGGTGGACGGCCATGGGATCCGATGTTCCGCATTTTCGAGGCGCCGCCAGCGAGGACGACGAGCCTCGCTGGGAGGCCTATCGCGCTTTGTTGCGCAAGACGGCGGCCAGCGATCCTACGACGCGAGGGGCCAAGAGCGAGCCGCGAACCTTCCGATCCTTCACCCTGGAAGAAGCCGAACGCGCCTATGCCGAGGCCGCGCCGAAGGGGGTCGAAGAGCGCATGGCGCCGGACTTCGAAGCCGGCGAGCACGCGCCGGATGAGATCGAACCGCTCGAGATCGTCCGCGAGGCCCCGATCCACGAACGCCGGGCGCTCACACCCTTCGCCAACCGGAGCACGCGGCTGGTCAGCGCCACCGCGGCCGTGACCGCGGGACTGGTGCTGGCGGCGTCGCTGTTCCCCCGCCAGCAGACCGAGCCGGCGGCGATCATCTGGGACCATGCGCGGCCTGCCGCAACGGCGCCTGCGGCCACGCCGCTGCGGGCTCCGCCGCCCGGCGTGCACAACCTGCTGGCCAAATCGACGCCCGCGCGAACCGCCCGGCGGGGCCGGGCGGCGCGGCACGCCCATCGCACTGCGGCCAGTACGCGAAGCCGCGAAAACGCGAGTCAATGCGCCGCCGCCAGGGTGCAGGCGCAGAAGATGCACGGATCGCTGGCGGCAAAGGCGCAACGGCGCGTCCGTGAAGCCTGCGGCATACAGACGGCTTATGCCACGAAGCCGCCGATAGGGTATCAGACGCAAGACTTCTAGTGTGGTGAATTCGAAGTTCGCCTACGCGGACACTACGGGTCACGAGGCCGAGCGCGCCGGTGCGAACTTTCCGGCGCCTGAGGCGTTAACGCTTGTTCGGGGGCGCCGTTGTGTGACGGACGGCGTTTGGTCATGGCATCCGAGATTCCACGTTTTCGAGGTTCCGGCGACGATGACGAGGCCCGATGGGAGGCCTATCGCGAGTTGCTGCGCCGCAGCGCGCCGGAACCGGCCAAGCCTGACCCGGCCGAGGCTGAGGCCGACCCGCTGGTGGGCAAGGACGAACGCCGCGGCTTCGGGCCGCTGACCGTCGAAGACGCCGAGCGGGCTTTCGCCGACGCCGAGCCGGATTCGCTATGGTCGACCGAGACGCTTCGGCTGGAAATCCCGGAAGAGCATCGTCCGCGCAGCACGCGAAGCCGCCGGACGTCGTCCGGCCGGAACACTCGGCTGACCGTCATCATCCTGGCCCTGACAGCGGGCATCATCCTGGCGGCGGCCCTGGTTCCCCACCATCCGCATGAGCCGGCGGTCATCGCCTGGACCCACGGCCAATCCGCCCAGTCCCAGTCCGCCCGCCCCCGGTCCGCCCAGCCCGCGGCCGCGCCGGCGCCGCCAGCGCCGGCCCCAGCGCAGACCATAACGTCAGCCCCTCTCCCCCGGCCCGCCCAGGCTCCGGCGACCCCAGTGGCGGCGCCAACGCCGCCGGCTATGGCGCTCAACGCGGTCGAAACCCCTGCCGACACACAGACGGTCCGCCATCGGGTGCATCGCGTCCTTCGGGGCGAAGCCGCGGCGCGCCCCTGCACGGACTGCGACACCGCTGTCCAGCGTCCGTCGGCGCGCGACCGCGCCCTTTCCTGCTGGCTCACCCAGATGAACAATGGCGACGTCGCCGGATCGCCGGACGCAGGGCTTACGATCTGCAAAGGCGCGCCGCTTCCGACGAAATACCTCGGCCAGGACTGACCGGCCCTACCGGGTAGAGCGCCTTCCGACCAAGTCGGGGTACTGGTTGGCGAATTAGAGGCGCTCTAAGTTTTTGATTCTAGAGCAAATTATCTCCGATCGGATGATTCCGTCTGATCGGAGTTTGCTCTGGGACTTGACCTTCGCCGTCGTGCACGGCATGTGGCGCGCCCCATGCCC
>DATAYD010000036.1:0-9885 GCA_036272715.1 Caulobacteraceae bacterium | reverse complement strand
TGGCGGTGAGCGTGTCGGTGTCCGAGGCGAGGCCGGAGGCGATATGGGCGCCCTCCTCCAATCGGACCGATACCTTGGCCTGGGCGTCGGTGCCCTCGGTCACGGCATGGACCTGGAACAGGCGGAGCGCCGCGCCGTGCGGAACGATTTCACGGATGGCGTTGAACACCGCGTCCACCGGCCCGTCGCCGGTCGCCGCGGCGGTCTTTTCCTGCCCGTCGATGGCGAGGGTCAAGGTCGCTTGCTGCGGGCCTTCCGTGCCGGCGATCACCCGCAGATGCACCACCCGCACCCGCTCGGCGCCCCGCGCCAGCTCGTCGTCCACCAGCGCGATGATGTCGTCGTCATAGACGTCCTTCTTCTTGTCGGCCAATTCCTTGAACCGGGTGAAGGCGTCGTTCAGCGCATTCTGGCCCAGCTCATAACCCAGGCCCTTCAGCTTCTCGCGGAAGGCGTGGCGGCCGGAATGCTTGCCCATGACCAGGTTGGTGGCGCCCTGCCCCACATCGGTCGGCCGCATGATCTCATAGGTGCCGGCGTTCTTCAGCATGCCGTCCTGGTGGATGCCGCTCTCGTGGGCGAAGGCGTTCTTGCCGACGATCGCCTTGTTGAACTGCACCGGAAAGCCGGTGATCGCCGAGACGTACCGGCTGGCCCGGGTGATGTGCTGGGTCTCGATCCGAGTGTCGTAATGCAACTGGTCGCCACGGACACGCAGCGCCATCACGATCTCTTCCAGCGCGGCGTTGCCGGCGCGCTCGCCCAGGCCGTTGATCGCGCACTCAACCTGCCGCGCCCCGCCCTCGATCCCGGCCAGGCTGTTGGCGACCGCGAGGCCCAGGTCGTTGTGGCAGTGGGTGGAGAAGATCACCTGGTCCGCGCCCGGTACGTTTTCGATCAGGTCGCGGAAGATGCCGGCATATTCGGTCGGGAATGAATAGCCGACCGTGTCCGGAATATTGATCGTGGTCGCCCCGGCGCGGATCGCCGCCTCGACGCAGCGGCGCAACACGTCGCGCTCGGTCCGGGTCGCGTCCTGGGCCGACCATTCGACATCGTCGCGGAGGTTGCGCGCCAGGGTCACCGAGCCGGTGACGGCCTCGATCACATCCTGGGGCGACATGCGCAGGATATGGTCGCGATGCGAGGGGCTGGTCGAGATGAAGGTGTGGATGCGGCCGCGCTTCGCCGGGCGGATCGCCTCCCCGGCCCGCTCGATGTCGGCCGCCCCGGCGCGCGCCAGGCCGCAGACCACCGATTCGGTGACGATCTCGGCGATCCGGCGGACCGACTCGAAATCGCCGTTGGAGGCGATCGGAAAGCCGGCCTCGATCACGTCGACCCCCATCTCCTCAAGGATCTTGGCGAGTTCCAGCTTCTCTTCCAGCGACATCGAGGCGCCGGGCGCCTGCTCGCCGTCGCGCATGGTGGTGTCGAAGATGATGATGCGGTCTTTGGCGCTTGAAGAAGCGGCCGGGAAAGTCGGGGTGCTCATGGAAAGCTCTGCGGCTGGTCTTGGAATGGGACGGCGGTGGTGATTTTACCCCTGCACGCCCGGCCGCGAAAAGACGCGGCCCCTAGAGCGTCCAGGGGCTGATAAGGCGCGGAAGAAGGAGGGTGCGCGCGGCGTCCATGACGCGGTTGCATATAGAATGGCGTCTCTTTGCGCAAGCTTATTGCGGATTGGCCGCCCTGAAAGCCTTCCCGCGCATGAACCGACCCTGGTTTCCGCAGGCGCCTCATTCCGCCTAAGATCGAAAACCCGCGCGAAATGGCCGCCCGAAGTTGCGCCAAAGGCCCGCTGCGCGTAAACAGCCGCCCGGCTTCCAAACACCCAAGCTCAATTCCGCGGGGAATCCGTCATGTTCGCCGAATCACTCGCCCTGCGCCGAGTCCAGCCTTCCGCCACCATGGCCGCGACCGCCAAGGCGCGCGAGCTGGCGCGCCAGGGCCGCGACATCATCTCGCTCAGCGTCGGCGAGCCGGACTTCGACACCCCCGACAACATCAAGGAAGCCGCGATCAAGGCGATCCGCGACGGCAAGACCAAATACACCGACGTGGACGGCATCCCGGAGCTGAAGCAGGCGATCTGCGCCAAGTTCGCCCGCGAGAACGGGCTCGCCTATAAGACCTCGCAGGTCAATGTATCCCCGGGCGGCAAGGCGGTGCTCTACAACGCCTTCCTCGCCACCCTCTCGCCCGGCGACGAGGTGGTCATCCCCGCCCCCTACTGGGTTTCATACCCGGACATGGTCCTGCTCTGCGGCGGCGCGCCGGTGACGGTGATGACCACGGCCGAGACCGGCTTCAAGATGCGGCCCGAGGACCTGGAGACCGCCATCACCCCGCGCACCAGGTGGCTGCTGATCAACTCCCCATCCAACCCGTCCGGGGCCGCCTATACCCGCGCGGACCTGAAGGCGCTGGCCGAGGTGCTGATGCGCCACCCGCAGGTCTGGGTGCTGACCGACGACATGTACGAGCACTTGGTCTATGGCGACTTCGAATACACAACCCTGGCCCAGGTCGAGCCGGGGCTCTACGAGCGCACCTTGACCATGAACGGGGTCTCGAAGGCCTATGCCATGACCGGCTGGCGGATCGGCTATGCCGCCGGCCCCGAGCCGTTGATCAAGGCCATGGGCAAGGTGATGGGCCAGACCACCTCCAACCCGTCCTCGATCTCGCAATGGGCGGCGGTCGAGGCGCTGAACGGAACCCAGGATTTCATCAGGACCAACGCCGAGGCGTTCGAAACCCGGCGCGACCTGGTCGTCTCGATGCTGAACCAGGCTTCGGGCCTGCACTGCCCGACGCCGGAGGGCGCCTTCTATGTCTATCCATCCTGTGAAGGACTGATCGGCCGCACGGCGCCATCGGGCAAGCGGATCGAGACCGACGAAGACTTCGTGGTGGAGCTCCTGGAAGCGGAGGGCTGCGCGGCCGTGCATGGCGCGGCGTTCGGGCTCTCTCCGTTCCTGCGCATCTCCTACGCCACCTCCAACGCCGTGCTGGGGGACGCCTGCCAGCGTATCCAGCGCTTCTGCGCCAGCCTGACCTGATGGGCTTGGAAATAAAGCCTCTTCCCCTCGATGGGGGAGAGGTTGGAGTGGGGGTGCGCCCACCTTCGGCGATGAAAAGATCGCGTGAGACGCCCCCCGCGTTCTTCGCTCCATCACTGGCGTGTTCACCCCCATCCCTGCCCTTCCCCCATCGAGGGGGAAGGGTTCCTCATGACGTGTGATGCTCGCGCCGCTTCTCGCCGCCCTGGTGCTCGCCGCCATGCTCGCCGGGCTGGTCGCCTGGGCCGGCCCGGTCGACCCGCCGGGGCCGCGCCGCAGCCATGGCGCGCCGACGCCCACGAGCGGCGGCCTGGCGATCATCGCGGCGACCTGCGTCGGGCTTTTCCTGGCGAGCCGCGGAGCCGTGGCGGCGCCCGATCCGCGTTTGGGCTGGCTGGCGCTGATGGCCGCGATCACGGGCCTGATGGGCGCGGCGGACGACCTGTTCGACCTGCCGCCGTGCACCAAGCTGCTGGCTCAGCTCGCCTTGGCGCTGCTGTTCGCGCGCCTGATCGCCCGGGTGACGAACCTGCCGCTGGCGCCCGGTTTCGATCTGCCCTTGGGCCTGATCCTAGGCATCGGCGGCTCGGCGCTCTGGTTCGTGGTCCTGACCAACGCGGTGAATTTCATCGACGGGGTCGACGGCCTGGCGCCGGGCGCGGTGATCATCGTCCTGGTCGGTCTGGCCGCCGCCGGCGTCCTGCATGGTCAGCCAGCCCTTTCGGCGGCGGCCCTGGTCGGCGCGGCGGCGGGGCTTGGCTTCCTGCCCTGGAACCTGCCCGCTCACCGCCTGTTCCAGGGCGACGCCGGCGCGCTCTTCAGCGGCGTGTTCCTGGCCGGGCTGGCGGTGCTGGCCACCGATCCGGCCAGTGGCGAGGCTGTGTCGCCCTATCTGGTCCCGTTCGCGACCCTGCCCATTCTGACCGACGTGCTCCTGACCTTGCTGGCTCGGGCGCGGGCGCGCTCCCCGCTCTTTTCCGCGCATCGCGAACACCTGTACCAGCGCTGGCTCGACCACAGTCGTAAGCCGCACGCGTCCCTGAGCCTGCGCTATTGGCTGATCATGAGCGCCTTCACCGGCGCGGCGGTCCTGAACGAGCAGGCTCCGACGGGATGGCGGCCGCTGGGGTTCGCGGCCGGCCTCGCCGCGGCGGTCGTGGGTTGGATCGCGCTCAAAAGCGCGATCAGGCCAGTCGGCTGACCGCGAAATCGGCGAGCGCTTCCAGCGCCAGGCGCCAGTCGTTCATTGGGAACACCGCCAGCGCCGCCTTGGCCGTCTCGGCATAGCCGGCGGCCAGGTCCAGGGTGGCCTGCAGGGCGCCGGCGCCGATGATCAGTTCGCGGGCGCGGCGGAAATCGGCCTCGGTCTGCTCGCGCCGCCCGATCGCGCGCTCCCAGAAATCCGCCTCGCGCGGGCCGGACCGGGCGATGGCCAGGAGCAGCGGCAACGTCGCCTTGCCCTCGCGGAAATCGTCGCCGGCGTTCTTGCCCAAGGTCTCGGCCACGCCGCTATAGTCCAGAGCGTCGTCCGCGAGCTGGAACGCGAGGCCGAGATTCAGGCCATAGTCCCGAAGCGCCGCGACGCGGGACGCGGCCGCGCCGGCCGAAACCGCGCCGGCCTCGGCGGAGGCCGCGAACAGTTCGGCCGTCTTGGCGCGGATGATCTCCAGATAGGTGTGCTGGTCCAGATTGAGGTCGTGAGCGCGCGTCAGTTGCAGCACTTCGCCCTCGGCAATCACGCTGGAGGCCTTGGCCAGGATCTGCAGCGCCCTCAGCGAACCGGTCTCGACCATCAGTTCGAAGGCGCGCGCGAACAGGAAATCGCCGACCAGCAGGCTCGAGGCGCCGCCCCAGATCAGATGGGCCGCCACCTTGCCCCGCCGCAACTGCGAGCCATCGACGACGTCGTCGTGCAGCAGGGTCGCGGTATGGATGAATTCGACCGCCGCGGCCAGTTTCAGGCAGGCGTCGTCCGTGGCCCCGGCCAGTCGCGCGGCGGCGACCGTCAAGAGCGGCCGAAGCCGCTTGCCGCCTGCCGCGATCAGGTGATCGGCCAGCGCCGGGATCACCGGGACTGGACTGTCCAATCGCTCGGTGATCAGCGTGTCGACGCCGCCCATATCGGCCTTGGCCAGACGCGCCAGGGCTTCGACCGACCCCTTGGGCGCCTCGGCTATGGCTTGGACTGCATCCAAAAGCTGTTGCTCCTGCTCCGGCGCCTGTGTCGAGGCCCAGGCTGCGACAACCGCCCCCCGGGCAATCGTTGCAAGGGACAATGGTGGCGGGATAGGTCAGGGTCAAGGTAAGCACAAGGCATGATGCGCGGCGGTGACGACCCAGACCCCATATGACAGCCAGATTAGCGTCGATCGCGTACTCGGCGGCCGCGTTTTGCTGCACCAGCGACACCAGGGGTATCGGCCCGGCCTCGACGCCGCGCTTTTGGCCGCGGCGTGTGATTCTGGGCCGGGCGAGCGGGTGCTGGAGGCTGGCTGCGGCGTCGGCGGCGCGCTCCTGGCCGCCGCGACCAGGCGAACGCGGACCCTTTTCGTGGGGATTGAGCGCGATCCGGACGCACGGGCGCTGGCGGAGCGGAACGTGGCGCTGAACGCGGTCGGCGAACGGGTCGAGGTGTTCGCCGGCGATGTCGCCGAGGGCTTCCGCGCCCTGGGCCTTCCGGTTTTCGACGCCGTGATGGCCAATCCGCCGTTCTTCGACGATCCAGGCGCCTTGCGCGCGCCCCACCCGGCGCGAACCGGCGCCTATATGGCCGACGGCGGGCTGAAGGCCTGGACCGATTTCACGCTGAAGGCCGTGCGCGAGGGCGGCGCCATCACCCTGATCCACCGCGCCGACCGCCTGGGCGACCTATTGGCGCTCCTGGCGCCGAAGGCTGGGTCGTTCCGCGTCCGGCCAATCCATCCGTTCGCCGACGCACCGGCCAAGCGCGTGCTGGTGCGCGCGATCAAGACCGGCAAGGCGCCGCTGATCCTGCTGCCGCCGCTGGTGCTGCATGACCGTGACGGCGGCAAGCACCGGCCCGAGGTCGAAGCGATCCTGCGCGGCGAAGCGGATCTAGGCTGGGGTTGAAGCGGCGGCGGCTTTGCGCAGACTTCGGCACGCGCCTTGTCGGCGCTACTCAGCATGAGGAAATTATGTGAAATTACAATAACTTCAGTTCCCCCCCATTGGGGGGAGGACCACGAAGTGGTGAAGGGGCCTCGCCGGAAGGGACTGTGTGACTCGGAAAAGCCCCCGCCGTCGCTTCGCGACAGCTCCCCCAGAGGGGGAGCAGCGAGCGCTAAGTGGATGCGTGTATCCCTTTCCCGTCGGAAGGAAAGGGTTCTGGCTCGCCCTTAGTTCCGCGCCTTGTCCACCAGGGCGTTCTTGGTGATCCAGGGCATCATGGCGCGCAGCCGGCCGCCGACCTCCTCGATCGGATGTTCGGCGGAGCGGCGGCGGATGGCCTTGAAGCTGGGCTGGCCGGCGGCGCATTCGTTCATCCAGTCGCGCACGAAGCGGCCTTCCTGGATGTCGGTCAGGATCCGCTTCATCTCGGCCTTGGTTTCCGGCGTCACCACGCGCGGGCCGGACACGTACTGGCCGTACTCGGCGGTGTTGGAGACCGAATAATCCATGTTGGCGATGCCGCCTTCATAGATCAGGTCGACGATCAGCTTCACCTCGTGCAGGCATTCGAAATAGGCCATCTCCGGCGCATAGCCGGCCTCGACCAGGGTCTCGAACCCGGCGCGGATCAGTTCGACCAGTCCGCCGCACAGCACGGCCTGTTCGCCGAACAGGTCGGTCTCGCATTCCTCGCGGAAGGTGGTCTCGATCACGCCGGAGCGTCCACCGCCGATCGCCGAGGCGTAGGCCAGGCCGAGGTCCAGCGCGCCGGCCGTGGCGTCCTGGTGCACCGCGATCAGGCAGGGCACGCCGCCGCCACGCTGATATTCGCTGCGCACCGTGTGGCCAGGCCCCTTGGGCGCGACCATCAGCACGTCGATCGAGGGCTTGGGCTCGATCAGCCGGAAATGGACGTTCAGGCCGTGGGCGAACAACAGGGCGGCGCCGTCGCGGATGTGGGGCGCGATATCGTTGTCGTAGATCTCGCGCTGCAGTTCGTCCGGCGCCAGGATCATGATGACGTCGGCCCAGGCCGCGGCTTCGGCGTTGCTCATGACCTTCAGCCCATCCGCCTCGACCTTCTTGGCTGTCGCCGAGCCCGGACGCAGCGCCACGACCACCTGGGCCACCCCGGAATCGTGGAGGTTCAGCGCGTGGGCGCGGCCTTGGCTGCCGTAGCCTACGACGGCCACCTTCTTGTCCAGGATGCGGGCGAGGTCGGCGTCGCGGTCATAGTAGACGCGCATGATCATGTCTCCAAAGGCGCTGAAAATCGTACGCGGGAGCAAACCCACGCTTACGACGGGCGCTTTCGAGCGTTTTTTCGCCCGCGCGTCAAGCTTTGGAGAGATCGGAATGGCCCCCTGCCCGCGATGGGGCGGACAGGGGCGCCGGGATCGTGGCTAGTAGAAGAGGCCGTAGACCGACTCGACCACCGTGCCGTCATCCAGATCGACCAGCAGGGCGTCCGAACCGACCCGGACCCATTCATACCCATAGGGCGGCACCGGCAGGTCGTAATAGTAGTAGTCGTTTATGTACCAGCGGCTGTCGAACCAGCCGAACGGCAACCGGTCGCCATAGGCCCAGCGGCGATAATAATAGCCGGGTTGCGGGAACCAGCCGGCGCCGCGCCAAGCGTAGCGTTGCGTGGGCTGAAAGGCGCGCGGGAAATATTGCGGATCATAACGCGGCCGCGCGCCGCCGGGCCGGAAGCCGGGCGCGCCGCCCCGCGGATGATAGGCGCCAGGCGCGCCGCGCGGCGCGGCGCCCCCGGCGCGGGAGCCTTCACCGCGAGAGCCTTCGCCCTGGCCAGTCCGATAACCACCTCCCGGCGTCGCGCCGCGATAGCCTTCGGCGCCGGGCGCTCCACGGCCGCCTTCCATCCCTCCCGGCGCGGCGCGATTGCCTTCCTCGCCACCGCGCGCCGCGCCGCGATAGTCCTGAGCCGCGCCGGAACCGCGATAGTCCTGCGCGCCGCCTCGGGCGCCGCCCGAATAGGCCGGCGCGCCGCCGCCCGCACCACCGCCAGGGCGACCACCGACCGAAGCGCCGCCGCTGGGCCCGCCGCGCGGTGCGCCCGGAGGCGTTGCGGGCGCATTGTGCGGACCGCCCTGGCCGCCCTTGGGGGCCTCGCGATGGCTCGATTCCGGCGGCTCGGCGGAAGCGCCACCGGCGCCCAGCAGAACGACCGCGATGGCCGTGGTCACCAGGTGTTTCATCACGTCCAGCTCCTTTGTGTTCTTAAATCACCGCGTCCATTCCACCCGGACCGGGGGATTGAGGGCCGATGATCTTGCCGCCATTTGGGCGTCATTGCCGGATACAACATTGAAGTCGCCAGTCTGAACCGGGTTTGAACGGACGCGCCCAGCCAGCGTTCAGCTTAGAGAGACGTTATACCAACCTCAATGAACCACATCGAATATCTTACCGGGGCCGACAAGGCCTATTGAACTGTGGAGGAACGACCTCCAGGCGTCGCCTTGCCGCTGATTCGGCGGCACACTGACATCCTCAACCCCATGCGAAGCCCCATGAACGCCCACGCGACCATCGTTCCGCCCGGCGCGGCCAGCCATCCCGAGCGGCAATATCTCGACCTGCTGTCCGACATCCTGGCCCACGGCGCCCACCGCCCGGACCGTACGGGCACCGGCACGCTGGGCGTATTCGGCCGCCAGATCCGCTTCGACCTGGCCCAGGGCTTTCCGCTGCTGACCACCAAGAAGCTGCACCGCAAGTCGATCGTGCTCGAACTGCTCTGGTTCCTGCGCGGCGACACCAATGTGCGCTGGCTGCGGGAGCGCGGGGTCGGCATCTGGGATGAATGGGCTGACGCGGACGGCGAACTCGGCCCGATCTATGGCAAGCAGTGGCGCTCCTGGACCGCGCCGGATGGCCGGGTCATCGACCAGATCGCCAATGTCGTGCGCCAGATCCGCGAGAACCCGACCAGCCGCCGGCACATCGTCACGGCCTGGAACCCGGCCGATGTCGACGACATGGCCCTGCCGCCCTGCCACTGCCTGTTCCAGTTCTTCGTGGCGGACGGCCGGCTATCCTGCCAGCTCTATCAGCGCTCGGCCGACGTATTCCTGGGCGTCCCGTTCAATATCGCCAGCTATGCCCTGCTGACCGCCATGATGGCCCAGGTGACCGGCCTTCAGCCTGGCGAGTTCGTCCATACCTTCGGCGACGCGCACCTCTATCTGAACCATATGGACCAAGCCAAGGAACAACTGACCCGCGAGCCGCGCCCCTTCCCCGCCCTTAAACTGGCGCCCAAGACCGACCTGTTCGCCTTCGACTACGAGGACATCGTGATCGAAGGCTACCGCGCCCACCCGAACATCAAGGCCCAGATCGCGGTGTGAACAGCGGCCTCTTAATCGTCATGGCCGGACTTGTTCCAAGGCTGTCCGGTTCGCCGGCGCGCTCAGCAAATATTCGTCACCACCGGGCTTGTCCCGGTGGCCTATAGACTCAAACGGTTGGAAACGTCGCTCCGGCGCGTGCCGTGAAAACCTGTGGTTATGGGTCCGGTGGTGACGGGGAAGAGATTCATGCAACGGCGCCGGAACCTTGACATTCGTCAGGATCCTTTCGCGCCCCGCGTTCCGTTCGTGAGAAGGATCACCCCTTGGTAAAGCTCGTTCTGGGACCGGTTGCGCGGGCGCGAAATGGGGTC
>DATAYD010000035.1:0-6922 GCA_036272715.1 Caulobacteraceae bacterium | reverse complement strand
CTCGATCCCCGGTAGTTCAGCGACCACGGTATAGGCTTGCTCGGTCTCGCTCAGATCGAGCGTCAGCCACGGCGCCGGGGGAGCGAAGCTGCGGCTCTCGATGGAGCCGCGAAGCAGATCGAGCAGATGGTCCATACGCCGCCGGACGGTCGCATAGGAGTCGCCATCGTCGGCCGGCGCGGCGCGGTCGCCCTCATGGGCGCCAAGTTCAGGACTGGACACAGGGTGCTCCCAAGAGCCGCGCCGCCACACTCGGCGCGTCGATAGAACCCCCGACCCCGAAGATGGTTCGCGGGGCCGCCGGACTTTCGCGCCGGTCGCCCTGCTGGATGGCGTCTCGGTGATCGCGGTTCCCGAGCCGGCGACCTGGGCGGTCATGCTGGTCGGCTTCGGCGGGGTCGGCGCGATGATCCGCCGTCGCACGATGAAGGCGGCGCAAGGCTGAGGACTGAACTCAGGCCCCATCCTGGAATGGCAGGTCGTGGCGCGGCCTCCCATCTCAGTCTGACTCCTGGACGTTCACCCCCCCTGCCCTGTCCCCATCGAGGCGGCGGGGCTCTCTCACGCGAACCGCTTGGCCGCCAGATACCCCACCGTCGCCGAGACGCTGGTCACGGTCATGCCCCAGGCCATGTCGATGAAGACGATCTTCTGGCTGAAGCCCTTCAGGGTGCCGAGATTGGTCAGGTCATAGGTCGCATACGCCACAAGGCCCAGGGCGACGCCCATGATCAGCGCCCGCTGCCAGCGTTTTTCCCGCAGCGCCGGCGCGACCGCGAACAGCACCACCCCGAATATGTAGATCACGTAGAACAGCACCGACGGTATGGCCTTGAACTGGGCCAGCAGCAGCGGCCCGAGTTCCTGCTTGTAGACCGGGGCGGCGAAACCGAGGACGAAACTGAAGTCCATCCCCATGAACACGACGAACGTGACGATATAGGCGACGAGATATCGCATGGCTTCCCCCCAAACGCGGTCTCGGCGCTATACGAGGCCCATGCGCCAGCGGATGCAAGCGCGTGAGCGCTATTCCGCCGCCATCGCCAGCGCCGCGCCTCGGGTCAGGGACGTCTTGACCGCCAGCGCGCTCTTGGCGGCTTCGTATTCGGCCGACAGCCGCCCGACCATCTCGGCCACGGTCGGCAGGTTCTTGACCGCGCCGATGCCCTGGCCGCAGCCCCAGATGTCGCGCCAGGCCTTGGCTTCCTGATTGCCGCCGGAACCGAAGCTCATCCGCGACGGGTCGCTCTGCGGCAGGTTCTCGGGATCCAGTCCCGCGGCGATCACCGAGGGGCGCAGATAATTGCCGTGCACGCCGGTGAAGAGGTTGGAATAGAGGATGTCGTCGGCGCTCGAGTCCACGATCATCTGCTTGTACGCGGCCGGCGCATTGGCTTCCTGGGTCGCGATGAAGGCCGAGCCGATATAGGCCAGGTCCGCGCCCATGGCCTGGGCGCCCAGCACCGCCGCGCCATTGGCGATGGCGCCGGAGAGCGCGATCGGTCCGTCGAACCAGGCGCGGATCTCCTGCACCAGGGCGAAGGGCGAGAGCGTGCCGGCATGGCCGCCGGCGCCGGCCGCCACCGGGATCAGGCCGTCGGCGCCTTTCTCGATCGCCTTGCGGGCGAAGCGATCGGTGATCACGTCGTGGATCACCACCCCGCCATAGGAATGGATCGCCGCATTGACGTCCTCGCGCGCGCCCAGCGAGGTGATCACCACCGGGGCCTTCCACTTCACGCACAGCTCCAGGTCCTCCTCGAGCCGACTATTGGTCTTGTGGACGATCTGGTTGACCGCGAATGGCGCGGACGGTGTGTCCGGATGGTCGCGGTCCCAGGCGGCCAGCTCCTCGGTGATCCGGTGCAGCCATTCATCCAGCATCGAGATCGGGCGCGCGTTCAACGACGGGAACGAGCCCACCACGCCCGCCTTGCACTGGGCGATCACCATGTCGGGCCCGGAGACAATGAACAGCGGCGAGCCGATCACGGGCAGGCGCAGGCGATCGCGGAGGACGGGCGGCAAGGACATGGACAGCGCTCCAAGCGTGATCACGCGGCGGATCCGCGCATCGGTCGATCAAATGTGTACGTTGTACGCAGTTTGTGATCAAGATGGATTTTGCTATCGCGGGCGCCAGGGCGTGACAGCTTCGCGTGGGACCGGTCGAGGCCCCGTCACGCTTATCGCCGCTTCGCTTGAAAGGCTATCTTGCCCCGCATCCGCCCCGCCGAGGAAATCGCCGAGTTCCGCGAAAGGCTTTGCGAGGCCGCGACCCGCCTGTTCGTCGCCCACGGCGCCGAAGGCTTCACCATGCGGATGCTGGCCGCCGATGTCGGCTGCGCGACCATGACCACCTATCGCTATTTCAAGGACAAGGACGAACTCCTGGCCGCCGTGCGCGCGCGCGCCTATGACCAGTTCTCCAAGGCGCTGGAGACGGCCAGCCAGGCGCCCGGGGACAGCCGCGCCAAGGCCGCCGCGATCGGCGAGGCCTATGTCGCCTTCGCCCTGGCCAACCGCGAGGCCTATCGGCTGATCTTCGACATGAGCCCGTCGGACACGGCCCGCTTCCCCGACCTGGCCCGCGCCTCGGCCCGGGCTCACGACAGCATGACGGCCTATGTCCGCGCCATGATTGACGAAGGCGTCCTCGCCGGCGATCCCGAACTGATCGGCCGGATGTTCTGGGCGGCGATCCATGGCGTGGTCCAACTGGAACTGACCGGCGTCCTCCCGCGGGGGCCGGGCGCCGACACCCTGCGACGCGAAATCATGCGCACCCTCTATATCGGCCTGATCGCCGCCCGCCCCGCTCCCGCTTAGTGCGCGGACAGCTCCCCATCATCGAACGGCGGCGCATCGGCGCGAAAAGAACGTTGTAAGCCTTGATGGCCGCCAGTGTGCATCCTCCGACACGCCGGCTTCGCCGGCTACTCAGAATGACGAAGTATTTGGAATCTAAAAACTATTCGTCATGCTGAGTAGCGCCTGAAAGGCGCGTGTCGAAGCACGCACACAGCGGCGATGGACTTTCAACAGGTCTCTCAACCCAGAAACACCACCCGCTTCTTGTCTCCGCCGCGCCGGATCCGCGTCAGGGCGTCCAGATAGGCCGGGCTGGTCCTGTTCTCGGGGCCTTCCAGATAGATGGTTTCGTCAATCGCCTTCACCAGCATCCGGGCGGCCCAGCGGTGGCCGCGGAACAGGTCGACGATCAGGGATGACCCGATCCCCAGCACCGGCGCGACATTGCCGAAATCGATGGCGGTGCGCGCCAGGACGATCACCGCCGACTGGGCCAGGACCACCGGATGGACCCGCGCCCGATAGCCTTCGAGCAGCAGGAAACCGCCGGCGGCCACGCTATAGAGTTCGCCGAGGCCCGGAACCCAGGCCAGGATGCCGTCCAAGCCGATCCCGAACGAACCGAAACGGATCAGGCTGTCCGACAGCCGCCCGATCCGGTCGATCATCGCGCGGCGGTTTTCGATATCGATCGGCGTTCGGGCGATAAAGGACGCGCGGGCAAAGGGCTCGGCATCGATATCGGCTTCAGTCGCGGTCAGACGAACGGCCATGCGCAGGCTCCCTCGCGCGGACCAGCTCCCTCAAACCGCCGCCCGACCAAGATGGGCGCCCCAGGCGACTCGCGCCAGGGGATGCGCGCCAATGGACTTAGCCAGTTCAGGTCCGCTTGACGGGCGGCCGGCCCAACGGCTTGCGCACCGCCGGCTTCGGCTTGGCGGTGACAGCCGCCGGGGCCGTTTCGAGGCTGGCCACTCGCTTCGCGACCGTAGCCGACCTCGTCTTGGCGGGCTGGGCCTTCGGGGCCTCGGCCTTCGCGACCGGCTCGGCCTTTGCAACCGTCATCGCCTCGATGGGCGGAAACGCAAGTTCGGCGACCGGGTTCGATTCGGGGGTCTCCGCGACCGTCGGTTCCGCTTTCGCGACCGAGGCCTCGATGGGCGCGGGGGCCACGGCGTCCGGAGCCACCGGTTCCGGTGTGAGGGCGGCGGCCACCGCTTCGACGATGGGCGCGGGCTCGGGGGCCGGCTCCGGCGCCGGTTCGGCCTTCGCGACAGGTTCAGCGATCACGGGTTCAGCGACCGCGGGCTCCGCGACGACGGGCTTCTCCACCGGCTCGAGGACCAGCGGCTCGACGACCGGCGCGGCGTCCACCGCGGCCTCGACCGGCGCCACCGCCCCACCCCGCATCTGGCGGGTCCAGTAGGTCATCCACCAGAAGGCCACGCCCACGCTCGCGGCGCCGGCGAAGGCCGGCCAGAGCGGCGAAGCCGCGCCGATCGGCAGCGAGAAGGCCTTGGAGGAGTCGGGAGTGGACGTGGCCAGCGCCATGACGAAGTCTCCTGTAGGCGAGCGAGGAATATTGTGCGGTGCAATATATCACCCTCGCTTCCCTGCGCATATGCGAAATTTCCGCCCGCGATCGCCGGGAGTTGGGTTTCAGAGGCGCCAAACCCGCGCCTGGCCGCCCGCTTCGCCAAGGACGCCGACCACCCAATCGCAGGCCGCGCGGGCGTCTTCTTCCGTCCCCGGAGGATCATTGATCACCACCAGGGCGCAGCCGTTCATCCGCATCGGATCGTCCAGCCGCCTCAGCCGCGCCTCGGCCACCAGGGTCGGCGGCGGGGCCAGGTCCTCGAGGCCGCGCAGGAAGCGGTCGAAGGTCTCGAGATCCTTCAGCGGCAGCCAGACCATGATCACGGCCCCGGCGTCGCGCCGCGACACCTCGCCCACGCAGGCCAGCACGGCCGCGTATTCATCGCCGCGCTCGAACGGCGGGTCGATCAGCACCAAGTTACCGTGGCCGGGCTGGATACGCGCCGGCGCGGCCGCGTAGCCGTCCGTGCGCAAGGCCTCGGCGTGCAAGGCCTTGGGGCCTGGGCGTTCGACGATCCGCTCCAGCGCGGCGAAGTCGTCCGGACGCAACTCGCAGGCGCACAACCGGTCGCCGCCGCGCAGGGCGTCGAGGATCAGCCATGGCGAGCCAGGATATTGCGACAAGCCATTCGAAGGGTTGAGCTTCTGGACCGCGGCCTTGAGCGGATCGAACACCGCCGGCGCGGCGCGATCGGCCAGCAACCGCGCAATGCCCGCCTCGGCTTCTCCGGATCGCGCCGCCTCCTTCGAGGTCAGGTCATAGACCCCCGCTCCCGCATGGGTGTCGATCACGCTCAAGGGCGCCGGCGCGGCGGCGAGGCGCGCCAGGATCGAGGTCAGGACCGCGTGCTTGGCCAGATCGGCGAAATTGCCGGCATGGAAGATGTGGCGATAGTTCATCAGGCCTCGCGAACCGACTTGGACTTAAGGGCCTGATAGCACGCCGAAAGCTTTGAACGCGCGTCGGGCCCGACGCGCGTTCTTAACGTAGCGTCAGCTTAACCCCTCAAATTCACTTGAGATTACTGTGGCGTCGGCCAGCGTCCTGACGCTAAAATAGTTCCCTGACGCTAAAAATTATGACCTATCAACATGGAGGCCATCAGATGGGCGAAGCTTATATCGTCGCCGCCGCACGAACCGCCGGCGGCCGCAAGGGCGGGCGGGTCGCCGGTTGGCACCCCGCGGATCTGGCCGGCAAGGTGCTGGACAGCCTGGTGGACCGCGCGGGCGTCGACCCGGCCGCGATCGACGACGTGATCATTGGCTGCGTCGGTCAGGTCGGCGAACAGTCGAGCAATGTGGCCCGCAACGCCGTCCTGTCATCGAAACTGCCCGAGAGCGTCCCGGCCACCTCGGTCGATCGCCAGTGCGGCTCCTCGCAACAGGCCCTGCACTTCGCCGCCCAGGCGGTGATGGCCGGATCGATGGACATCGTCATCGCCGCCGGCGTCGAGAGCATGACCCGCGTCCCCATGGGCACGTCCGCCGTCCTGGCCTTCAAGGCCGGCCTTGGCCGTTCCAAGGGCCCGAAGATGGAGGACCGCTATCCCGACATCCAGTTCAGCCAGTTCGCCGGCGCCGAGATGGTGGCCAAGAAGTACGGCCTGACCAAGGACGAGTTGGACGAATACGGTTTCCGCAGCCACCAGAAGGCCGTCGCGGCGACCCAGGGCGGCAAGTTCAAGAACGAGATCGTCGGCATCGAGATCACCACGGCCGACGGCGCCAAGGAAATCCACGAGGTGGATGAGGGCATCCGCTTCGAGTCCAGCCTGGAAGCCATGCGCGGCGTGAAACTGCTGCAGGAAGGCGGCGCCCTGACCGCGGCCACCTCCAGCCAAATCTGCGACGGCGCCTCCGGCGTGCTGGTCGTCAACGAGGCGGGCCTGAAGACCCTGGGCGTTCAGCCCCTGGCCCGCATCCACCACATGACGGTGATCGGCGGCGATCCGGTGATCATGCTGGAAGCCCCCCTGCCCGCCACCAAGCGCGCCCTGCAAAAGGCCGGGATGAGCATCGACGACATCGACCTGTTCGAAGTCAACGAAGCCTTCGCTTCGATCCCGGCGGCGTGGCTGAAGGACACCGGCGCCGATCCGGACCGCCTGAACGTCAATGGCGGCGCCATCTCGCTCGGCCACCCGCTGGGAGCCTCGGGCACGAAGCTGATGAGCACGCTGATCTACGCCCTGAAGGACCGCAACAAGCGCTATGGCCTGCAAACCATGTGCGAAGGCGGCGGCCTGGCCAATGTAACGATCGTCGAGCGGCTGTAAGCTTCCCGTTTTGACGGGATGGTTCAACCCTCATTGGCGAAAGGACCCTTCCCTCTCGATGGGGGAAGGGCAGGGATGAGGGCTTCGGACAACTCCGAGCCAAAACCGTCAAGACCTCTGTGCAGCGGTGCTTGGCGGCGGTCAGTGCGGGCGCGGAGAGGCCAGGACCGATACCAATTTAACCTCCAACTCCTCACGCATATAAGGTTTGGTGAGGGTCGGGATGTGGGCGA